>DATLOQ010000131.1:0-24908 GCA_035536235.1 Mycobacteriales bacterium
GGCCCTTCGCCGGACTGGCTTCGATCGCATCGCCGGAGCCGACGAGGCAGGTCGCGGCGCCTGTGCCGGACCGCTCGTCGCGGCGGCTGTGCTCCTGCCCGACGGCAAGCGCGGCCAGGTGCCGGGGCTGGCCGACTCCAAGCTGCTGACCGAGGCGGCGCGCGAGCGCGTATACGAGCAGGTCGTACGTCGGGCAATGGCGTGGCGAGCGGTCGTCGTGCCCGCGGCCGACGTCGATCGGCTCGGGCTGCACCGCTGCAACGTCGCCGCGATGCGCAGGGCGCTGGCCATGCTCGAGCCGGCGCCGGATTACGTGCTCACAGACGGGTTTCCCGTGCGCGGCTTGGGGGTGCCTGGTCTGGCGATGTGGAAGGGCGACCGGGTCGCAGCCTGCATTGCGGCCGCGAGCGTGGTGGCCAAGGTGACCCGCGACCGGATGATGGTCGAGATGCACGAGACCTATCCGGCGTACAACTTCGCCCGGCACAAGGGCTACGGCACCGTCGAGCACGCGACCGCACTGCGCGAGCACGGCCCCTGCCCGGAGCATCGGCGCAGCTTCGCCAACGTGCGCGATGATGGCACTCTCGTCGACGTCGACGAGGATCCCGATCTCCAGGAGATTGTCTAGCTTGAGCGCCGAGGATCTTGAGAAGTACGAGACCGAGATGGAGCTCCAGCTCTATCGCGAGTACAAGGACGTCGTCGGGCTCTTCACCTACGTGGTCGAGACCGAGCGCCGTTTCTACCTCTGCAACTCGGTGGACCTCCAGGTGCGCAACGCCGATGGCGAGGTCTTCTTCGAAGTGTCGATGGCCGACGCGTGGGTCTGGGACATGTACCGGCCGGCGCGCTTCGTGAAGAACGTCCGTGTCGTGACCTTCAAGGACGTCAACGTCGAAGAGCTCGCCAAGAGCGACCTGCAGATCGGCGGTTAGCGGCGAGTGGGCTTCAACGCGACCCGTCGCTACCGGGGACCGCGGACGACGGACATCGCGATCCTCATCGCGGGCGTCGTCCTCATCGGCAGCGCCCTCCTGTGGGCAGTCGGCATTCTCTGACGACCAGCGGGTAAGGCTCTCGTCCTACGGCTCGTCGTCCATCCACCAGGAGAACCCCATGAGCGTCAGCCCGGAGACCGCACCTGAGGACGTTGACCCAACTGTGCCCTCGGACACTCCGCCGGAGGCCGGCGACGAGGCGCAGACCGACATCGAGACGGGTGAGCCGGCCCGCGGCACCGACCCGGGCCGATGACCGAGCGGCCCGTCGAGCCGCAGGACTACGGCAGCTCGACCCTGAACTCCGCCAGCCCGGACCCGGCCAGGCCCGACCAGCCCGGCACCGGTTCCTCCTCCGGCAGCTCGACCACCTCTGCTGCCGACCGCACCAGCACAGACGGCCCGCCGCCGGCGGCCAACCAGAGCAAGGCCGAACCGGGCGCCGGGGAGCACGCGAATCCGGCCGAGCCCGTCGGCGAGGCAGCTCCGGCGGCCCCCACCCCAGCGGACGAGCCGGCGGCGCCGTTTGCCGCCGCTCCGCCGGGTGCGTCAGCACCGTCGGCGCGCGCTGGCCGCACGGCCCAGGCGGTGCCCGGGCGCCCTGACGGCGAGGTCGACACGAGCCGGTAACTCGTCCTCCACAGATTGCGGGCCAGCCGCCTGCGGGCCTCCCTGCTCTCCCTACCGTCAAGAGATCGGACGGGACGAGGGGAGCGTGTTGATGCAGGCGAAGGACGGGTTGGGGCGCTACGGCGAGCGGGTGGCGCTGCGTCACCTGATCGAGGCTGGTCACGAGATCCTCGATCGCAACTGGCGCTGCGCCGATGGCGAGATCGACATCGTCTCGAGGTGTGAGGGGGTCATCACCTTCGTCGAGGTGAAGACCCGCCGCTCCGGTCGATTCGGCGAGCCGGCCGAGGCGGTCGGCTTGCGCAAGCAGACCAAGATCCGCGAGCTCGCCGCGATCTGGCTCCGCGAGCACACTCCCCAGCCAGAGGCCGGGCCTGGTGCCGGGCCACGCGAGCTGAGCTTCGACGTCATCGAGGTCCGGCACGCGGAGCGCGGCGCGGCGTCTGTAACCCACCTGCGGCAGGCATTCTAGTGTCGCTGGCCAGGTCCTGGTCGGTGGCGCTGGTGGGTGTCTCCGGCCATCTCGTTGAGGTCGAGGCGCATCTCGCCACCGGCCTCCCCGGGATGCACCTGATCGGGCTGCCGGACACGGCGCTGGCCGAGGCGCGGGACCGGGTGCGCGCTGCCATCGTCAACAGCGGCGAGGCGTGGCCGCAGGCTCGCATGACAGTAGGACTGAGCCCAGCCACGCTCCGGAAGTCAGGTAGCGCGTACGACCTCGCCGTCGCTGTGGCGATCCTCGCGGCGGCGGGGGTGGTGCCTGTCCTTTCCCTCGCTGGGCTCGTGCTCTTGGGCGAGCTGGGCCTCGACGGCCGGGTGCGACCGGTCCGCGGCGTGCTGCCGGCGGTGCTCGCCGCGTCCCGGGCCGGCGTCGAGCGCGTCGTCGTGCCGGCGAGCAATGCGGCAGAGGCGGCACTCGTGCCGGGCGTGCGGGTCACCGGGGTGCGCCACCTCGGTGCCCTGCTGCGATGGCTGCGAGGCGAGCCGTGCGTCGGGGACGAGGTGCTCGACGATCCCCCGCCTGCCGCCGCCTCGCTCGAGGCCGACCCCCTCGACTTGCGCGACGTGCTCGGCCAGTCGGTGGCGCGGCGTGCGCTGGAGGTCGCCGCGGCCGGCGCGCACCACCTCTTCCTCCTCGGTCCGCCCGGCGCCGGCAAGACGATGCTGGTTGACCGGCTGCCCGGTCTGCTGCCGCCGCTCGACCAGGAGTCCGCTCTCGAGGTGACCGCAGTGCACTCCGTGGCCGGCGTGCTGGCCGCGGACGCAGCGCTGCTGACTCGACCGCCGTACCGCCGTCCGCACCACTCGAGCACTCTGCCCGCCCTGTTGGGCGGGGGGAGCGGAGTTCCCCGGCCTGGAGATGTCTCGCTGGCTCATCGGGGCGTGCTCTTCATCGACGAGGCGCCGGAGTTCTCCGGGCGCCTGCTGGACGGTCTACGGCAGCCACTGGAGTCCGGGCAGATCACCATCTCGCGCGCCGATGGCTCCGCGACCTACCCGGCGCGGTTCCTGCTGGCACTGGCGGCCAACCCCTGCCAGTGCGTCCGAGCGACGGGCGAGCCCAGCGGCTGCCATTGCTCGCCGCTGGCCCGACGTCGCTACCTCGGCAAGCTCTCCGGTCCGCTGCTCGATCGGGTCGACATCCAGGTGCAGGTCTTCGCGTTGGGGCGGGGCGCCTACCTCGATGTCGACAACGTCGAGGGCACTGCGGCCGTCGCAGCCCGCGTGGCCGCGGCTCGGGCGACGTCCGCAGCGCGCCTCGCCGGCACGCCGTGGCGGGTGAGCTCCGACGTGCCCGGTTCTGAGCTGCGCCTGCGCTGGCCTATCGCGCCGCGACTGCTGCGCAGCCTCGACGACCAACATTCCGGCGGCCGCATCAGCGCTCGCGGGCGGGACCGGGTGCACCGGCTCGCGTGGACGATCGCCGACCTGTCCGGCCACGGATCGCCGACTGCCGACGACGTGGACGAGGCGATGCTGCTGCGCGGGGCATCCTCGGCGGTGGCGGCGTGAGCCTGCACTCTGTTTCCGCGCGCGCACCCGACGAGGTGCGGCTCGCTCTTGCGGCGCTGTCGCGGGTGGTGGAGCCGGACGACGACGTGCTGCGGGCTCTGGTTCGCTCAGTGGGTCCGGTGGAGGCGTGGGACCGCGTCCGCCGACGGGATCGGGTGCTCCCACCGCGGTTCCTGGCCCGGGCTGTGGCCCGGTTGGACGGGGTGGACCCTGGCGCCGACCTGGAGCGGGCTGCGGCAGTCGGGGCCCGGCTGGTGTGCCCGGGTGACGACGAGTGGCCATCAGGCCTCGACTCGCTGGTGGCCTTCGATGCAGAGCCGCACGCACTGTGGGTGCGCGGATCCGCACCGCTGCACGAGCTCACCGACCGCTCAGTGGCGATAGTGGGAGCCCGGGCCGCTTCCGGGTACGGCGTGCACATGGCAGACCGCATCGCCGGCGGTGTGGGCGACGCCGGCTGGCTCATCGTGTCGGGCGGGGCGGTCGGCATCGATGCGGCCGCTCACCGGGCGGCCCTCGCCTCAGGCGCTTCGACGGTCGTCGTCCTCGCCTGCGGCGCGGACACGGCCTACCCGCCTGCTCACCACCAGCTGCTCGACCAGGTCGCCGGGGCCGGCGCAGTGGTGAGCGAGTACCCGCCCGGATGCGCGCCGATGCGGCACCGGTTCCTCGTCCGCAACCGGCTGCTGGCCGCGCTGACAGCGGGCACGGTGGTCGTGGAAGCAGCCGTGCGGTCCGGGGCGCTCAGCACGCTGCGATGGGCGCAGCGGATGGCTCGCGGCGCCATGGTCGTCCCAGGTCCGGTGACCTCCGCCATGTCCGGGGGGTGCCACGCGATGCTGCGCGAGGGCGGCGCCGTGTGCGTGACCGGCGCGGCGGACGTCCTTGATGTCATCGGCCGGTTCGGGGACGACGCCGGGGTGCGGCCGTCCGGTTCGGCAGAGCAGCGGGATGCGCTGGGGCCCGAGGCCCGGCTGGTGCTCGACGCGACACCCGTGCGGGCCTTCGTTCATCCCGATCGGATCGCCGCAACGGCCGGGCTGCCGGCGCTGCGCGTCGCGGCGCTGCTCAACCAGATGTACGCAGGCGGCTGGGTCGAGGCGTCGGACGCCGGGTTTCGGCTCTCGGCCCAGCAGCGGCGCGCGCGCCGCACGACTGGCGGTGCTTGACGCAGGCCCGGCCGCTCCGCAGGGTCGGGGCATGCCTGCCGGGAGTACAGCCGCCCTGGGCCCGGGTCTGCCGAACGGAGGTGCGGCCAAGCGCGCGGCCCGGCCGCCTCGCGTGGCCCTGATCGTGCCGGCGACGATGTCAAATCAGCTGGTGGAGTTCGAGCGGCACCTGGCTGCGGAGCGCGGGCTCTCCCGGCACACCGTCACCGCCTACATCGGGGACCTGACAGGTCTGCTCGACCACGCTGGACGCCTCGGGCTCACCGAGCTGAGCCAGATCGACCACCAGGCGATTCGCAGCTGGCTGGCCCGGCTGCGCACCTCCGGCCTGAGCCGGGCCAGCCTGGCCCGAAAGGCGTCCGCGGTGCGGGTCTTCTTCGCGCTGGCGCTGCGACGCGGCTGGGTCGCGCAGGACCCGGCGGCGACGCTGGGCACCCCGAAGCGGGAGCACCGGCTGCCCCGCATCCTCCGGGCCGACGAGGCCGCCGAGCTGCTCGAGGTCCCGGATGCCACCACTGCCGTGGGCAGGCGGGACCGGGCCATCTTGGAGGTCCTCTACGCGACAGGCGTGCGGGTGGGAGAGCTCTGCAGCCTCGACCTCGACGACATCGACCACGGCCGGCGGCTGCTCCGGGTGTGGGGGAAGGGGGCCAAGGAGCGGCGGGTGCCCTACGGCCTGCCCGCGCAGCAGGCCCTCGACCTCTGGATCCGCGGCGGTCGACCCGCGCTCCAACGGGTCGGCAGCGGCCCCGCCCTCTTCCTCGGCGAGCGGGGCGCCCGGATCGGCTCACGGACCGTCCGTCGCGCCGTACATGAGCACCTCGCCACCTTGCCGGACGCCCCCGACCTCGGACCGCACGGGCTTCGGCACTCCGCTGCGACACATCTTCTCGAGGGTGGCGCCGACCTCAGAAGCGTCCAGGAGATGCTCGGGCACGCTACGCTCGCCACCACTCAGATCTATACTCACGTCTCCGCGGAACGACTGAGGGCGAGTTATGACCGATCTCACCCACGCGCCTAGATCACGCGCGTGAGGGGCCCCGCCAGATGACGGTCTCGCGTGCGCGCACACGCCCCGAGGTCGACCCTGCCGTCAAGGCGGAGATCGACTCGGCGATCGCTGAGCTGTGGCGGGAGTTCAAGGAGACCGCGGACCAGGGCCTGCGCGAGCGGCTGATCCTGCACTACTCACCTCTGGTGAAGTACGTCGCCGGCCGGGTCGGCGTAGGGCTCCCGCCCAACATCGAGCAGGCTGACCTCGTCAGCTACGGCATCTTCGGCTTGATCGACGCCATCGAGAAGTTCGACCTGGCCCGCGTGATCAAGTTCGAGACCTATGCGATCAGCCGCATCAAGGGCGCGATCATCGACGAGCTTCGGGCCATCGACTGGATCCCGCGGTCCGTCCGGTACAAGGCCCGCGAGGTCGAGAAGGCCTATGCCGCGTTGGAGAGCCGGCTGCATCGCACGCCCACCGAGACTGAGGTGGCCAGCGAGCTGGACATCTCGCTGGATGACCTGCACGCGATCTTCAGCCAGGTCTCCTTCGTCAACGTGGTCGCGCTCGACGAGCTGCTCAACGTCGGCGGCGAGCGGGGGGACAAGCTCAGCCTGGTCGACACCCTCGAGGACACCAAGGCCGAGGACCCGGTCATGGCTTTCGAGACCGAGGAGACGAAGTACCTCCTGGCCAAGTCCATCAACACCCTGCCCGAGCGCGAGAAGATCGTCGTCACCCTCTACTACTACGAGGGGCTCACTCTGGCTGAGATCGGCCAGGTGCTCGGGGTGACCGAGTCGCGCATCTGCCAGATGCACACCAAGGCGGTGCTGCAGCTGCGCGGCAAGCTCGCCGAACAGCGCGACTGAGGGGCTCGTCGGGCGTCACGGCGGCCGGCGGCGGGTGGCGGCGAAGGCCGTGGCCAGTGCCATCGCTGCCACGACTGCTCCACCCGGGGCTGGTCTGCCCCGCCCGGAGCCGGCGGCGGCACGGGCGGGAGGACCTGCGCCGGCTGGTTCGCGTGCGGGGGACCCCGGAGCCGGAGCGGCGGCGGCCCCCGGCACCGGCACCACCTGTCGTCCAGGCACAGCTGACAGCGGCGCAGGCGTGGGAGTCCAGAAGGCGAGCAACCGCACGGGGCCGCCTCGGAGCAGGCTGAGCGGGTCGAGGTAGAGCTCCCCGCGGCGTAGCCCCCAGTGCAGGATCGACTGGCCCGGGCCCGGCCGTCCGTGACCTGGCTGGAGGCGCCCGAGCACCGCGCCCTCTCGCACCCGGTCGCCGACCCGGACGGAGGCGGCGACCGGCTCGTACGTCGATCGCAGCGCGCCGTGGGTGACGGTGACGACACCACGGCCGGCGAGCACCCCCGCGAACGTCACCGTCCCGGCGCCGGCGGCGCGCACCTCGCTACCGAGGGGCGCGACAAGGTCGACACCGCGATGCCCCGGCTCCCAGCGGCGCGCCGGTGGGAGGAAGCCACGGGCCACCTCAACGCCGCCAGAGACGGGCGGCACCCACGTCGAACTCGCGTGCGCCGTACCCGCTCCCACCGCGCTGAGGCACAGGAGGGTGGCCAGGATCCGGAGGGGGCAGCTCATGACCTCACCCTGGGCTAACGGCCACGGCGGGCGGAGCGCGCGAGAGCGATCTGTGGATATCGGCGGGTTCGACCGCAGGAGTGCTCTCGCTCTACACTGGCGCCAGCGGCTCGGGAGACCGAGTCGACTTCGCACGCCCCGCTCCCGCTGCTCGTCGGCGGGTGGCCCGCCTCCGGTCCCGCGTTCGCGCGGGTAGGGCGCGGTCAGACGCGGACGTCAGGAGCGGTGCACGCCCGTGCGCCGCGAACAACCGAGTGCGCGCGGTGATCGCCGGAGGGCGGCACGCGGGCGAAGAGAGGTGCGGCCCCAGATGGCTGTCGTGACCATGAAGCAGCTGCTCGAGAGCGGCGTGCACTTCGGGCACCAGACGAAGCGCTGGAACCCGAAGATGAAGCGCTACATCTTCACCGAGCGCAACGGCATTTACATCATCGACCTGCAGCAGACGCTGTCCTACATCGACCGCGCCTACGAGTTCGTCCGCGAGACGGTGGCGCACGGCGGCACCGTGCTGTTCGTGGGCACGAAGAAGCAGGCGCAGGAGGCCCTCGAGAAGGAGGCCAAGCGGGTCGGCATGCCCTACGTCAACCAGCGCTGGCTGGGCGGCATGCTCACCAACTTCTCGACCGTGTTCAAGCGGCTGCAGCGGCTCAAGGAGCTCGAGATGATCGAGCAGACCGGCGGCATCAGCGTGCTCACCAAGAAGGAGACGCTGGTCCTGGCCCGCGAGAGGACCAAGCTCGAGCGGACGCTCGGTGGGCTTCGCGACATGAGCCGCACCCCGAGCGCGGTGTGGATCATCGACACGAAGAAGGAGCACATCGCCGTCGGTGAGGCGCGCAAGCTCAACATCCCCGTCGTCGCCATCCTGGACACCAACTGCGACCCCGACGAGGTCGACTTCAAGATCCCCGGCAACGACGACGCCATCCGCTCAGCCACCCTGCTCACCCGGGTGATCGCCGACGCGGTGGCCGAGGGCCTGATGCAGCGCGCGGCGGCCAACGCCAGCGCCGGACGCGGCGAGGACAAGCCCAGCCACGACGGGCAGCTGGCCACCGACGAGCCGTTGGCGGACTGGGAGCTCGAGCTGCTCACGCCGGCTGCAGACGCCGCCACCCCCGCCACGGCTGGACCCGCAACGACGGAAGCACTGCCCGCCGCGCCGGCCAGCTCAGAAGCTGCTCCGGAGACTCCGGCCGCCTCGCCGGAGACCCCCGCCGATCCCCCCGCAGACGAGACGCCTGCCTCTTAGTGGTGCGACGTACGTCGACCGCCTCCTGAACCTCCACACGACGGGATCACTTCCACCATGGCAACCATCAGCGCTGCGGACATCAAGAAGCTCCGCGAAGCCACCGGCGCCGGGATGACCGACTGCAAGAACGCGCTCGTCGAGGCCGACGGCGACTACGACAAGGCGATGGAGCAGCTGCGGGTCAAGGGGCTCAAGGGCGTCGCCAAGCGCGAAGGCCGCAGCGCGAGCAATGGCCTCATCGCTGCCGTCCTGGACGGCACCACCAGCGGCGTGCTCGTCGAGCTCAACTGCGAGACCGACTTCGTCGCCAAGGGTGAGCGCTTCGGCCAGGTCGCGGCGACTGTCGTCGCGGCGCTGAGCAAGGCCCGGCCGGCCGACCTCGACGCGGCGCTCGCCGCGGACTCCGGCACCGGCAGCACCGTCAAGGACTTCCTGGACGAGGCCAACGCCGGCTTGGGCGAGAAGATCGAGCTGCGTCGCTTCGCGGCGTACGACGGCGCATTCGTCGCGAGCTACCTGCACAAGACCAGCCCGGACCTGCCGCCTCAGGTCGGCGTGCTCGTCGAGCTCACCGGCGATGCTCCTGAGGTCGCGAAAGATGTTGCGCAGCACATCGCCGCCTTCACGCCGGTCTACGTCAGCCGCGAGGACGTGCCGGCTGACGTTGTCGCCAAGGAGCGGGAGATCGCCGAGGCCACCGCGCGCGAGGAGGGCAAGCCGGAAGGCGCGCTAGCCAAGATCGTTGAGGGTCGGGTCACCGGATTCTTCAAGGAGGCCACGCTGCTCGAGCAGGCCTTCGCCAAGGACAACAAGAAGAGCGTCAAGCAGGTGCTCGACGAGGCCGGGGTGACCGTGACGCGGTTCGCCCGGTTCCGCGTCGGCCAAGCCTGAGGCAGACTGCGCTCACCCCACAGCCGTCCGCCAGCCCGAGCCTGCAGGAGGCCGCCGATGAGGAGCTCAGGCCGATGACTGAATCCGATGGAGCGACTCCTCCGGCAGCGGACGGTCGGCCGCGATGGTCGAGGGTGCTGCTCAAGCTGTCCGGGGAGGCGTTCGCCGGCGGCGAGCCGCTGGGCATCGATCCCGACGTGGTGTCGTTCGTCGCCCGTCAGGTCGAGGAGGTCGTCGCTGCTGGTGCGCAGGTGGCCATCGTGGTGGGCGGCGGAAACATGTTCCGTGGCGCGGCGCTTGCCGAGCGGGGTATGGACCGCCCCCGCGCCGACTACATGGGCATGCTCGGCACGGTGATCAACTGCCTTGCGCTGCAGGACTTCCTGGAGAAGCGCGGGGTGGCCACGCGGGTGCAGACGGCTATCACGATGGGCCAGATCGCCGAGCCGTACATCCCGCGGCGCGCGATCCGGCACCTCGAGAAGGGCCGCGTCGTCATCTTCGGTGCCGGGATGGGCGCGCCCTTCTTCTCCACCGACACCACGGCCGCCCAGCGGGCGCTGGAGATCGGCGCCGAGGCGGTGCTCAAGGGCACCCAGGTCGACGGGGTCTACGACTCGGACCCGCGGGAGAACCCGGATGCGGTCCGGTTCGACTCCGTCGACTACTCCGAGGTGCTTGCTCGTGGGCTCAAGGTGATGGACGCGACGGCCATCTCGCTGTGCATGGACAACGACCTGCCGATCGTCGTCTTCGACCTCATGGGGGAGGGCAACATCGGTCGAGCCGTGCGTGGTGAGAAGATCGGCACCGTAGTCGGCGCCGGGTCGTCCTGACGGCGCCGTCCGCCGGCCCGGCAACCAGCTGTCCCGCTAACCGCCCGCTCGACCGAGAGGCCAGACGTGATCGACGAGACCCTCCTCGAGGCCGAGGAGAAGATGGAGAAGGCCGTCGAGGTGGCCAAGAGCGAGCTGCAGACCCTGCGCACCGGACGGGCCAATCCCGCGATGTTCTCCAAGATCGTCGTCGACTACTACGGCGCGACGACCCCACTGCAGCAGCTCGCGTCGTTCAAGATCCCCGAGCCGCGGATGGCCGTGATCGAGCCGTACGACAAGAGCGCGCTCAACGCAATCGAGAAGGCGATCCGCGACTCCGACCTCGGCGTCAACCCGACCAACGACGGCATGCTCATCCGCATCGTCTTCCCGCAGCTCACCGAGGAGCGGCGCAAGGAGATGATCAAGGTGGCCAAGGCCAGGGGAGAGGACGGGCGGGTGGCGATCCGCTCCGTGCGCCGGCATGCGAAGGACGCTCTCGACAAGCTGTCCAAGGACGGCGAGGTGGGTGAGGACGACGTACGCCGCGCCGAGAAGGAGCTCGACGAGCTGACCCACAAGTACACCGCGCATGTTGACGAGGTGCTGCGGCACAAGGAGACCGAGCTGCTCGAGGTCTGAGGACCCCGCAGCCCGAATGGCCATGCTATGACCGCCGAGGCACGCACCCCCGGGCCGGCCCAGGTGCCCGGTCCCGCCCAGCTGCCCGAGCCCGCCCAGGTGCCCGACGTGGGCGGGGAGACGCCGATCCCGAGCCGGGCAGGTCGAAACCTGCCCGCTGCCATCGGCGTGGGCCTGGCCCTCGGGGCACTCGTCTGTGTGCCGCTGTTCACCGTCCGCTGGGTCTTCGCCGGTGTCATCGCGGCGGTGATCGGCGTCGGGATCGTCGAGATCAGCCGCGCCCTCCGGACCGCGGGCATCCGGGTAGCACTCCTGCCGCTGGTGGTCGGCGGCCCGCTGACCGTGGTGCTCGCCTACCTCCGGGGACCAGACGCGCTCCTCTTCGGCTTGGTCGCGACGGTTCTGGCCTGCCTGGTGTGGTGCGTCGCCGACGGCGCACCCGGCTTCCTGGTCGACGTGACGGCGAGCATCTTCGTGGCCACGTATGTGCCGTTCCTCGCCGGCTTCGCGGCGCTGCTGACCGCGCCCGAGGACGGCGCGGCGCGGGTCACCGCCTTCGTGGCGACCACAGTCTGCAGCGACGTCGGCGGGTACGCCGCCGGGGTGCTCGCCGGTCGGCACCCGATGGCACCGAGCGTGAGCCCGAAGAAGTCCTGGGAGGGCTTCGGGGGCAGCGTGCTCGCCTGCATGATCTGCGGGGTCGCGGTCGTGTCCACCTTCGTCGACATCTCCTGGTGGCAAGGGGTTCTCTTCGGCATCGCAGTCGCGGCCTGCGCGACGATCGGCGACCTGGGGGAGTCGCTGCTCAAGCGGGACCTCGCCATCAAGGACATGGGACACCTGCTGCCCGGTCACGGCGGGATCATGGATCGGCTCGACTCCCTGGTCGTCGTCGCCCCGGCTGTGTGGCTGCTCCTGTCGTGGTGGGCACCCGTGTGACCGCGGATGCACCGGGAAGCCTGCCCCTGGTCTTCGACGCGCCCCGGCGGGGCAAGCCACCGCGGCACCTCGCCGACCTATCCGCCGCCGAGCGGCGGTCGGCTGCCGTCGAGCTGGGGGAGAAGGCCTATCGCGGCGACCAGCTGGCTACGTGGTACTACCGCAAGCACGTGGACGACGTAGCGGCGATGACCGACCTACCGGCGGAGGCCCGCGAGCGGCTGGGCGAGGGCCTGCTGCCGCGACTGCTCGACCCGGTGCATCACGTCGAGTGCGACGACGGCACCACCCGCAAGACCCTGTGGCGGTGTCGCGACGGCTCGCTCGTCGAGAGCGTCCTCATGCGCTATCCCGACCGGGTGACCGTCTGCGTGTCGAGCCAGGCGGGCTGCGGGATGGCCTGTCCCTTTTGCGCCACCGGCCAAGGGGGGCTGACCCGCAACCTGTCCACCGCCGAGATCGTCGAGCAGGTGGTCGCGGCCAATCGCGCGCTCGCCAGTGACCAGGTGGCGGGTGGTCCAGGGCACGTGAGCAACGTCGTCTTCATGGGCATGGGCGAGCCGTTGGCCAACTACCCAGCCACGGTCGCCGCCGTACGTCGCCTGACCGAGCCCGAGTCGCTGAACCTCTCGCAGCGCTCGGTGACCGTGTCGACAGTCGGTCTGGTCCCCGCCATGCGCCGGCTGGCCGACGAGGACCTGCGGGTGACCCTGGCGGTGTCACTGCACGCCCCGGACGACACGCTGCGCGACACGCTCGTCCCGGTCAACACCCGATGGCCGATCCGCGAGGTGCTCGAGGCGGCCTGGCACTACACCGAGGTGACCGGGCGCCGGGTGTCCATCGAGTACGCGCTGATCCGTGACATCAACGACCAGGCCTGGCGGGCGGACGCGCTGGGCGAACTGCTGGCCGGACACCTGGTCCACGTCAACCTCATCCCGCTCAACCCGACCTCAGGCAGCGCCTGGACTGCGAGTCGCCGCGCGGACGAGCGGGAGTTCGTCCGGCGCCTCGAGGCGCACGGGGTCGCCACGACGGTGCGCGACACGCGCGGTCGCGAGGCGGCGGCAGCCTGCGGCCAGCTCCGCGCCGACTCGATCGAGCCCCTGGGCCGCTGATCAATGGCGGAGAATTCGGGGTCCACCCCGGACTCGACCCCATTGATCGTCTGCAGTGAGGGAGACTGGGTGCATGTCGCCCCGCTCAGTCGTCATCCTCGGCTCGACGGGTTCGGTGGGGACGCAGGCCCTCGACGTCATCCGCCGCAACCCCGAGCTGTTCCGGGTCGTCGGGCTGGCCGCCGGCGGCGGTGACGCGAGCGTGCTCGCCGAGCAGGCCCTCGCCCACCAGGTGGAGGTCGTCGCGGTGGCCCGGGCCGGGGCGGCCGAGGACCTGCAGCTCGCGTTCTACGCTGCGGCGCAGGCAAGGGGGTGGAGCAAGGGCGAGGTCCGGCTGCCCAAGATCCTCACGGGGCCGGAAGCGGCAGCGGAGGTGGCGGGCTGGCCCTGTGACGTCGTGCTCAATGCGATCACCGGGTCGATCGGCCTGGCTCCGACGCTGGCCGCGCTGAGCGCGGGGCGCACGCTGGCGCTGGCCAACAAGGAGTCGCTGATCGTCGGCGGAGCGCTCGTCCAGCAGCTCCTCGGGGACGACCGCGATCGCCTGGTGCCGGTCGACTCGGAGCACTCCGCGCTGGCGCAGTGCCTGCGGGGCGGGTCGAGCTCTGAGGTACGACGGCTGGTGCTCACCGCCAGCGGCGGACCCTTCCGCGGCCGGGCAGCTCAGGAGCTGCACGACGTCACCGTGGACGAGGCCCTCGACCACCCCACCTGGTCGATGGGGCCGGTGATCACCATCAACTCGGCGACCTTGGTCAACAAGGGCCTCGAGCTGATCGAGGCCCATCTGCTCTTCGACATCCCGTACGACCGGCTCGACGTCGTGGTGCACCCGCAGTCGCTCGTGCACTCCATGGTGGAGTTCACCGACGGCAGCACGCTCGCCCAGCTGTCTCCGCCTGACATGCGGCTGCCGATCGCCCTGGCCCTGGGGTGGCCGGACCGGGTGCCCGACGCCGCGCCGGCGATGGACTGGACGACGCCGATGAGCCTGGACTTCAGCCCGCTGGACGAGTCCGCCTTCCCCGCCGTGTCGTTGGCCCGGCAGGTGGGGGCCGCTGGTCGCACCGCTCCCGGCGTCTACAACGCGGCGAACGAAGAAGCCGTGGCGGCATTCCTCGCCGGCCGGCTGCGCTTCCCCGAGGTCGTCGAGACGGTCGCCGCAGTCGTGGCGGAGCATCTGAGCGAGATCAGCGGCAGCCGTGGGCTTGGGAACGCTCTGACGCTCGCCGATGTTCTACTGGCAGAGACCTGGGCGCGCGAGCGCGCTCGGGAGCTGCTGGGTTCACCGGCGGTCACTACGGCAGGAGCTGGCTGATGGGTCTGGGCGTGCTCGCCTTCGTCCTCGCGATCGTGTTCTCGATCGCGCTGCACGAGCTCGGCCACCTGGCCACGGCCAAGGCCTTCGGCATGAAGGCGACCCAGTACTTCATCGGCTTCGGGCCGAAGATCTGGTCCTTCCGACGCGGCGAGACCGAGTACGGCGTGAAGGCCATCCCGGCCGGCGGCTACGTCAAGATCGTCGGGATGACCGAGCTCGAGGACGTCGAGCCCGAGGACGACGACCGGGCCTTCTGGCGCCAGCCGGCACCGCAGCGCGCCGTCGTGCTCGCCGCCGGCTCCACCATGCACTTCGTTCTCGCGTTCGTGCTCTTCGCCATCGCCCTCGTCGCGGTGGGAGTCCGCACCGGTGAGACGACGACCACCGTCGAGGTCGTCTCCGCCTGCGTGCCGGCCACCGTCGAGGATGCCTGCACGCCGACGAGCCCCGAGTCTCCTGCGCAGATTGCCGGCGTCCGGCCCGGCGACCGGGTGGTGTCCTACGACGGACGTGCCGTCGACGAGTGGGACGCCTTCACCGAGCGCGTGCGCGCCAGCGCGCCGGGAGAACGTCCGCTGGTCGTCGAGCGCGACGGCGAGGAGGTCACGCTCACCGTCTCCGTGGCCACGGTGCAGCGCCCGGACCTCGACGACCCAGAGCGGACCGTATCCGTCGGCGCGCTGGGCCTGGCACCGCGCCAGGAGGTCAAGCGCTTCGGGGTGCTGTCGGGCCTCTGGCGCAGCGCCGACGCGATGCGGCAGTCCTTCGTCGGCACCGGCAAGGCGCTGATCGACCTGCCCGCGAGCATCCCCAAGCTGGTGCGCTCCACCTTCGGTGACGGTGAGCGCGACTCCTCGGGCGCGGTGAGCCTCATCGGAGCCGGGCAGATCGCCGGCGAGGCAGCCCGCGACGGTCTCTTCGCCGAGTTCCTGATCCTCATCGCGAGCATCAACGTGTTTATCGGCGTGTTCAACCTGCTGCCGCTGCTGCCCCTCGACGGCGGGCACCTCGGCGTCCTCGTCTTCGAGCAGGTCCGCTCGCGGCTGGCGCGCGTCCTCGGCCGCCCCGACCCCGGGCGCGTGGACCTGCGCAAGCTGTTGCCCACGGCGTACGGCTTCATCGTCTTCTTGGTCGCCCTGCAGGTGCTGGTGCTCTACGCCGACATCGCCAACCCGATCGCCAACCCGTTCGCCGGCTAGTCCGCCGCGCGGGCGCACCCGCCGAGCGGGGATACTGAGGCCATGACCGCGATTCCGCTCACGCTCGCCCCGCCCGCGCCGAAGGTCGCGGAACGGCGCAAGACCCGGCGGATCACCGTCGGCGGGGTGGCCATCGGCGACGGGGCGGAGATCTCCGTCCAGTCGATGTGCACCACCAAGACCGCTGACGTCGACGCGACGCTGCAGCAGATCGCCGAGCTCACGGCGAGCGGCTGCCAGATCGTGCGCGTCGCGGTGCCGGACACCGACGACGCTGCGGCGCTGCCCGCGATCGCCCGCAAGAGCGCCATCCCGGTCATCGCCGACATCCACTTCCAGTGGAAGTACGTCATCGCCGCCCTGGAGGCCGGCTGCCAAGGGGTGCGGGTCAACCCCGGCAACATCAAGAAGTTCGACGACAAGATCCCGCTGATCTGCCGCGAGGCCAGCGACCGCAGCGTGCCGATCCGGATCGGCGTCAACGCCGGCAGCCTCGAGCCGAGTCTGCTGGCGAAGTACGGGCGACCGAGCGCCGAGGCTCTGGTGGAGAGCGCGCGGTGGGAGTGCTCGCTCTTCGAAGAGCACGGCTTCCGCGACATCAAGATCTCGGTGAAGCACAACGACCCGGTGGTCATGATCAACGCCTACCGCCAGCTCTCGCAGCAGTGCGACTACCCGCTGCACCTGGGCGTGACCGAGGCGGGGCCCGCCTTCCAGGGCACCATCAAGAGCTGTGTCGGGATCGGCACGCTGCTGGCCGAAGGCATCGGCGACACGATCCGGGTCTCCCTGTCGGTGCCGCCGGTGGAGGAGATCAAAGTCGGCTTGGCGATCCTGGAGAGCCTCAACCTTCGGCAGCGGCGGCTGGAGATCGTGTCGTGCCCGTCCTGCGGGCGGGCCGAGGTCGACGTCTACACGCTAGCGGCGCAGGTCGAGGCTGCCCTCGAGGGCATGACCGTGCCGATCCGCGTCGCGGTGATGGGCTGCATCGTCAACGGCCCGGGGGAGGCGCGTGAGGCCGACCTCGGGGTGGCGTCAGGCAAGGGCAAGGGCCAGATCTTCGTCAAGGGCGAGGTCGTCAAGACGGTGCCTGAGTCGCAGATCGTGGAGACCCTGGTCTACGAGGCGATGCGGATCGCCGAGGAGCTGGAGGCCGCCGGCGCTGCGAGCGGCCCGCCCACCGTCGTCACCGGCTGATCGACCGCCGTGCTGCGCTCCTCGCCGCTGCGAGTCTTGGACGACCGGGATCTCGACGGCGTACGTGCTGTCCTGGACCGGGATCCCGTGGCCAACGTGTTCATCGCCTCCCGGGTTGACTCTGCTGGCCTCGATGCTCGACGTCTCGGTGCGGAGGTCTGGGGCTACGCACGGGGTGGACAGCTTCGCGCGGTCTGCTACGCCGGCGCCAACCTCGTGCCGGCCGGCGCTGATGAGACGGCGGCCCGGGCCTTCGCGGAGCGCGCTCGACGCTCCGGTCGGCACTGCTCGTCGATCGTGGGCCCGCTCGATGCGGTCGACGTCCTCTGGTCGCACCTGCAGCCGTCCTGGGGAGTCGCCCGGGAAGTGCGCCGACCGCAGCCTCACCTCGCGATCGAGCTCGAGCCCGCTGTGGCCCCCGACCCAGCGGTACGCCGGGTGCGACCGGATGAGCTCGACATCGTGCTCCCGGCCTGTGTCGCGATGTTCACCGAGGAGGTCGGCGTCTCGCCGACCGCGGGCGACGGCGGCGCCCTGTACCGAGCCCGCGTCGCCGAGCTCATCGCTGACGGTCGGTCGTTCGCCCGGATCGAGGACGGGCGCGTGATGTTCAAAGCCGAGATCGGCGCCGCGACGCGCACCGCCTGTCAGCTGCAAGGAGTGTGGGTCGAGCCGTCCCTGCGCGGACGTGGCATCGGCACGACTGGCACGGCCGCCGTCGTCGCCCTGGCCCGTGCCAGCGTCGCGCCCACCGTGAGCCTCTACGTCAACGACTTCAACGCCGCGGCGAGAGCGGCGTACGCCCGGGTCGGCTTCCGGGAAGTCGGCGCCTTCGCCTCAGTCCTGTTCTGAGCACCCGCCGCGATCAGACCGATCGGCCCTTCTCCGGCGCCGAGCTGTCCTTGGCGCCCGGGTCGAGGTAGAGCTTGAGGAAGGTCGACAGCACCTCCTGGTCGTAGGACTCGCACGTCTGAAGCCGTCGCCAGGCCGTGTAGGCGACTCCTGGCGACGACAGGTCCGCATTGGGCACGAGCAGCACCTTCTCCGGACCGTTCTCGATCTGGTCCTTCAGGGCGGTGAGCTCGGCTTCGGGCAGATCCTTGTGGTGCACCACGACACCCCCGTGCTCGAGGTTGTGGATGAGCAGCTGAGCCTCCACGGCGTTCTCGCTCACACCCTCGCCGGCGGTCGTGGTGAAGTGCGGGCCCGAGGTGGGTGGCTCCGAGGTGTAGCCGTCGGCCACCTCACCCCGCTCGATGTGCTTGCGTCCGGCGTTGCCCGGGTTGTCGATGGCGCTGCAGCCCGCCTCCTTCGCCTCCTCGGCGCTCGCGGCGATGATCCGGTCCACCGACCGGCGGTGAAGCACCTCGCGACCGACCAGGACGGCCAGCACCGCGCCGATCACCACGATCACCGCGCCGACGCGCAGGGTCCGCTGCCGCTTCGCCCGCACGGCCGCTCGTCGCTTGGCGTCCTCGCGCTCTGCTACGCGCCGGGCGCGCTCAGCTTTCGCCTGCTCCCGCTCCGCCGGGGCCGGGCGCGGTGGACGGGGCGAGGCTGGGGCGCCACGCTGGGCCGCCGGCCCGCGCTGTGCCCCCCCGCTGCGCTGTGCCCCTCCGCTGCGCTGGGGCCGTCCCTTGCGCTGCTTTGCCATCCGTGGTGCTCCCTGGGTTTCGGGTCCGGCGAGACTAGCCCAGCAGCACTGGAATATCGGACCCCGCGAGGCGTCTGGCTAGGAAAGTCGCATCGATGGCGATCAGGCGAGGACGTGAGGTGGACGAAGGCTCGTTTGCGGAGGTCGTCCGCGAGCACACTCCGCTCGTCTTCGGAGTCGTGCTGCGCCGGGTGGGCGACCGGTCACTGGCCGAGGACCTCACTCAGGAGACCTTCCTGCACGCCTGGCGCGGCCGCGCGAGCTTCCGTGGCGATGACGAGGCGGGTGCCGGGACGAGCCTTCGCGGCTGGCTGTGCGCCATCGCGCACAACGTCGTCCGCGATCACGCGCGTGCCCAGCGCCGCCGCCCCGTCGAGGTGCCGGAGCCAGGGCATCTCGACCTGCCCGACCCAAGCGACGCCGCGGACGGAATGGAGCTGGACGAGGCGATGGACCGGCTGCGGGTGGCGCTGCACGGGCTGCCGGCGCGGCATCGGGAGATGTTCCTGCTGCGGGAGCGGGACGGGTTGACGTACAAGGAGATCGCGGTGGCCATGAGCTGTCCCATCGGCACGGTCATGTCCGGCCTGGCCCGCGCGCGCGAGCGCCTCATCGCGGCGGTGGGCGCGTGACGACGCCGATGACGCACGACCGCGCCCGCACGCTCGGCTCGGCCTGGGTGGACGACGAGCTCGGCGCAGCCGACGTGGTCACCCTGCGCACCCACCTCGACGAGTGCGCTGCCTGCACAGCGCATGTGGAGAGCATGCGCACCCTCGGCGATGCCGTGCGCGCGATGCCCCGGCTCCGTCCGGGCCCCGCGGTCGCCGCCGCGGTGATTGCCGCGGTCGAGGGGGCCCCCCGGCCATCGGCGCGGCGTACGACGGGCCGGACGGGTCGGCGGTTGACGCCGCTCGCCCTGGCAGCGGCGGCTGTGGCCGCGGTGGTCGCCGTGGTGGTCGGCGGCGGTGCGCAGCCGGGGACGCCGTTCGCGATCCTGCCGGCTTCGGCGCAGACGGTCGCCCTGCAGCGGCTCACCTCCGTCTACCTCGAGCGCGACATCGTCGAGACACCTGACGGCGACGCGGCACAGCGGCGGACGGTCACGGAGAAGGTCTGGTGGCAGGCCCCCGACCGGCTGCGCCTCGAGCGCACCGTGGTCGACGCGGCGGGGCGCCGTACGGCGGAGCTGATCCTCCGGCGAGGCGCTGACCGTTACGACGCCGGCAACGGCCGGCGGATGGCCACCAGGCGCGGGGCACCGGCGCTGGACGTGCTGCCGGAGCCGCTGTCGCCGACGGTGCCGCTCCTGGGCCGGCCCACGGGACCGGGACCGGTCATCGCCGGCCGGCCGACCACGACGTATGAGCTCGAGATCGAAGGAGGGCGGCGGGTGGCACAGGTCGACACCGCCCGCTTCGTCATCCTGGGCGGTGCGGACAGCTTCGTGCTGAGCAAGGCGGAGCTGCGCAACGGCGTCCCGACCGCGATTCGCACTGTGCGTCGCCTTGACCTCAACGTGGCGATCGACCCACAGCGTTTCGAGCTGCCGGAGGCCGACGAGGAGAGCGACTTGGGATTCGTGGAGCGGGCGCCGGGGCAGCTGACCATCAGCCCGCCGGCGCGGCCCCGTGGCCTCCGGGCTGTGCGGGCCGCCGCCGCTGGTGCCGCCGAAGCGCTGCTGTTCCAGCGAGGGGCGTTTCCCGTGCTGATCTCGACAGCGGCACCGCGCGACGCCAGTGGACCGGTCGACGTGCAGACGACGACTGTGCGCGGCCGCGCCGCTGTGCTGCGCATCCCGCTCTACGGCTACCCGTCGGTCACCTTCACCTACGAGCGCCGGCCGATCACGCTGACGTCGCCGCTGCGCCCCGCTGAGCTGATCGACCTCGCGGCCCAGATGTACTTCCCGGCGGAATAACCGCCGCTGCGCTGCGTCCCTGAAGGCGACTGGCCGGAAGCTCGCCGGCCTCGTCGGACAAAGAGACCGGCGGTCCCCGCCGGCCCCGCTTCAGCCAGGAGGAAGCCATGCGCCGCATGCTCATCGCCATCTCGGTCTCCGTCGGCATAGTGGGCACCAGCGGCCTGCTCGGCGTGCCGGTGGCCGCCGCCGGGGGCGGCTGCCACGCCCCGGTCAGCTTCGGGGAGGGGGTGACCCAGGTGATCTCTGACCACGCCTGCTGGAGCCCGGTGGTGGCGCAGGTCGCCGTCGGGGACACGCTGGCCTTCGTCAACGACGGCTCGGCGGACCACACCCTGAACGGCCTCGGCCCCATCGGCTCGCACGACTTCCGGACCGGAGCGACGGTGCGGCTGACCTTCCCGGAGGCGGGGATCTTCCCGTACGCCTGCGCTCTGCACCCGCAGATGGTCGGCGCGGTGGTGGTGGGTGACCCGCTGCGGTCGGCCGGAGCCCCGGCGGAGGCCGCGGTGGCACCTCCGGTCGACCTGACCAGTGCGGCCGCGGAGGGCGACAGCGCGCTGCTCGGCTCGCGCGCGGCGCAAGTCGGCTCCGGCGCGGCGTTGGCGGCCGGTCTGGGTGCCGGACTCGTCGTGCTCCGCCGCCGACGCACGGGTCGCGACGTCGTCACGAACGCCGCTCAGACCGTGTAGGCACGATCCTCGGGGCCGACGAGAGCGCGACCGGGTCGCACCCCCCGCACGGAAAGGGCGCGTATCGCGACCGGGTCGCGATGTCGGCGGAGCCGACCACGGCGCCGCGCTGCCGCGGTTGGGGGTGGGCCGGGCGGGGGTAGGGGTCCCTCACCACCTCGCCGTAGGGTCACCCACCGGAGGCTTCCATCACCGCCGACAGCGCTCGTCTCACTGAAACGCCGGTCGCTCGCGGGCTGCGGGGACTCGACGAGGCCGCTTTCCACCGCATCGCGGCAACGGACATCAAGTGGGCCGACGAGCCGCTGCGCCGGCTCACCTCGGCCGCCGACCACTCCCGGCTGTGGCTGGCGGTCGCTGCCGGCCTCGCGCTCGGTGGCGGTCGTTTCGGCCGGCGGGCAGCGCTCCGCGGGGTATTCGCCGTCGCTGCGACCTCCGCTGTAATCAACGGCCCGACCAAGTGGGCTTTTCAGCGCCGCCGCCCCCCGTTGCTCGCCGTGCCGCTGCGCCGCCGGGCGTGGCGGGAGACCCGCACGTCGTCGTTCCCTTCGGGGCACTCCGCGTCGGCGGCGGCCTTCGCTGTCGGCGTGGCCACTGAGATGCCCGTGATGGCCCTGCCGTTGGGGGCCGCCGCGGCTGCGGTGGGGTACTCGAGGGTGCATGTCGGGGTGCACTACCCCGGTGACGTCGTCGCCGGCCTGGCCCTCGGCGCGGGTCTGGCTCGCGCCACCACCCGCCTGTGGCCGGTCGCGCCGCACGCGCCGGCCCAGACGCGGCCCCACCTCGCGCGCGGTCACGAGAAGCCGAGCGCCGACGGCGCCGGCGTGCACATCGCCGTCAACCCTGGAGCCGGCCCGGCTCTGGTCGGCGGCGACATGGCCGACCAGCTCATGGAAGCGCTGCCCGGAGCGACGATCGAGCGGGTCGAGGAGGGCGCCGATCTCGTCGAGATGCTCGAGCGGCTGGCCGTCGGGGCGAAGGCGATCGGCGTGGCCGGAGGGGACGGCTCGATCAATGCGGCTGCTCAGGTCGCAGTCGACACCGGCCTGCCCCTGGTCGCGATTCCGGGTGGCACCCTCAATCACCTGGCTCGTGATCTCGGCCTCACCGGCGTCGACGACGCCGTCGAGGCCATTCGAGAGGGCGAGGCGGTCACCATCGACGTGGCCACGATCGCCGATCACGTCTTCCTCAACACCGCCAGCTTCGGTGCTTACGTCGAGCTCGTCGATGCCCGTGAGCGACTTGAGGGCCGTATCGGCAAGTGGCCGGCGATGGTGGTCGCCCTGGTGCGGGTGCTGGCCAAGTCGAAGCCGGTCCAGGTGCGCATCGACGGCGTGGCGAAGTCCGTGTGGATGATCTTCATCGGCAACTGCCGCTACCACCCGCACGGGTTCGCACCCAGCTGGCGCGAGCGTCTCGACGACGGGCTGCTCGACGTGCGCACGGTCGACGGCACCGCCCCCTGGGCGCGGCTTCGGCTCGTGCTGGCAGTTCTGTCCGGTCGGCTCGGCACCTGCCGCGTCTATGAGGAGCGGCTCGTGCGAGAGATCGAGTTCGAGTCGATGGAAGGGCCGCTGCGTCTGGCCCGTGATGGTGAGGTCTTCGACGGCCCGAGTCGGTTCGCGGTGCGCAAGCTCGATCGGCCGCTGGTCGTCCACGTGCCCGCAGGCTGATGGCGGCCGGGAAATGGCTGACCGGCTGACAGGGGAGCAGCCGTCCGGCGGCCTGCCCGCGGCGGTGCGGCGGCGCCTCGACCCAGAGGCCCGCTTCGGGCTGCGGCTGTCGCTGGCGCTGGTCGGTCTGATCCTGGTCGCGGTGCCGTTCGCAGCGCTGCTGATCTCGGTACGACGTGACGGCGTGCTCCTCGACCTGGACCGATCGGTCGCGACCGGGCTGCACGGCTGGCTGCGCGACCACGACACGACGGCGACCGGGCTCAAGGTGGTATCGGCGATCGGCACCTTCGCCGGCCTCGGCACGCTCGTCATCGTGGCCGCAGGGGTGCTGCTTCGCAGTGGCCGCCGGCGGCTGCTGGCGTTCCTCCTGGCCACGACGGTGGGTGGCTGGGTGCTCAACAACGCGGTCAAGCTCGCGGTCGGCCGCCAGCGCCCGACCTTTGACGACCCGCTGGCCACCGCACGGGGGCTGAGCTTCCCGTCCGGACATGCGATGAGCTCCACCGTCGTGCTGGGAGCACTGCTGATGGTCTTCCTGCCGGCGCTGCGGCCGTCCCGGCGTACGCCGGTGGTGCTCGCCACCGCCGGGCTGGTGCTGCTCATCGGCTTCACCCGGCTTGCGCTGGGCGTGCACTACCTGACCGACGTCGTGGCCGGACTCGTGTTGGGCGGCGCCTGGCTCGCGCTGTGCGTGGCGGCCTTCAGCGTGTGGCGGGTCGAGCGCGGCCGCCGTCCGGTCGACCCGCTCGAGGGGCTCGAGCCCGAGGCGTCGGGCGCGCTGCGCGACGCGGCGCACTAACTCCCGCTGGAGCCCGCATCCGGGTCGGCCAGGGCTTCGGTGTCGTCGGCGGGGATCGGAGCCGCTTCCACCGGATCAAGCCGCGGGTCCACCGCCGCGGCGTACTCACCCGCGTCGCGCGCTGCGGCTTCCACGCTCGCCTGGTCGTCCAGCGACGACGCGCCGTGGCCCTGCGGCGCGACGGTCTTCTCCGCGTCTCCGTCGGCTCCGCTGGGAGCGTGCTGGGTCGAGCTGTGCTCGGTGTTCATCTGGGCTCCTGTCCAGCCGGTTACCTCAACTCCTCTGCCCGCTGCGCCAGGGGTCAACCGCCCCGGGGGCGGGTAGGTGTCGGCCACCCCGGGCCGCCCGATGGCCCGCGCTCGAGGTCGGAGGACCCCCATGGAACACAGCGACGTCAGTGACAGCGACGACGGCGGACCTGGTCTGCCCCATGAGGCCGTTGAGGCGCGCAGTGAGATCGCCCGCCACCTGCGCCCCTCGTCGTTCCCCGCCGACCGGGCGACCCTGCTCAGCGTCGCCCGCGAGGAGAACGCTCCCGGGGCGGTGCTCGGAGCGCTGGAACGACTGCCCGACGGGGCCGAGGTCTACGAGAACCTGCAGGCGGTGTGGGCGGCGCTCGGTGGTCCTGTGGAGCACGGCCGAGCCTGACCGGCGTACCGAAATCCATGCCGGGTGCGCGCTGACCGGCCGGTAGCCTGTCCGGACTGTCCCGGGAAAGGGTGCTGCTGTGGTCGTCCGGATGTCGAGCCTGTTCCTGCGGACGCTGCGCGAGGACCCGGCGGACGCAGAGGTGCCGAGTCACAAGCTGCTCGTGCGCGCGGGCTATGTCCGGCGCGTGGCCCCCGGCATCTACTCCTGGCTGCCCCTCGGCGTCCGCGTGCTGGCGCGGGTCAGCCGCGTCGTGCGCGAGGAGATGGACGCGATGGGCGCGCAGGAGGTCATCTTCCCCGCGCTGCTGCCGCGCGAGCCCTACGAGGCCACCGGCCGATGGACCGAGTACGGCGACGGCATCTTCCGGCTCAAGGACCGCAAGGGCAACGACTACCTGCTGGGGCCCACGCACGAGGAGCTCTTCACGCTGATGGTGAAGAGCGAGTACTCGTCGTACAAGGACCTGCCCGTATCGCTCTCCCAGATCCAGACGAAGGACCGCGACGAGGCCCGTCCGCGCGCCGGCATCCTGCGCGGTCGTGAGTTCCTGATGAAGGACAGCTATTCGTTCGACCTCGACGACGAGGGCCTGAAGAAGAGCTACGCGGACCACCGCGACGCGTACGTCAAGATCTTCGAGCGCCTCGGCCTCGACTACCGCATCGTCTTCGCGGTGAGCGGGGCGATGGGCGGCAGCGCCAGTGAGGAGTTC
>DATLOQ010000132.1:0-32347 GCA_035536235.1 Mycobacteriales bacterium
GAGGTCTCCCGGACGCCTACCTGGCCGGCGATGAACGTGCCGAGCAGGGCTGCGCCGATGCCGACGACGATCGTCAGCCAGATCGGAATGTTTTGGCGGCCGGGCAGGACCAGCCGACCGAGTGCGCCGATAATGGCGCCGATGATGATGGCGGTGATGATGCCAGTGGCGGTCATGTCTCTTACCTCCGGGGTTCGGCGTGTACGCCCCAGGTATTTCCCCGGATGGCCACGGCCAAACAAACGAGATCCGCGCTGTCCTTTATGTCCGAAATTCGGGATCAACGCTTCCCGCCGGCGCTCTTGTCGGTCGGCACATCCGATGTGGAGAGAGCCGCGATGAACGCCTCCTGCGGTACCTCCACGCGGCCGACCATCTTCATGCGCCGCTTGCCCTCCTTCTGCTTCTCCAGCAACTTGCGTTTGCGGGTGATGTCACCGCCGTAGCACTTGGCGAGCACGTCCTTGCGGATGGCTCGGATCGTCTCGCGGGCGATGACGCGCGACCCGATGGCGGCCTGGATGGGCACCTCGAACTGCTGGCGGGGGATGAGCTCGCGCAGCTTGGTGGTCATCGCAGTCCCGTAGGCGTAGGCCTTGTCTTTGTGCACGATGGCACTGAACGCGTCGACCGCCTCGCCCTGCAGCAGGATGTCGACCTTCACCAGGTCCGCGACCTGCTCACCGGCCGGCTCGTAGTCGAGTGACGCGTAGCCGCGGGTGCGTGACTTCAGCGCGTCGAAGAAGTCGAAGATGATCTCGCCGAGCGGCAATGTGTAGCGCAGCTCGACGCGGTCCTCGGATAAGTACTCCATGCCGAGCAGGGTGCCGCGGCGACTTTGGCACAGCTCCATGATCGTGCCGACGAAGTCGGTGGGCGCGAGGACCATCGACTTCACGATCGGCTCGTAGACCTCCTCGACCTTGCCGCCGGGCATCTCGCTCGGGTTGGTGACGATGGTCTCGTCCCCGCCCTCCATCACCACGCGGTATACGACGTTGGGTGCCGTCGAGATCAGCGAGAGGTCGAACTCCCGCTCGAGCCGCTCGCGGACGATCTCCATGTGCAGCAGGCCGAGGAAGCCGCATCGGAACCCGAAGCCCAGCGCCACCGACGTCTCCGGCTCATAGACCAGCGCGGCGTCGTTGAGCTGCAGCTTGTCGAGCGCCTCGCGCAGCACCGGGTAGTCGCTGCCGTCCATCGGGTAGAGGCCCGAGAACACCATCGGCTTGGGGTCACGGTAGCCGTGCAGCGGCACGTGCGCCTGGCGGCTCGACGCGGTGATCGTGTCGCCGACCCGGGCCTGCCGGACGTTCTTGACACCGGGGATGACGTAGCCGACCTCGCCGACCGAGAGCACGTCGGTCTTGGTCGGCTCCGGCGAGATCACGCCGACCTCGAGGGTCTCGTGCGACGCGCCGGTCGACATCATCAGGCAGCGCTCGCGCGTGGTGAGCTGGCCGTCGACGACGCGGACGTAGGTGATGACGCCGCGGTAGGCGTCGTACACGCTGTCGAAGATCATCGCCCGCAGCGGCGCGTCGGGGTTGCCCTGCGGCGCTGGGATGAGCCGGACGATCTCGTCAAGCAGATGCGGCACACCGACGCCAGTCTTCGCGCTGATCCGCTGCACGTCGTCGGGTGCACAGCCGATGATCTTCGAGAGCTCGGCGGCGTACTTGTCTGGCTGCGCCGCCGGCAGGTCGATCTTGTTGAGCACCGGGATGATCGTCAGGTCGTTCTCGATGGCCAGGTAGAGGTTGGCCAGGGTCTGCGCCTCGATGCCCTGCGCCGCGTCGACGATGAGCACCGCCCCCTCGCAGGCCGCGAGCGAGCGGGACACCTCGTAGGTGAAGTCAACGTGGCCCGGGGTGTCGATGAGGTCGAGCACGTACGCCGTCCCGTCGACAGTCCACGGCAGCCGGACGTTCTGCGCCTTGATCGTGATGCCGCGCTCGCGCTCGATGTCCATCCGGTCGAGGTACTGCGCGCGCATGTTGCGGGCATCGACGACGCCGGTCATCTCGAGCATCCGGTCGGCCAGCGTCGACTTGCCGTGGTCGATGTGGGCGATGATGCAGAAGTTGCGGATGATCGACGGGTCAGTGGCGGGCACGCCGGCGGGCCTCGTTCGGGCTAGGGGACTCGATCCCGATCATCCCACGGGGGTGCCGACGCTGAGACCACCTCACGCTGCCAGCGCGCAAGTCGCCGAAGCTGTGGGTGTACTCCTCTTACTGGCCGGGCCGGGTGGTGTAGGTCTTGCCGAGGGGGCTAGTCCAGGTGACGGTGCCGTCGCGGGCGCGTACGACGGTCCAGCCGCCGTGGGTTTTCAGGCGGTGGTGGCGGCGGCACATGGGGGCGCAGTTGTTCTCGTCGGTGGCGCCACCCTGCTGGTAGGGGACGGCGTGTTCGGTGTCGCAGGTCTCGGCGGGTTGGTCGCAGAGGTAGAACGAGCAGGTCTGGTCGCGGGCGATGAGGTGCTCGTCGAGGCGCCGGGTGGGCCGGTAGGCCTTCGTGCCGAGGCCGACGAAGGCGCCGGCGGCGTCGAGGAGCATCGCTTTCCACGACGCGGCGTCGGCGGCGGCCTCGCGGGCGGCCGACGCGGGGATCGGGCCGTAGCCGATCAGCTCGCCGGGCTCGTCGGCGAGGCCGCGGGCAGTGTCCGGTGTCATGGTGAGGTAGATCTGCGCGGGTTGGCCTTTGCGGGGGGGCAGCCCGGGTCGGCCGAGGGCGGCGGTGGCGATGTCGACGAGGGCGTCGAAGCGGCGCTGCGCGAGGGTCCGCCCGTCTGGGGGCATCGCGCGGGCCCAGGCGTCGGCGGCCAACCGGATGGTGGCGACGCCGACCGCGGGACCGTAGGCGCTCAACGTGGCCATGGCGTCGTCCTCAGCCCGGAGGTCGATGTGGCGCTCGGCCTTCGCCCGGGCGTGGCGACGCTCCGCGCCGGCCGGGTCGGCTTTCGCCGCGGCCCGGGCGGCGGAGCGGCGGAACCGGCCCGGGCTCATCGAGGTGGCCTTGCCGAGCAGCAGCGCCTCGACCTCCCGGGCTGCGGTGTCGGACAGGTGCCGGGTCTCGTGCACCAGGTGCGCCGCATGCTCAAAGGAGCACTCCCCAGCCAGCATCGCGTCGCGGGTCGCGTGCAGCCGCGACTGCAGCGCTCGCCCGGTTGCCAGCAGCCGCTCGGCGGAGTAGCCGGAAAGAGTCAGCGCGGCGCTGATCTCCTCCCGCGCCGCGTCGAACTCACCCCGCCGCGCACCCACCGCGGCAGCGAGGTCCAGCAGCTGCGCCTGGGTCCGGGCCAGGTGCGCGTGCAGGATCACCATCGCGTCGACCCGCTCCAGCTCACCCAGCTTCGCGACATCGAGGGAGGCGACCGTGTCGGCGACCCAACCGTCGGGGGTCAGGCCGTGCAGGTCGTTGAGCAGCTGCCGCGGGCTCGGCGTCACCTGCCGGGTCTCCAGTCGCGGAGCCATCAACGTTGTATCGAACATGTGTTCGATTATGCCTGGAGAACTGCTGCCGCGCAAGGCCTACAGCAGAAAGTGGATAACAATTTCCTGGCCGGCGGGAGGGGCTCGCCGCGGAGGTCGGGCGCGGGCCGTAGCGACGTGGACGTCGTACGACGGCCGCTGATAGGATCGGCGGGTTGCCTGGCCCCCTGGCTTGCGCACGTTCCACCACTCCCTGACTGGCTAAGAGGGCTCCTGCGCGTGGCGAACATCAAGTCTCAGATCAAGCGGATCAAGACCAACGAGAAGGCGCGGCTGCGCAACAAGGCAGTGCGGTCGTCCCTCAAGACGTCAGTACGTCGCTTCCGTGAGGCCACCGCCGCAGGCGACACCGACACCGCTCTGGCCGCGCTCAAGGACGCCTCCCGCGCGCTCGACAAGGCAGCCAGCAAGGGCGTCATCCACGCCAACCAGGCAGCCAACCGCAAGTCCGCGATGGCCAAGGCAGTCAACAAAGTCTGACTGGCGCCGCCCGGGCGCACTATTTCCCGGGATCAGCCCCGAACACCCGGCGCGCTACACCGCTTCGGCGCCCTGCGCGTCGCGTCTGCTCCCCCACCACCACCTGGCCGCTGACTCCGACCCGCCGGTAGATCGCCGTCACCCGTTCGGGCTCGCCATGAGCGTGCTCGATGTCGATGCGTACGGCGTCGCGTGGCTGCCGCCCCGGGATCGCCACATCCCGCGCCACCGCCACTGCTCGCAGCCCTGCGCGGTCGTCGCCGGCGAGGGTGGTGAGGGTGCGGGCGATGGCGGCATCAGCGTCGGACCCCGGCGATGGATACCGAAGCGGGAGCAGGTCGACCGTGGCCGCATCCGTGAGCGTCATGACGAAAGTGTCCAAGCCCCCGCGCGCGGCCAGCTCCCGGAGAGCACGCTCGACCGCTGCCGACGTGAGCAGGTCCAGGTCGGCCCGGACCTGCGCAGCCGTCACCACAGGCCGCGCGGGCGTCGGGCGCTCAAGCGACGCCGTTACCGGCGCGGGCGGAGCCACCGGTGCGGGCGCAGCGACCGGGTCCGGCTCGGCCACCGGCGTGCGGCCGGTGAGCCGCGGCCCCGCGAGAGGTGGCAGAGCGGACTGGCGCCCAAGGTAGGCAGCGACCTCATCACCCGGCGTCGACGGCGGACGGGCCCGGGACGCGCTGCTAGGGCTGAGCACGCCGGTGAGGACATCGTGGAACTTCACGACCGCGGCGACCGCGATCGGCAGCACGACTGGTGTCCATGCCGTGACCTGGTCGGCGAGGGCGGCGACAGCGCCGACGGCGATCGAGCCCTCAACGAGGGCGGCGCGCTGCCAGGCTGAGAGGTGCAGGTGCTTGAGGCGCAGGAGCTTGGGATAGAGCGGGCCGGACGGCCCGCGGCGACCGAGGCCCGATGCCGGCGAGCGGCTGATGAGCCCCCGTCGACCCGACTCGGCGCTGGTCATCGGCCCGCCCCCAGCTCAGCGACCTGACGCACCGCGCGTTCGACCGCGAACACCGGGTCGGTGCCGCCGCCCTTGACCTCGGCGTCGGCGTCGGCCACTGCGGCGTGCGCACTCGTCAAGGTCTCCGGCGTCCACCCGAGCAGTTGCTTTCGCGCCTTCTTCACCGCATAGGGGTGCAGTCCGAGCCGCCGGCCGATGTCGTCCGGTGAGCCGCGACCCGCCGATGCCACCCGGGCGACGGTGCGCAGCTGCCGACCGAGCGCGGCCACGACCAAGACGGGATCCAGCCCGCCCAGCAGGGCAATGCGCAGCTCGACCAGCGCTGCCGAGGTGTTGCCCTCGGCGGCACGGTCGGCCAAGTCGAAGCCGGTGACCTCCGCCCGGCCGCTGAAGTAGCGGCGTACCGTCGCCTCCTCGACCGGACCACCTGCGTCCGCGCCACCGGTGTCGGCGTAGAGCTGTGAGCAGGCCGCCGCCAGCTCCCTGAGCTCACTGCCGACCGCGTCGATGACCGCGCCGACCGCCCCCGGAGAGAGTCGCAGCCCGAGCTGACTCATCTCCGACCTGACGAACTCGTGGAGGTACTCGGCCAGCTTGGTGCTCTTGAGCCCGGTCGTCCCGCTGCACGAGACGGTCGCGGCGCCGGCTGCCTTGCAGGCATCGACGACTCGCTTGCCGGTGTTGCCGCCGGGATGCACGACGACGACCGCCAAGCCTGCGCCGGCGAGGTCGAGGAAGGCGAGCACGGCGTCGCGGACGACGTCGTCGAGCTTGGCGTCGAGTCGAAGCACCACCACCCGCTGCTCGCCGAAGAGCGACGGCGTGGCGAGGTCGAGCAGCGTGGCTGGCTCGAGGGACGCCACCTCGTGGTCGCAGACGTCGACGTCGGGGTCTGCCGCGCGGAACTCAGCGACGATGGACGCCACCGCCCGGGTGACGAGGAGCTCCTCGTCACCGGTGATGAGGGTCAGCGGCACCATAGACACCTGTGCAGGATCGCACGCTGCGCCCGCGCCGGTGGCCGTAAGGGGGCGTGGGCAGACGGTCGGGACGCCGAGGGGGCGTCCTCGTACGGCGGCGCGCGCGGGACCCGGCAGAAGAGCTGCGGCGCCGCTGCCCGGCGGGCGGCCCGTGACAAGGCTCGCGCCCGCGCGGGCAGGTCCGCCGGGCGGCTGCGGCGTGCCGCCGCGAAGAGCACTCCGCTGGGGGCACGGCCGACCACGACGTCGCCGTGGCGGTCGGTCCGCAGGCTGCGCATACCGAGCGCGTCGAGCGCGGCCATCGTCGCCGGAGCAGGGTGGCCGTAGGGGTTGTCGGCTCCGACTGAGGTCACCGCGACCGATGCCCCGACTCCGGCGGCGAAGCCGGCAACCTGGCGGGAGCTGCCGTGGTGCGCCGTCTTGAGCACGTCGGCCCGCAGCTGCTCCGAGGTCGCCGCTGAGAGCACCGCCTGCTGGGCCGGCGTCTCGATGTCGCCGGTGAGGAGCAGCCGGGTCGCGCCGACCTCGACAGCAAGCACGAGGGAGGAGTTGTTGGGGTCGGACGAGGTGCCCCGAAAAGCCGCCGCCGGACCCAGGACGGCCACGGCGAGGTCGCCGACCGTCCACCGCTCGCCCGCTGCGGCGCGGCGGATCCGCACCCCGGACTCGTCAGCCCATCGGCGTACCCGGGCCCACTCCTCCAACGGCTCGTCCAGCGGGCCAGTCACGATCTCGGCCACGTCGCGGCCCTGCAACGCGCCCGGCAGCCCCTCTACGTGGTCGGCGTGCAGATGGGTCAGCACCAGCGCGCTGATGTCCCCGACCCCGAGGTCATCCAGACATCGGCTCATCGCCGCCGGCTCCGGACCGGTGTCGACCACGAGAACCGCACTGCGTCCTCGCACGACGATCCCGTCACCCTGGCCGACGTCACAGGCGGCCATCAGCCATCCCGACGGCGGCCACCCGGGCAGCACCGCGCGGGCCGCAACAAGGGCCAGGAGTGCAGTCAGCAGCGCGGTGGCGATCGTCCGTCGCGCTCTACGCCGGCGGATCGCCCTAGGCGCCAGCGTCAGCAGCGCGACCATCGCCGTGGCGCCGAGCAGCCCGCTGGGCCACGGCAGCTGCGCGTGGGGCACCACCGCGAACGTGCGAGCCACCCAGGCCAGCCACAGCGTCGGCGCCGCGGCGACCAAGGCGAGCAGCCGTGCGATGGGCAACGCCACCGGTGCCACCAGGGCGGCGGCTACGCCGACGACCGTGGCCATCCCGACCGCCGGCACGGCGAGCAGGTTGGCCGGCACCGCGACGAGGCTGACCTCGCCGAAGAGGCCGACGAGCACGGGCAGGCACGCGACCTGGGCAGCCAGCGGCACGGCGACCGCATCGGCCAGCCATCGGGGCAGGTGCTCGCCAAGATGCGACCGCCACCCCGGGGCCAACAGGATGAGACCGGCCGTGGCGGCGCTCGACAGGGCAAAGCCGGCCGACGACGCCAGCCCCGGGTCGACGAGCAGGAGGAGCAGCACCGCACCGGCAAGCGCCGAGAAGCCGGCTCTCCCCCGGCCGCTGACTAACGACACCAGGGCGATGCCGCCCATCACGGCGGCCCGTAGCACCGAAGGCGAGGGCCGAGCGAGCACCACGAAGAATGCCAGTGCGAGCCCCCCGGCCAGCGCTGTGACCCCGATGGATGCCCCGGTACGCCGGGTCAGCAGCAGGGCGAGGGCGAGGAAGAGAGCAGCGTTGGAGCCACTCACCGCGACCAGGTGAGTCATGCCCGTGATCTGGAAGTCCTCGCGCAGGTCCCCCGGCAGCCGCGAGGTGTCGCCGATGACCAGGCCTGGCAGGAGCCCGCGTGCGTCAGCGGGCAGCCCGTCCGCCGCCGCGCGCAGACCCGCGCGGAAACGACCAGCACTCCGCTGGACCGGCCCCGCTCGCGCAAGCAGGACGGGGGCCCCATGGGCCCGCGCCACGGCAGCGACCGGGTCACGGCTGCGCGCAGGCACGAGCCGCGCTTGCATCCGCAGTCGCTCGCCGGGCAGCCGCTCCGACCACCCGCCACCCCGGGCGAGCACGGTGACCGGATGTCGCAGGCGCACTGCATCAGCTCCGATGGCGACCAGCTCCGCTCGGGCCGGGAGCAGCAGCCCGCCGGCCAGCCGATGGGCACCACTCACCGCCCCTTGGAGGCGGATCGGGTCGCCGGTCACCACGACCTCGAGCGACACCTCCGCGCCCCGGGCCGCGAGGCGGGCCAGGTAGTCGTCGGACCGCACCTGCGCCCGCGCACCGGCCCCGAGGAGCGAGGCCGCCCCGCACACGCAGCCCGCGACCAGCATCCATCGGCTGGACTGCCGAGGCTGCAGCGCGGAGCAGCCGTTCCGCCCGGGCCGCAGGGCCGCGGCGCGGTGCAGCAACGGCAGCGACGCTGTGACGCAAGCCACTGCCACCAGCACTGCCGCGGCAGCGAGCCAGCCCGGCGACGACAGGCGGGCGCCGGCCAAGGCGCCGGCCCAGGCCCCGACAAGTGCCGGCATCAGCCGGAAGTCGGTCACACCACCACCAGCTTCCGCAGCGTCTCGAACCGCTTGTCGCCGATGCCCTCCACCTCGCGCAGCTGGTCGACGGAGGCGAACCGGCCGTGCTCGGCGCGCCAGGCCAGGATCCGCTGCGCGGTGACCGGGCCGACCCCCGGCAGCCCGTCGAGCTGGGCGAGGGTGGCCAGGTTGAGGTCGAGGAGCCCGCCGGTCCCGCCCGCACCGGTCCCACCCGCCCCAGCGCTCCCGGCCCCGCCTTCGCCGCCCGCCGTGGGAGCTGCCGGCGCAGCGCCGGGCTCGAGCACCACGACCTGCTCGCCGTCGGTGAGCCGCCGCGCGAGGTTGAGCCCGCGCGTCGACGCCCCCGGGCGCACACCGCCCGCTGCGGCGAGGGCGTCGGCCACCCGAGCGCCCCCCGGCAAGGTGACGAGACCCGGACGGCGTACGGCGCCCTGCACGTCGACCACGACCTGCCCCCGGCCCGCCTCACCAGCCGCCGAAGCGGCCACCACCGTCGGCGCCACCACGGCCACTGGCCGCGGCCGCGACCGCCACACCAGACCGGCCGTCACAAGAGCGGCGAGCACCGCCACGGCGGTCAGCGCCGCGGCCCCCCGTCGGGACGGGTCCAACACGGCTGCCGGCCGGTCGGCCTCGGGCGCCGCGACCTCATCCCCCGCCCGCACCGGCTCGGGCGAGCTCGGCACCACGGTCTGCTGCGGAGTGCCGCCCAAGAGCCGGGTCACGCGGTCCCGCACCGCCGCAGCCACCTCGGGCGGCGGGCGGCGGCGTAGTCGGTCGGGTAGGCCGGGCATCCTGATGACGCTAGGTGCGTCACCAGCCCGGCAGAACGGCGCGGCCGCGATCTGTGGATCGCCGAGCGGTCAGGCGACCGGAGCCCGGCGAGCGGCCCACCACCGCGCGACGTTGTTGCGGTGCCGGAACACGACCAGCAGCGCGATGGGCAGCGCCCACCCCAGCTCGACCCAGCTCGGGTCGGCTACCAACACGACCACCGGCAGAGCGAGTGCCGCGAGGATCGACGCTAAGGCCACCCATCGCGTCGTGAGGACGACGAGCACCCACACGCCGACGACGACCGGCGCCCAGAGCGGGTGCGAGCCGAGGATCGCCCCGCCGGCCGTGGCGGCCCCCTTGCCGCCGCGCCCGCGCAGCCACGGCGAGGTGACATGGCCGAGGACGGCCGCCGCGCCTGCCACCAGACCGGCCTCATGCGCGAGCATGCCGAACCCCGCGGCTGGAAGAGCACCCTTCGCGACGTCAAGCAGTGCGACGAGCACCCCTGCCTTGCGGCCCAGAAGCCGTGCCGCGTTGGTAGCCCCGGGGTTGCCCGACCCGCCGCCACGCAAGTCCACTCCCCGAGCCCTGGCGAGGATCGAGGCCGGGGAGGCCGAGCCGACCAGGTAGCCGATGACCGCAGCGACTACAACGGCGGTCACCTGCGGAGCACGACCACGCCGAGCAGACCGGGGCCCACGTGGGCGCCGACGACAGCCCCGACCTCACTCTCGAGCATCGACTTCAGCCCAGGAACGGAGCTGCGGAGCCGGTCGGCGAGCAGCCGCGCCCGTTCGGGCGCAGCAAGGTGGTGCACGGCGATGTCCACCGGAGCGCCCCGTGCCTCCGCCCTGACCAGGTCCTCGAGCCGGGCGATCGCCTTCGCGGATGTCCGCACCTTCTCCAGCAGGTCGATCCGGCCGTCCTTGATGTGCAGCAGCGGCTTGACCGCCAGTGCGGTGCCGACGAGCGCGGCCGCCACCCCGATGCGGCCGCCGCGGCGAAGGTGATCGAGGGTGTCGACGTAGAAGAAGGTGCGGGTGCGGCTCACGGCGGAGTCGACCGCAGCGACGACCTCCTCGACGCTGCCCCCCGCGGCCGCGACCTCGGCCCCGGCCAGCACCGGGAAGCCCAGGCCCATCGCCGTCGACATGCTGTCGACGACTCGGACCTCCGAGGCATAGGTCCGGGCCGCGACCTGCGCTGCCGACGTCGTGCCGGACAGGCCGCTGGACAGGTGGACCGAGACGATGCACTCGGCGGCGACCCGGTCCCAGGCCTGGTGGAACGCAGCCGGTGCGGGCTGACTCGTCACCGCAACCCGCCCGGGCGCGGTGATCCAGCGGGCGAACTCGTCCGGTGAGAGATCGACGCCCTCAAGCAGGTGGCGGTCGCCGAGGCTGACCTGAAGCGGCACGACCTCGACGCCGTTCGACGCCGCGACGCCCGACGGCAGACACGCGGTGGAGTCCGTGACCACAGCGACGCGTCCCCCGGCTCCCATGATCGCCCAGGGTAGGCGATGCGCGCCTCGGGAGGAATCGGTGCAAAAAGGTAGAAGATGCCGCCAAACATCCCGAGCGACCCGAGGTGCCTGTGAACCGTCGGCTGCTGTCCCGTCGATCGCTCGCCTCCGCGAGCATCCTCATCCTGCCGGTCGCCCTGGCGACGGTGCCGCTGCCGAAGGTCGGCCCCGACCGGGTGGCGCGGGCCACCCCTGTCGCCGACAACGACGCGCTCTACACGGTGTGCGGCCGGGTCTTCCCCGACCCGCAGGCCTTCGCTCCGTCGCCCACCGCGCTGCCCGGCGAGTCGCCGTACGCCAAGGGCAACGCTGCCTGCCGGGCGACGCAGTTCATCCAGTACCGCGAAGCCATCAGCGGGCTCAACTACCTGGAGAGCCGCTACCCGGACTTCGTCGAGATCTACGACCTCTCGACCGACTTCCCGGGGATCCTCGACACCGCTGAGGGCGAAGGCATGACGGCGGGTATCCCGCTGAGCACCCTGGAGCGGTCCAAGTCGCCGCTGACGCTGGTCCGGATCACCGACGAGAAGTCGCCCGTGCCGGAGAAGACCAAGGAGCACTTCGTCTTCCCGCTGTCGATCCACGGCATCGAGCGGGCGGGCATCGAAGGCGGACTGCGGGCCGCCGAGGACCTCGCGACGTGGGGAGCCACGTCGCCCGAGCAGCCGGTCATGGAGACCGACGAGACCAGCCTCCCCACCGGCGAGGTGCTGCGGAAGTCGAGCGTCTACTTCGTCCTGGCCAACCCGGACGGGTGGCGCCGCGGGGACTTCACCACCGCGAGCCCGTCGTTCCAGCGCTACAACGGCAACGGCGTCGACATGAACCGCGACTGGCCGGCCATCGGGTGGACCCGCAAGGCGTACACGCCGTGGTCGGAGCCGGAAACCCGATCCTTCGGCAAGGTGCTGCAGGCGATCGGCCCCAAGGTCAACGGCAAGCCGAAGTGGACTGGCGGCATCGACTTGCACGGCCAGCTCATCGACCGCGCGTTCTCCTTCACGCTGCTCGGCGGCAGCCAGCGCCCCTACGGCAAGGACCGGCGGACGCTGCAGTTCACCAAGGGAGCCTGGGCGGATGCCGAGACCCGCCTCGCCTGGAACCCGCTGATCAAGCCGAACGACGAGCCGCCCTCGTGCGCCTTCGCGCCCTCGAACCCCAACTGCGACAAGACCGGACGCATCTACGGGGTCCAGTGGGGCACCATCTGGGACACCATCGACTACACGGTGACCGGCGCCTTCGGCGACTGGATAGACTCGCCGATGGGCCTCGACGCGGATGGCATCGACAACGAGATGTCGCTGTCGCACCTGGCCAACTGCGGCACCGGGACCTGCTACATCCCGACCGCGGAGCAGCTGCACGTCGACGGCAACAAGTCGCTGATCTACGCGATGCTCAACTTCTCGCTGCAGCCCGAGGACCAGACCTTCCGGTACAAGGGCCGTGCTGCCTACCTGACCAACCCGAAGCGGGTCACTCAGGCTGCGCGTCCGTCGCCGGTGGCGCCAGCCGGCCTGCAGGCGCAAGAGGACCTCAAGGCGACCCTCGTGCACGACGGCAACGGCCCGACAACCTACGAGTTCGCTGTGAAGGGCCCTGCGGACCGTGTCTACAACGGCGGCATCGCTGCGCAGACGACGTACGCCAACGTCCAGGGTGTCGGTGGCGGCGCCACCCTCGTCGTGGCCATCGACCGGATGGACAACGGCGAGTGGGTCGAGCAGGTGCGCGACTTCAACCAGTCGCCGCTCTACCTGCAGTCGGGCATGCGGGCCGACCTCAACTTCCCGGTGCCCGGGGACTACCGGGTGCGCATCACCGGACCGGTGCCGATGCCGATCAGCCTCAACGTCGACTTCACCCGCGCCCCTGCCTGGCCGGACCCGGGCCAGAAGGCCGTGGACGCATCGAACATCGACTTCTTCACCGAGCTTCAGCCATTCGTCGCGAGCCCCGACCAGCTCACCCCGGTGTCTCCTGACCAGGTCCGCTCCGGCGCCGTCGACCTGGCCAAGTTCGACACGCTGGTGGCCGCGGACAAGACAGCCATCCAGACCGACAAGGCCATCGCCGCGAAGGCCAAGGCCTTCGTCCAGCAAGGCGGCAACCTCGTCCTCACCGATGGCGCCATCAACGCCCTCGAGACGATGGGCGTGGTGCCGGGCGGCTCGGTGACCGAAGGAGCGGTCTACGCCGGCCACGTGGAGTTCCAGCGGGAAGTCGAAGGAGTTCTTGAGGTCACCTACGATGACCCGCTGGCTGCCAACGTCAACCAGCCGGGTGCCGCCGAAGGCGCGAACAATCGGCACCAGGTGACCGAGCCGGTCCCGTTGGGCTTCTCCCTCCCCGGAGAAGCCGAGGACGGCGTGACCATCCCGCAGTGGAGCATCGCACCGGATGCCTTCGAAGGCGCTGGTGGCCGCGTGGTCGGGCGGCTCGGCGGCGCGGAGATCACCTTCGGCGAGATCCCGCTCGGCCAGGGGCAGATCCGCGTGCTCGGATCTCTGCTGCCGATGCCGACGCTGGCCAACGACCACCGCTTCGGGCTTGCCGACTACGCGCTGACCTACACCGGCTACGAGCTGGCGCGGAACATGTTCGACCACGTCAACCCGAGAGGTACGACGAAGGCGCCGCTACCGGCGCCGGCCCCCGCCCCTCCGTCGGCGCCCAAGCCGAAGCCCCGACCGGCGCCCGCCCCAGCGCCTGCTCCGCTGCCCGCGACCGGCGGCAGCGCGCCGTGGCTCGCCCTCGCCGTCGTCGCAGTCGGTCTCGCCGCCGCCGCCCGCGTTCGCCGTACCAGGTCCGTCTGACCCGCCACAGTCGCCCGCCCCGTCCCGCGGAGTCGGCCGAAATAGGTCAGTAGCTGCGCTGCGCGCCTTCCGCGGCGCTCGACATCGCATCCTCGCGGGTGGAGCAGACCGCTACGGCCTGGCTGATGTGCGTGATCTCCAGCAGCCCACGTATCGGTGATGTCGCGCCCAGTGCGATCGCCATCCCCTGCCGACCAGCCTCGAGGCGCCGGGCGAAGTCGAAGAGCATGTGCACGCCGGAGCTGTCGATATAGCGGACCCCAGAGAGGTCGACGACGAGGCCAGCGGTGTCCACGGTCACTGCGTCGAGCACCTTCGCGGAGACGGCAGGGGTGCTCGCCAGGTCGAGTTCACCACTCAGCACGGCGATGACCACCGGGCCGCCAGACTCGATCTCGATGTCGCGGCTCACGACGCGGCGTCGGCGGCGAGTCGTCGATACATGCGCACCTCGGTCTCGGATTCCCCACGAACGATCTCGACGCGGTCGGTGTACTCCCCGACCATCCCCAGTCCCCGCCCGCCGACCTCGCCCAGCCGCTCGCGCCACCCCCCGAGGTTGCGGACGGAGATCATCACGCCGTCCCGCACATCCGCATGGACGTCGAACTCAGCCGGCGAGCCCTTGCCGTGGCGGATGGCGTTGGTGAACAGCTCGCCAGCTGCAACCAGAAGCTCGAAGCTCTCACCGTCCGACGCACCGCGGTCCGCGAGCCAGCGACGCATCGTCGTCCGTAGCGGCCCGAGCATGTTGGGGTTGGCGGGGATCCGCAGGTCCAGCTCCGGAGTGAGCAGCTGAAGCCGGACTGCGAGCACTGCCGTGTCGTCGTGCGTTTCGCGCCCGGACAGCGCCTGCGCGAGAACGGCGGCGCACAGTTCATCCAGGTCCGTCGCCCCGGCCGCCACCGCAGATCGCAGCCGCTCGAGGCCGACGTCGATCGACTTCGTGCGGTCCTCGACCAGACCGTCGGTGTACATGACGAGCACACTGCCCGGCGAGATCGTGACTGTCGACTCGACATAGTGCGCGCCGGGCAGCGCGCCGATCGGCATGCCACGCGTGTCGTCGAGGTAGGTCGCCGTCCCGTCGGGTGACGCCAGGAGTGGCGGAGGATGGCCCGCATTGGCGATCGTCAACAAGCCCGACTCCGGGTCGAGGACGGCGTACACAGTGGTGGCCATCTGGTCTGGCCCGGTGTTCAGCAGGAGCTCGTTCAGCCGCTCCATCACCTCGGCCGGCGACCGGCCGTCGGTCCCGTAAGCACGCAGCGCACTGCGCAAGTGGCCCATGAGAGCCGCCGCCTTCTCGCCCTTCCCGACGACGTCCCCGATGGCGAGCCCGATACGACCGCCCGGCAGCTGGATGACGTCGTACCAGTCACCCCCGACCTCGACCCCCGGACCTCCGGCCACGTATCGCGCGGCTGCCTCGATGCCGGGGATGTGCGGGAGTCGATCGGGCAGCAGGCTGTGCTGGAGCGTCTCGGCGAGCGAGCGTTGACGCGCGAAAGACTGCGCGTTGCCGACGGCGACGGCGACGCGACGTCCGAGCTCCTCCGCAAACGGCGCATCGGCGTCGGTGAGCCTCCGCCGTGAACGTGCCCCAGCGGCCAGCCACAACGTGCCGAGCGTCCCCTCGCGTCCGATCACCGGCACCGCGATGGCCGATGTCGGCGGGTCGAGCTCGACCGTGGCGTGGAAGTTGGCCTCCGGGATCGCCGTGCGGACGAACGCCAGCGGATCCGACCGCGCGGACTGTGCCCCATCGGCCGCGATCCGGGTCGACCACTCGCGTCGCTCCGGCGTGGCCGCCGCGGCGATGCGGTCGATCGACCCGTCCCCCGCGTCGAGGTCGAGCACGCAGTAGTCCGCGATCGCTGGGACGACCACTCGAGTGAGGTCGCGAAGAACGCTCTCGACCTCAAGCGACGAGTTGAGGATCTTGCTCGCCTCGGCCAGCACCGCCAGCCGGGCCCCGGCCGACTCGGCTGACGTTCGGGCGTGGCGCTCCGCCTCGTAGAGACGGGCGTTGTCGAACGCGATGGACGCCTGCGCGGCGACGCCCACGACAATGCGCTCGTGCGCCGCCGTGAACTGGGCGGCTCGATGATGTCCGAAGAAGAGCCCACCGAGCACGTCACCGTTGCGAGCGAAAACGGGGACGGCGAGGTAGCTGCACACCGGCAGGTGCCCCGCCGGCATCCCGAAGTGCGGCGCCATCTGACCGAACCGGGGGTCCTTGGTCACGTCGTCGAGCCGCAGCGGCGCCTCCCCCTCGAAGGTCGGGCCGAACACCGGGGTGTTCCGCGGCAAGCCGAACTGCTCAAAGGCATCCATGGGCGCCCCGGACAACGCGTAGAGCGCGTACGAGTCCCCCGCCTCGCTGACCGCGTTGTAGAAGAACGCACCGAACTCTGCCGCGACGGCGTCGGTCGCCGCGTCGGTTACCGTCTGCACGACCCGCTGCGTCTCCAGATCCTCCGCCAGCGCTTGTCCGATCCGGTGGAGCGTGTCCGTGATCTGGCTCTCCTCGCGCAGGCGCGTCTCGGCCAGGTCGCGGTCGGCGAGCGTGTTCTCGTTGAAACGCCACGTCACGAGACAGCCGACGCTCATCGCGCCGATGAACCCCGCGTGGATCGCGGCCCACTTCCAGGGATGGTCCTGACCGTCGGGGTGGTTGTAGACCGAGTCGGCATCGAGCACCCCGACGATGCCGTGATGGAGCAGGACGTAGGCGATGGCAGTGAGGAACGGGACCCAGTCCTGGTAGAGCGCGACGACGCCGACCATGACGAAGAAGTGGAAGTGCATCTCGATGAGCCCGTCGAAGAGATGCACCAGGATCCCCGAAGCGGACAGCAGCCCGAGACTTGCGGCGGCGGTGCGCGCGCGGCGGTTCAAGCTCGGCGCGAGCGCCGCGATGGTCATGACCGGCAGGATGAGGCTCTCCAGCGCCGCGTGGGACGCCGACAGGCCACGCGACACGGCGATGACAGGTACAGCGACGGCATGAGCGCACAACAGCGCGACGATGGCGCGGTGTCGTGACTGCCACGCGTCGTACGGCAGCCGCTGACCCTGCGGCAGCGCGCGACGCAGCCAGGACTGCGACTGCTGAGCGACCGACAAGGGCCCCCTTACCCGACAAGACGAGCGCAATCGTGGAGTGGTGCCCAGACCTGTAGCGCGAACCATTGGACTCTAGCGCCCCGGCTCGATCGAGCGGAGAAGGGCACCGACGGCTAGCCGAGGACGATGTTGACCAGCTTGGGGGGCCGCACGACGACGGTGCGCACCGCGGCGCCGGCGATCGCTCGCTGTGCGCCCTCGGTGGCCAGGGCGAGCTCCTGCAGGGTTGCCTCGTCGACGTCCGGCGCGACGTCGACGCGGTCCCGCAGCTTGCCGTTGACCTGCACGACGCAGGTCACCGTCTGCGCGGTGGACAGTGCCGGATCGTGCACCGGCCAGCTCTGCTGATGCACCGAGGGCTCATGGCCCAACCGCGCCCAGCACTCCTCGGCCGTGTACGGCGCGAAGACCGCGAGCATCGTCGTCAGCGCAGCAATCGCCTCGTTGACCGAGGGAGCGCCGAGGTGCCCCGCGTCGACGGACTTGCGCAGTGCGTTCGTGAGCTCCATCAGCCGCGCGATGGCGACGTTGAACCGATGCGACTCCACCAGCCGCGTGACCTCGGCGATCGTGGCGTGCGTCGTGCGGCGCAGCGGCGGGTCCTCCGCCTCGTCGACCTCTGCCGCAGCGCCGATCTCACCGGCCAGCCGCCACACCCGGGCCAGCCACTTCGATGCGCCGGTAGGTGACACGTCGGCCCAGTCGATGTCCTCTTCCGGCGGGCCCGCGAAGAGCATCGTGACGCGTACGGCGTCGACGCCGTGCGCGGCCAGCTCGTCGCCGAGGTTCACCAGGTTGCCGCGGCTCTTGCTCATCTTCGAGCCGGCCATGACGACCATGCCCTGGTTGTAGAGCGCCGCGAACGGCTCCTCGCAGCCGACCAGGCCCAGGTCGAAGAGCACCTTCATGAAGAAGCGCGAGTAGAGCAGGTGCAAGATGGCGTGCTCCCGCCCTCCGGTGTACTCCGCCACGGGCATCCAGCGGCGCACGGCGGCGGGGTCGAAGGGACCGTCTTCGTACGACGGGGAGCAGTAGCGCAGGAAGTACCAGCTCGAGTCGACGAACGTGTCCATCGTGTCGGAGTCGCGCTGCGCGTCACCGCCGCACTTCGGGCACGGCACGTGCAGCCACGCCGCAGCCGTGGCCAGGGGTGAGATCCCCTTCGGCGCCAGGTCCACGGTCGTCGAGTCCGGCAGCCGCACCGGCAGCTCGTCGTCGGGTACGGCGACCTCGCCGCACGTCGCGCAGTGCACGATGGGGATGGGCGCGCCCCAGTAGCGCTGACGCGAGATCAGCCAGTCGCGCAGCCGGAAGTTGATCGCCTTCTTGCCGGCACCCTTGGCCGCGAGGTCGGCGGTGATGCGCTCGATCGCCTCGTCCTTGGCGAGCCCGTCGTACCCGCCGCTGTTGACCAGCGTGCCGTCGCCGCCTAACGCGGTGCCCGCCTCGACAGCGGAGGCATCGCCCACGGCGGTGTTGATGACGACGCGCACCGGCAGGTCGAAGGCCCGAGCGAAGTCGAGGTCACGCTGGTCGTGGGCCGGCACCGCCATGATCGCGCCGGTGCCGTAGTCGGCCAGCACGTAGTCGGCGGCCCACACCGGCATCCGCTCGCCGTTGACGGGGTTGACGGCGTACCGGCCGAGGAAGATGCCCGTCTTCGGCCGGTCGGTGGCCAGTCGCTCGACCTCGCTGATCGCCGCCACCTGGTCCCGGTAGGCGAGGTAGGCCGCTTCGTGCTCCCCGCCGGCAGCGAGCGTCGCCGCGAGATCGCTGTCGACGGCGACGACGAAGAACGTCGCGCCGAAGAGAGTGTCCGGTCGAGTCGTGAAGACCGTCACCGGCGCGTCGTGGCCCTCGATGACGAAGTCGACCTCAGCGCCGACCGAGCGGCCGATCCAGTTGCGCTGCATGGTGAGGACCTGGTCGGACCATGTGCCCTCCAGCTCGACCATGTCGTCGAGGAGCCGATCGGCGTAGTCGGTGATCCGGAAGTACCACTGGGTGAGGTTGCGCTTGGTGACGACGGCATGGCAGCGCTCGCAGCGCCCGGCGACGACCTGCTCGTTGGCCAGCACTGTCTGGTCATCGGGACACCAGTTGACCGGGCTCGCCTTGCGGTAGGCGAGCCCGCGCTCGAAGAACCGCAGGAACAGCCACTGGGTCCAGCGGTAGTAGTCCGGGTCGCTCGTCGCCAGCCGCCGACTCCAGTCGAAGCTCACCGCGAACTTCCGGTACGCCGCCGACTGGGTCTCGATGTTGGCGTAGGTCCACGCCACGGGGTCGAGGCCGCGCTTGATCGCCGCGTTCTCCGCGGGCAGCCCGAAGGAGTCGAAGCCGACCGGGTGCATCACGTTGTAGCCGCGCATCATCCAGTAGCGCGCCCCGACGTCGCCGATGGAGTAGGCCTCGGCGTGGCCCATGTGCAGGTCGCCGCTCGGATAGCTGAACATGTCGAGGATGTACTTGCGCGGCCGGGGGTCGTCTTCGCCGCCAGCCCGGTAGAGGCCCAGCCGCTCCCATTCGGCCAGCCACCGGCTCTCGGTGGCATGGACGTCGTAGCGGTCCACTGGGTCGCGGTCCACTGGGTCGCGGTCGCTGTCCACGGTCTCGGTCACGAGACGCAACCTACCGGGCGATCAGGGCCCGCACGAGCCAGATCAGCACGGGAGGATAGAAGGTCTCATGAGTCACCTTGAGCTCGTCCAACGACCACCAGCGCAACCCGGTCACGCTGCGGGACTCGTGCTCCTCGAAGCCCAGCGGCGCGGCGTCGAAGCCCGGGGTGCGCAGCAGGAAGAAGTCCTGCGACTGCTCGTAGACGCGCCCCTCGAAGGGGAACACGCTGACGTCGTGCCACACCGGCTCCCCGAAGTCGGTCGGCGATGCGGCGAATCCGGTCTCCTCTCGCAGCTCTCGCGTCGCTGCATCCGTCATCGACTCACCGGGCTCGAGGCCGCCACCCGGCGTGAACCAGTAGCGCTCTCCAGGGTCGGCTGGGTCGCAGCCCTGCATCAGCAGCACCCGCGCCGCCACGTCGACCACGATCACCCGCGCCGCCCTCCGGCGGACCAGCTCCGGCATGGCGCGATCGTGCCATCGACGTGAGGATGGGCGGATGAGAATAGGCATCCTGGGCAGCGGCGTCGTCGGGCGCACCCTCGCCACCGGCTGGGCACCGTATGGACACGAGACGCGCATCGGCACCCGCGACGAGATGCAGCCGGAGCTCGACGGGTTCGACACCGGGAGCTTGGCCGACGTCGCGGCCTGGGCCGAGCTGGTGGTCGTCGCGGTCGTCGGCGCGTCGGCGGAAACCCTGGCGCGGGACCTCGCGCTGGCGCTCGCCGGGAAGGTGGTCATCGACGCGACCAATCCGCTCGACTTCAGCAGCGGCGGGCCGCAGCTGTTCGTCGGCACGGACGACTCGCTCGGTGAGCGGGTGCAGCGCGCCGCCCCCGATGCGAGGGTGGTGAAGGCCTACAACACCGTCGGCAACCTGCTCATGGTCGATCCGCAGCTCGACGGCGGCCCCCCGACGATGCCCATCGCCGGCGATGACGAGGACGCCAAGGCGACTGTGCTGGACCTGCTGGAGCAGACGGGGTGGGACCCCATCGACATCGGCGGCATCAGCGCCAGCCGGTGGCTCGAGCCGATGGCGCTGGTCTGGACGGCCTACGGCATCCGCAGCGGCACCTGGACGCACGCCTTCCGGCTGCTGCGCGGCTGATCCGGCTCTACTCCTTCAGCAGTCGCGGAGCATCGCGGCGACTGTCCGGCCGACCTCGGCGTGGGCCGGCCAGGACCAGTGCATGCCGTCGGGGTTGAGCTGCCCCGCGTCGGCGTACGGCGTGATGATCGAGTCGAGGTCGATCAGCGGCACCCCCATCCGGGCACCCCAGGCGCGGTGCGCGGCGACTGCGGGTCGATGGGTCACCGCCACATCGCCGTAGTAGCCCAGGCCGTACGGCGGCGGGACGATCCCCAGCACGGGGACACCCGGGCGCACGAGCCGCAGCGCCTCGACGCACCGAGTGAGGTAGGCATCGGTCGCCGCCTGCGGCAGCACCCGCAGCCGGCCGCCGAGCAGCCGCACGCCGTACGGATGGGCACTGTGGTAGATCCGCTTCACCCGGCGGCGGATCCCCCCGGGGCGAAGGTAGGACAAACCGTCGCGGAGGTACGTCGGCAGCATGGCCGGCAGGTGATCCATCCCCCCGACCGCGAGCACCACGGCGTCCGCGCGCGGGATCAGCAGCGAGTAGACCACCGGGTCCTTGGTGAGCGCCCACCAGGCGTCGCGGGCGGTCCAGCCCAGACCCGCCGTCCAGTCGACGGCGACGCCCAGCTCGCGGGCCATCACGTTGGGCCAGAGCCGGGCCTCCGACAGCAGCTCCGGGCGCTCCGGACCGTGGAAGGCGAGCGAGTCAGCTACTACCAGCACCCGGCGCGGGTGGTTCACACGCCCAGTGCCCGCTCGATCGGGTTGAGGCCGAAGTACACGGCGAAGAGCGCGGCCACCAGCCACAGCAGCGGGTGCACCTCCCGCGCCCGACCCTGCGCCAGTCGCAGCACGACGTAGGAGACGAAGCCGGCACCGATGCCGTTGGCGATGGAGTAGGTGAAGGGCATGATCACGATCGTCAGGAAGGCGGGAATCGCGATCGCATAGTCGTCGAAGTCGATGTTGCGCACCTGCGTGATCAGCAGGAACCCGACGATGACCAGCGCCGGCGACGCCGCCTCGAACGGCACGATGGCGACGAGCGGGGTGAAGAAGAGCGCGAAGAGGAACAGCACGCCGGTGACCACGCTCGCGAGGCCGGTCCGGGCACCCTCGCCGACTCCGGCGGCCGACTCGATGTAGGTCGTGTTCGACGACGCGCTCGCCGCGCCGCCGGCCACCGCGGCGAGCGAGTCGACGACGAGCACCCGGTCCGCTCCGGGCAGCCGACCCTCGGCATCGAGGAGCCCTGCTTCGGCGCCGACCCCGACGACCGTGCCCATGGTGTCGAAGAAGTCGGTGATGAGCAGCGTGAAGACCAGCAGCAGCGCGGCGACGACCCCGACCCGCTCGAAACCGCCGAAGAGCGAGAAGTCGCCGATCAGGCCGAGGTCGGGGGTGTCGAAGACCTTGTCCGGGAGCCGCGGCACGTTGAGCTGCCAGCCTTCGGGCTTGATGACCGGCGGGTCGCCCGGGGTGAACGAGGCGCCGGTGTCGGTGGCCGCCTCGACGACGATGGCGAGCACCGTCGACGCCACGATGCCGATCAGGATCGCGCCGCGGGTACGCCGTACGAGCAGCGCCGCAGTGAGCAGCAGGCCGAAGATGAAGACGACCGTCGGCCAGCCGACGAGGTCGCCGGCCACCCCGAGCTCGACCGGCACCGGGCCGGTGCCAGTCCGCCGGATGAAGCCGGCATCGACGAAGCCGATGAGCGCGATGAACAGTCCGATGCCAACGCTGATCGCGGTTTTGAGCTGGAGAGGTATCGCGTTGAACACCGCCACCCGGAACCCGGTGAGCACCAGCAGGGTGATGACCAAACCCTCGAGGACGACGAGACCCATCGCCTCTTCCCACGACATGTCAGCGGCGACGCTGAAGGCGACGAAGGCGTTGAGGCCGAGGCCAGTGGCCAGCGCGAAGGGATAACGCCCCACCAACCCCATGAGGATCGTCATGACGGCGGCGACGAGCGCGGTGACCGCCGCGACCTTGCCGATCGAGTCGCCGATCCCGCCGGGTGCCGCGCCGTCGCCGAGCAGCTGCCCGTCGGCGTCGGCCACCGTGGCGATGATCAGCGGGTTCAGCACGACGATGTAAGCCATCGTGAAGAAGGTGGCGAGTCCGCCGCGCACCTCCCGCTCGACCGTCGACCCGCGATCGGTGATCGAGAAGTAGCGGTCGAGACCGCTGCGCGTGCTGGGTGGAGTCTCGGCCGAGGCCGCTGTCCTCGTCGTCATGGCCGCAGGGTAGCGGCGGCCGGCCGCACGGCGGGGGAACAGCGCCGATGCGTGTCTTGCGAGTCGGCTCGGAAGCGAGAGCGAACTCTCGCGTGCCTCGCCGCGAAGCGTCTTGTGGAGCTTAGGAGACTCGAACTCCTGACCCTCACGCTGCCAGCGTGATGCTCTACCAACTGAGCTAAAGCCCCGTGCCGCGGACCACTCTAGACGAGGCCGTGCTCCGCGGAAAACCGGAGTCGTCGTAGCGGCGGCGAGCCACGCTCAGCGGCGGGCCACGTCATCGCCGAAGCCGGCGATCGCCCGCTCGTCCACTCCGACGTTGTGCTCGGCCAACCGCCAGCCCACGCCGTCCAGAGCGACACCGAGTCGCGACCATCGAGCGTTGCCGAGCGGCCCCAGGCGCCGGCGCAGCTCCGACGGCAGCTCCAGCAGCTCGAGGAGCGCGCTCAGCACCGTCCCACCGTGTGTCACCAGGACGAGCGGGCCGGACTCCTGGGTCAGCTCGGCCAAGTGCTCACGCACGACCGCCGCTGCGCGCCGGCCCACCTCGGCGAAGGTCTCGCCACCGCCCCGCGGCACGTCCTGGCCGGCCTGCCAGGCAGCGAACTCGGCCGGGAACTGCTCCCGCACCTCATCCCGGGTGAGCCCGCTCCACTGACCGAGGTCGATCTCACGCAGGCGTACGTCGTAGCGGACCTCGAGCCCGGTGCTGTCCTGGAGCGCAGCGGCGCTGTCGACGGCCCGGCGCAGGTCTGAGCTCACCACACGTGACGGAGTCAGCTCGGCGAGCTTCGCCGCTGCCTCCACGACCTGCCGGCGGCCCACCTCGTCGAGATCGGACTCCAGCTGTCCCTGGAACCGCCCCGCGGCGTTCCACTCGCTGCGGCCGTGCCGCCAGAAGACGACCTCGACCTGCGAGGTCAACGACCTGCGCCCTCGGCGGCGGCCTGGTCAGCCGGTCGTCCGGCGGCTGCGGCTGCGTCGGTGAAGGGAATGGCCGGGCAGTCCTTCCAGAGCCGCTCAAGGGCGTAGAACTGCCGCTCCTCCGCGTGCTGGACGTGCACGACGATGTCGATGAAGTCGAGCAGCACCCACCGTCCCTCCCCGGTGCCCTCACGCCGTACCGGCTTGGCGTCTATCTGGCGGAGTCGCCCCTCGACCTCGTCGACGATCGCGCCGACGAGGCGTTCGTTGGGTGCTGAGGCGATGACGAAGCAGTCGGTGATGACCAGCTGCTCGCTCACGTCCAGCAGGACGATGTCGGAAGCCTGCTTGTCGGCGGCGGCCTGGGCGGCGGCCAGGGCGAGCTCGATTGCGCGGGGCTGTGCGGGCAAGGGCAGTCCTCGAGAGCCGATGGTGTGTCCCTCTCAGGGTGACACATCCTGAGCGGAGCGCCCGTCTCTACCGCTTGAAATCGCGTCCGAGGATCACGATCACGTCAGTGACGGAGTTGCGCTGGGAGTTCACTCGTACGGCGGACACCCGGAGCCCGAGCGCCCGAGCCACCTCGGCCCCGAGCGCGTTGGACGCCGCGGTCGCGTCCTTGACGAGGATCACCGAGGTCGCGTAGTCGAAGCGGTTGGCGTTGCCGGTGCGCACGATGTCGAAGCCCGCGGCGCTGAGCTTCTGCTGGGCCGTCGTGGTCAGGGCGGGTGACCCGACGCCGTTCTGGAGAATGACGCGCTTGTCGCCCTCGAAGCGACCCGGCGGGACCGACTCGGCGAGCACCCGCTTGACCAGCTCGAGAGCCGGCACCTCATCGAGGCGGTAGCGCAGCCGAGGCGCACCGCTGTCGATGGGCACGACCGGCAGCGTGGCGACCGAGAGCTCATCGGCCCGCTCGCTCTCCGCGATGTCGGCCAGAAGCTCTGCCAGCCGAGGCGGCGGCAGCGAGGAGGGGCCGGCTCTGCTGGTGGCCTGCAGGATGGTGGCCAGCGCAGCCGGCGACTCGATCTTGTCGAGGATCCCTTCGAGGACCTGCTGCAGCCGGGGGAACGAGCCGAGCTGATCCTCGCCCGGGGCCAGATAGGTGGCGAAGGTGAGGGCCCGCGACCCGTCGAGCTCCTGGTCCGGACCCGGGGAGACCACGAGGACGTTGCGCCCCCCGCCGGCGGGCACCACGCCGTCGACGTCGACGTCAGCGCGGATGCCACCGAGGCGGTCGATGAGGCTGACGAGTCCTGCCTCGGAGAGCGTCCAGTCCTGGTCGACCGTGACGCCCAGCAGGTCGGCGAGGGCCCCCCGAGAAGCAGCCACGCCGCGGAGCTGAAGCGCTTCCTCGAACGGCACGGTGCCGAGCCCGGGTGCCTGCGCCAGCACCCCCGGCGGGATGAACGTCATCGAGCTGCGCCCGTCGGCCGGGTCGTGGGCCAGCAGGACACTGGACCGAGCAAGGTTGGCCTTCCCCCGGATCTGCAGCAGCAGGGTGCGTTGGGTCCGCGCGGCCGGCCCGGGCTCGGGGTCGTCGGTGACCGCGCTCCGGACGAGCAGGCCGGCGACGACCACGACCAGCAGGCCGACGGCAACGACGGCGCCCGCACCGCCGAGCCGCCGCTTCCGGACTCGCTGCTGTCGCTTCTGGAGCCGCGTCGACCCGGTCGAGGTCAGCGGCTGGCTGAGCGGACGTGGCGGCGCCGGAGCGGGACGCGCCCTACCGAAGCGTCTCTTCCGCCGTCGGCCTCGACCGGACGCAGGGGGCTGGGTCATGCCGGCACCGCCGCGTAGAGGTGCTGCTTGTCGATGTAGCGGACGACGCTGTCCGGTACGAGGTACCAGATCGGGGCGCCTCGGCGTACCCGGTCACGGCAGTCGGACGAGGAGATGGCGAGCGCGGGGATCTCGACCAGGCGGACAGAGTCCCGCGGCAGGTCCGCCCGGCTGAGGGAGTAGCCCGGCCGGGTTGCGCCGACGAACTGCGCCAACGAAAGCATCTCCTCAGGGTCGCGCCAGGACAGGATCTGGGCCAGCGCGTCGGCCCCCGTGATGAAGAAGAGGTCGACGTCCGGACCCCGGTCATCGCGAAGCTGACGCAGGGTGTCGATGGTGTATGTCGGACCGCTTCGATCGATCTCCATCCGGCTCACCGTGAACATCGGATTGGTCGATGTCGCGATGACCGTCATGAGGTAGCGGTCCTCGGCCGGGCTCACCCCGTGCTCGTGCTTCTGCCACGGGGCCCCGGTCGGGATGAAGACGACCTCGTCGAGGTCGAAGAGGCTGGCAACTTCGGAGGCACACACGAGGTGACCGTGGTGAATGGGATCGAACGTGCCCCCCATCACCCCGAGCCTGCGCCGTCGTCCCTCCACCCTGCCGACCCTATCGGCGTCAGCGCAGCAGGGTGCGCATCCACTCCTCGAGCTGCGCGGCGTTGCGGCACTCGACCATCTCGTCGACGAGCGGCTCGTAGTCGCGTACGGCGGAGTCACCGGAGCCCCAGTAGGTGCGCGGCTCAGGGTTGAGCCAGTACGTGTGCCGCGACGCGTTGGCCAGCCGGCGCAGGGTCGCGCCGCCGGTGGCCCGATAGTTGTTGCGGGCATCGCCGAGGATGAGCAGCGACGTGCGGGGTCCGACGGCGTCGGGGTAGCGCTCGGCGAAGACCTCGATCGAGTGGCCGTAGTCGCTGTGCCCGTCGAACCACACCAGCTGAGCCTCGTCGGTGAGCCGCCGCATCGCCTCGCCGAAGTCGTCACCCGCGAAGAACTCGGTCACCTCGTCGCAGGTGTCGACGAATGCGAACGCCCGCACCTTCGCGAACTGCTCCCGCAGCGTGTAGGCGAGCATCAGCGTGAAGCGAGCGAACGCGCTGACCGAGCCGCTGACGTCGCACAGGATGACCAGCTCGGGCCGATGCGGCTTGTGCGGTCGGTGGTGCGTGACGACCGGCACTCCCCCGGTCGACAGCGACGACCGGACCGTACGCCGGAAGTCGAGCCGACCGCGGCGCCCTCGACGGCGGCGAGCCGCGAGGCGAACGGCGAGACGGCGGGCCAGCGGGAGCACAGTGCGCCGCAGCTCGGCGATGTCCGCTGCCGTCGCGCGGACGAAGTCGACGTCCGCCGGCAGGGTGCGGACCGCGGTGCGAGCGACCTTCGCCACACCGGCCTCCTCGGCGAGCAGTCGGCGTACCTCCGCCTCGACGAGCTCTTCGAAGCGCTTCATGCGGTCCGACACCGTGCGGCGGGCTACCTGCTCAGCCAGGCCGCCTCGCTGGTCCGGGGTCAGCATCGCCTGGAGCAGCCCGGCCATCAGCGTCTCCGGCGCCAACGCGCGGAGCACCCGGTAGCTGAAGTAGCCCTGCCGACCCGGCTGCGTGTCGACCCGACCCAGCGTGAGCACTGAGGCCCGCGCCAGCCGCCGTAACGCTTCGTCGTCGCCGTCGAGCAGCACCTGGTACAGCTCGGCGCGCAGCCGCTCGCGCGCGAGCTCGCCGTCCGCCGGTGACCCGCCGTACTCGGTCCCGGCCTCGGCAGCGTCCTCGGCAGCACCGTCGGCATCGGCCAGCTCGGCCCACACACCCGCACCGACCGCCGGCGGGAAGTAGAGGTCGAAGAGCGTGTCGAAGGCCGGCCGATGGGCGGGGCGCTTCACCGTCGTCGCCGCCAACCCGGCACGCAGTGCAGCACGATCGAGCAGCGGCACAGCGGCGAGCGCGCGGACAGCGTCGATGTCCTCGGCCAGGCTCACCGGAATGCCGGCGGCCCGCATCGCGGCGACCATCTCGACCGTCCGGTCCACCAGCCCGCTCACGGGGCTAGGCCTCGCCGAGGCTGTGCATTCACGCCTCTCCGAGGCGGTGCATTCACGCCTCTCCGAGGCGGTGCATTCACGCCTCTCCGAGGCGGAGCTCGCGGGCGGCCCGGGCCTGGTCGCCGACGTGCTTCAGGACGACGCCGAGGGTGTCGCGCACTGCCGCCTCGTCGAGGGTGTCCAGACCCAGCGCGACGAGCGTGCGGGCCCAGTCGATGCTCTCCGCGACGGACGGCGCCTTCTTCAACTCGAGCCCGCGCAGCGTGCGCACCGTGCGCACCAGCTGCTCGGCCAGTGCCTCCGCGATCTCGGGCACCCGCAGCAAGACGATCGCCTTCTCCCGCTCGAAGGCCGGGTAGTCCAGGTGCAAGTACAGACAGCGCCGCTTCAGCGCCTCGGACAGCTCGCGGGTCGCGTTGGACGTCAGCACGACGAGCGGCTTGCGCACCGCCACCATGGTGCCGAGCTCGGGGATCGTCACCTGGTAGTCGCTGAGCACCTCGAGCAGCAGGCCTTCGAACTCGACGTCGGCCTTGTCCGTCTCGTCGACGAGCAGGACCGTGGGCTCCGACCGACGGATGGCCGTCAGCAGCGGACGCGACAGCAGGAACTCCTCGCTGAAGATGTCGTCGTGCACGGCCGACCACGACGCGCCGCCCTCGTCCTCCCGGGCGACCTGGATGCGCAGCAGCTGCTTCTTGTAGTTCCACTCGTAGAGGGCGCGTGACTCGTCGAGGCCTTCGTAGCACTGCAGCCGGATGAGCTCGCCGCCGGTGGCCGTCGCGATGGCCTTGGCCAGCTCGGTCTTGCCGACCCCTGCCGGGCCCTCGACAAGCAGTGGCTTGTCCAGCCGGTCGGCGAGGAAGACGGTCGTCGCGATCGCGGCATCCGCGAGGTAGCCGGCGGCAGCCAGGCGCTCCTGCACGTCATCGACGGACGAGAACGAATTCGCCGGCACACTGCACCCCTTGCTCGCCTGGACCGAACACCAATCTAGTCTCAGCGGATGTGGCCCTCGCCGGTCAGCACGTATTTCGTCGACGTCAGCTCCGCCAGGCCCATCGGGCCTCGCGCGTGCAGCTTCTGCGTCGAGATGCCGATCTCCGCGCCGTAGCCGAACTCCGCGCCGTCGGTGAAGCGCGTCGAGGCGTTGACGACCACGGCGGCGGAGTCGACGGCCGCCACGAACCTGCGCGCGGTCTCCTGCGACCGCGTCACGATGGCCTCGGTGTGGGCGGAGCCGTAGCGACGGATGTGGGCGACCGCAGCGTCGAGGTCAGGTACGACGGCTGCGCTGATCTGCAAGTCGAGGTACTCCTCGGCGTAGTCGCCCTCCGTCGCTGGCACGACGTCGACAGAGTGCGTCGCGACGGTGGAGTCGCCGTGGACGACCACGCCGGCGTCGTGGAGCGCGACGAGGGCGCGAGGAAGGAAGGCGTCGGCCACTGCCGCATGGACGAGCAGCGACTCGGTGGAGTTGCAGACCGCCGGCCGGGAGACCTTCCCGTTGACGAGGATGGCGAGCGCCATGTCCAGGTCTGCATCGGCGTCGACGTACAGGTGGCAGTTGCCGACCCCGGTCTCGATGACCGGCACCGTCGACTCCTCCACCACGCTGCGGATCAGGCCCGCTCCGCCCCGGGGAATCAACACGTCGATCAGCCCGCGCAGCCGCATCATCTGCTTGACCGAGTCATGGTCCACGGCGGGGACGAGCTGCACCGTGTCGGCGGGCAAGCCGGCTCCAGTGCCGGCCTCGGCCAGGATCTCGACGAGCACCGCGTTGGACCGCGCTGCGCTCGACGATCCGCGCAGCAGCACGGCATTGCCCGACTTCACACAGAGGCCGGCCGCATCGACGGTGACGTTCGGACGGGCCTCGTAGATGATGCCGACCACACCGAGCGGCACCCGCACCTGGCGCAGCTCGAGGCCGTTGGCCAGCAGGCCTCCGCGGACCACTTCGCCCACCGGGTCGGACAGTCCCGCCACGTCGCGCAACCCAGCAGCCATCGCGGCGACGCGAGCGTCCGACAGGGTAAGGCGGTCCACCATCGCGGCGGAGCTGCCGTCGGCGCGGCACCTCTCGACGTCGTCGGCATTTGCCCGCAGCACGTCGGCGAAGCGCGCGTCCAGGGCGTCAGCCATGGCGTGCAGCGCGGTGTCCTTCTGGGCGCGCGTGAGCAGCGCGGTCGCTAGAGCGGCGGCGCGGGCGCGGGTAGCCAGCTCGACGATGTCGCCCATGAGCCGAGGCTACGCCCCGGGCGCCGTACGGGCACAGGCAATGCAGGCGAGGGCAGCGGGCCGGGCGGCCAGCCTCTCGGCTCCAATCGCATCACCGCAGCGCTCGCACCGCCCGTAGGATCCGTCCCTGACCTGCACCAACGCCCGCTCGACCTCGTGCAGCCGAGCCCGGGCGAGGTCGAGGACGGCGGCCAGCTGCTGACGCTCGAAAGCGAGCGTCGCTCCCTCCGGGTCGTGCTCGTCGTCGGCGTTGGAGGACTCGGCGGCATCGACCAGTGCCGTGAAGTCCCGGCTCAACGCGGCGATCTGCGCCAGCGCCTCGTCCCGCTGGGCCACGAGGACCTCCCGCGGCTCCGTCGCGGGCACTAGAGCAGCACCAAGTCGTCGCGGTGGACGACCTCGCGCTCGTACTCGGCCCCGAGCTCCGCCGCGAGGTCCCGGGTGGACCGGCCGATCACCCCGGGAAGCTCCTCCGCGGAGTACGTCGTGAGCCCGCGCGCCACCGGCTTACCGAGCGGGTCGACCAGCTCGACCGGGTCGCCGGCCACGAAATCGCCCTCGACACGGACGATCCCGGCGGGTAGCAGCGACGTGTGGCGCTCCACGACCGCAGCCACCGCCCCGTCGTCGAGCACGAGGCGCCCGCGCGGGGCCGAGGCGTGGGCCAGCCAGAGCAACCGCGACCGGCTCCGCGCTCCGGTGGGCAGGAAGTGAGTCCCGGCGCCCTCCCCCGCCAGGATCGCGGCTGCGTCACTGGCCGCTCCGACGACGACGTGGACTCCGCTGCCCGTGGCGATGCGGGCCGCATCGACCTTCGTGGCCATGCCTCCCGTCGACACGGCTGCGCCGGTCCGGCCGAGCACCACGCCGTCCAGCGCGGCAGCGTCGCGCACCTCGTGCAGCCGATGCGCGCCGCCCTGGCGCGGGTCGGCGTCGTACACCCCGTCGACGTCCGAGAGCAGCACGAGCAGGTCGGCCTCGACGACCAAGGCGACGAGTGCAGCGAGGCGGTCGTTGTCACCGAATCGGATCTCCTGCGTCGCTACCGCGTCGTTCTCGTTGACGACGGGGATGACGCCCAGCGTGAGCAGCCGCCCCAGCGCGCGGCAGGCGTTGAGATAGTGCGCCCGGCGTACGACGTCGTCGGCGGTCAGCAGCACCTGAGCGGCGATGAGGTCGTGCCGGCGGAACGACTCGGTGTAGCGGTGCATCAGCAGCCCCTGGCCCACCGACGCGGCGGCTTGCAGCGTGGCGAGGTCACGCGGTCGACCGGTCATGCCCAACGGGCCGAACCCGGCGGCTATGGCGCCGGAGGAGACGAGCACCACGGTCCGACCGGCGCTGCGCTCCGCGGCGAGCACGTCGACGACCCGGTCTACCCGGTCGCCGTCGAGGTGCCCGTCCGGGCTGGTCAGCGAGGACGAGCCAACTTTGATGACGACCCGGCGCGCCGCCGCGACGTCCGGCCGGGCGGCCGCAGCCGCTAGACCGGGCAAGACGCCCTCTTGACCGGGCAACTGGACCTGATCGGAGGCCTCAGGGGGTCCAATTGGCCTGTTAACCGGGCAATTGTCCGGGGGGTGGTCGGGGGGCGGGGAAGCGGGGCTGCGCTGCTCACGGGTCGAGGCGGCGGTCGGTGCCGCGCGGGCCGGGCAGGTAGCCCTCCTCGGTAGCCGGCTCCCAGTCGAAGGTCCAGTCGCCGATCGTGATCGCCACCCCCGGCGAGGCGCCGAGGCGCTGCAGCTCCGCCTCCACCCCGAGCCGGGCCAGCCGGTCGGCGAGGTAGCCGACCGCCTCGTCGTTGTCGAAGTTGGTCTGCAGCACCCACCGCTCGGGCTTGTCCCCGTGGACGGTGTAGCCGTCCTCGGTGCGCTCCACCGTGAAGCCGCTGTCGTCGACGGCCCGCGGACGCAGCACGATTCGGGTCGGCACGGCAGCCGGCGCCACCGCGCGGGCCGCGCGGACCGCCTCTGCCAGCGCATAGGTGAGAGCGGGGATGCCCTCGTGGGTCGGCACCGACGTGAGGAAGACCGCGAGCCCCCGCTCAGCGATCTGCGCGCTCACCATCTCCGCCATCTCGCGAGCAGCGGGCACGTCGACCTTGTTGAGGACGACGAGCCGCGGCCGGCCCTCGAGTCCGCCGTACTGCGCGAGCTCGTCCTCGATCGCGTCGATGTCCGAGAGGGGGTCACGACCCGGGTCCTCGGTGGCCGCGTCGAGGACGTGCACCAGCACGCTGCACCGCTCGACGTGGCGGAGGAACTCCAGTCCCAGCCCCTTTCCCTGGGCCGCGCCGGGGATGAGCCCGGGCACGTCGGCGATGGTGAAGACGACGTCTCCCGCGGTCACCACACCGAGGTTGGGCACCAGGGTGGTGAAGGGGTAGTCGGCGATCTTGGGTCGCGCCGCCGACAGCACGGAGATGAGCGACGACTTGCCCGCGCTGGGAAAGCCCACAAGGGCGACGTCGGCGACCGACTTGAGCTCGAGCACGACGTCGGCAGCGCTCCCTGGCTCGCCGCGCTCGGCGAACCCCGGTGCCTTGCGCCGGGCGGAGGCGAGTGCTGCGTTGCCACGCCCGCCGCGGCCGCCGCGCGCGACGACGTAGCGGGTGCCGGGACCGACCAGGTCGGCGAGCAGCTCTCCGTC
>DATLOQ010000133.1:0-18571 GCA_035536235.1 Mycobacteriales bacterium
GTGCTTGCAGGGCAACCCTATACACGCACTCCGCCCGGAGGCCGCCGATTCGTCGCCAGGCCGCCGCCGTGGCGCGGTGTTACGGTCGGGGAGACCTAGGAGAACAGTGGCGTCGGACGAGCTGCGCGTGTACGTCGACCAGGATCTGTGCACCGGCGACGGCCTCTGCGTCCAGCTCGCGCCGCAAGTCTTCGAGTTCGACGTCGACGGCCTCGCCTACGTCAAGGGCGCCGATGGCGCGCTGCTCACCGAGCCAGGGGCGCGGGTCGTCGTACCGGCGCGGTGCGCCGCCGATGTCGTCGAGTCCGCCCGAGGCTGTCCGGGTGACTGCATCTTCGTCGAGACCGCTGCTGGTGCCCCCGTCGCCGGCCCCCTCGCCACCCCCTAATCCCGGCCGCCGTCCCCCCGCCCCGCCGCCCCGCCCCGGCTGATGCGGTTCTCCACCGCCTACAACGACCGCGCTGTTGAGTCAGCGGCGGACGACTTCGAGCGCGCAGTTCTCGATCGCCTGTCCGACGTCGCCTGACATCTGCGGTGAGAAGGTCTGCGCCGCCGAGCAAGAACGCACCATTGATCACCGAATTGGGCGGGGTGAGATGGGAGCTAGACGGCCTCGTCGGCGGTCATGCCTTTCGAGGGGCGGCGGCGGCGCAGTGGCGGCTCGACTCCGTCGGCAAGGCGCCGGGCGAAGAGCAGGAAGCCGGTGTGCCCGATCATGCGGTGGTCGGGGCGTACGGCGAGGCCCTCGGTGTGCCAGGTGCGCACCAGTGACTCCATCGACCACGGCTCGGTGAACGTGCCGTGCGAGCGCAGTGCCTCAGCGGTGCGGGAGAGCTGGGTCGTCGTCGCGACGTAGCAGCAGACGAGTCCGCCCGGGACCAGCGCGGCAGAGACCGCGTCGAGGACATCCCAGGGCGCGAGCATGTCCAGCACGACGCGATCGACGTCCCGCTCAGTCAGTGACGCGGCCAGCTCGCCGACGGTGAGCGTCCAGGCCGGATGCGCACCACCGAAGAACCGCTCGACGTTGCGCCGCGCCACCTCGGCGAATTCCGGCCGGATCTCGTACGACGACACCGCGCCGTCGTCGCCGACCGCCCGCAACAACGAGCAGGTCAGCGCGCCGGATCCGACCCCGGCCTCGATCACCCGAGCTCCCGGGAAGACATCGGCATAGCCCACGATCAGCGCGGCGTCCTTCGGGTAGACGACCTGCGCACCGCGCGGCATCGACAGCACGTAGTCCGACAGCAGGGGCCGGAGCACAAGGTACGGCGTCCCGGCGCCAGTCTTGAGGACGATCCCCTCGGGCTCGCCGATCATCTGGTCGTGGTCGAGGATCCCCCGGTGGGTGTGGAACTGCCCGCCCACGGCCAGGGTGATCGTGTGCAGCTTGCCCTTGGGGTCGGTCAGCTGCACCTGATCGCCGACCGCGAGCGGACCCCGTCGCCGTGCCGCGCCGGTCGGAGTGCGACGTGTCATTGCCGGATCGCCTGGGGCAGCGTGACCAGCGGAAGGGTCACCAGGCGGCGGGCCCGGCAGTAGGCGCAGACCTCCGCCGGCGACGCCGAGCCGCACTCTGTGCATTCCTGCAGCTGGACGCCGTCACGGGGGAAGTGCGCCCGCCCCTTCTCCAGGAAGCCGAAGAGGAAGTTGTGCTTGGTCCCGGGCGACGCCGCCTCGATCTGGTCGAGGAGCCCCTTGTAGCGCATCTGCGTGTTGCCCTCGACGAGCGGGCACTCCTCGACCACGTAGTCGATGCCCTTGATGACGCAGTACGCCGCCGTCTCCCGCTCCAGGAGGCGGTAGAGCGGCTTGACCTTGCGCACCATGGACGGGGGCACGGCCTCGAGGACCGGTGACTGGCGAGCCAGGAAGTCGGTCTCCCACCGCAGCACGTTGCCGAGGAGCACCGCTGCTTCGTCGTCGAGGTTGTGACCCGTGGCCACGACGTCGTAGCCCTCGTCGCGGGCGACCCGGTTGAACAGCGTCCGCTTGGACAACCCGCACACGGCGCAGGCGGGCCGGGTGCTTCGGGCCGCCGCGTCCGGGATCGTGAACCCCTCGGCGGTGGCCATGTCCAACACGTGCAGGCGCGCCCCATGGGCATCGGCGAAGGCTTGGCAGACGGCCTGGGACCGGCTGCTGTAGCCGCCGATGCCCAGCCCGAGGTAGAGCCCGTCTACCTGGTAGCCGAGCTCGAGGAGCACGTCCCACAGCATCAGGGAGTCCTTGCCGCCCGAGACCGCGACGAGCACGCGGTCGGCGTGGCCGAACATCCGGTCGTGGCGAATCGCCCGGACTACCAGGTTGCGCACGTAGTGCTCCGTGAAGCAGCCGCCGCAGAAGGCGGCGTTGGCTCGCGGCACCTCGACGACAGCGCGGGCCCGACACCGGCGACACAGCATGGACGTCAGGGTAGTCGGCGGCTCAGCGACTCCCACCGGAGATCACCGGGCGCACCTCGACGACGTCGCCGGGCGAGACGACGTCCTCGCGGGTCAGCAGCTCGCCGTCGCGGATCACCAGGACTGCGTCCGGGTGCATCCCCACCTCCATGAGCAGCTGCCGCACCTCACGCGGGGCGGTCACGGTGACGTCCCGGTCGGGGTTGCGCAGCTTGACCGTGGCCGTGGCCAGCGACTCGTCGACGGTCACGACTGGGGAGCCAGCCGGCGGGCGACGTCGCGGGCCGCCAGCACCCCGACCACGCCACCTTCGTCGTCCACGACTAGGTACTCCGACGCGGGAGTGCTGCGCAGCGCACTGAGCACAGCTTCCCCCTCGAGGCGTGAGTCGAGCACGAGTCCGGTGACGAGTCGGCGCGAGACCGAGCCGACGCTCACCCATGGCCGCCGATCGGTCGGTACGGCGGCGACCGCGGCGCTGGAGATCACAGCGGAGGGAGTTCCCTCCGCGTCGACGACGAGGAGCCGACGCTCGTCCACCGCGGCTCGGCGCAGCGCCTCCGCCAACGGCAGGTCGGCGGTCACCGGCAGGACCGGCCGCGTCAGCGAGCGCACGTCGAGCGAGGGAACCAGCCGGGCGACACCGGACTGGGCCAGGGAGGCCCGAGCGCCGCTGTAGATGAAGTAGGCGATGAGCAGGGTGAAGATCGACAGACCGTCTCCGGTCACGATGGCGATGAGGCCCGCCCCACCCAGCAGGACGCCCAGCACCATCCCGGACCGGGCGGCCACCCTGGTCGCGACGAGGCGGTCGCCGCGCGCCTGCCAGACAGCCGCCCGCAGCACCCGGCCACCGTCGAGCGGCAGTCCCGGGAGGAGGTTGAAGACGCCCAGCGCGACGTTGATGAAAGCGGCGTAGCCGAAGAGCACGGCGGCCTCGGGTCCGCTTGTCAGCTCCAGCGCTACCAGGCCCAGCCCGCCCAGCGTCAGGGACACGAGGGGCCCGGCGATGCTGACCAGGTACTCCTTGGCGGCGGTGTCGGGCTCCCGGGTGATCTCGGCGATTCCGCCGAAGAGGAACAAGGTGATGCGCCGAATCGGTATGCCCATGGCGAGGGCCACGGCAGAGTGCCCCAGCTCGTGCAGCAGGATCGACAGCGCGAGCAGCACCGCGGCGACCAGGCCGACCGCTGCCCGGGCCGTACCGCTGCGGGCCGCAAGGTCGGGGTGGTCCGCGATCTGGACGGTGACCAGCACGGCCAGAAGCAGGACCGATGGTGAGAGGAAGACGGGAATGCCCAGCGGACGTCCGATGAACAGTCCAGGGGCACGGGCTTCAGCGCGGGCGGGGCTCACCAGCCCGATGCTACGCGGCCGATGGGGCCGGCGAGAGAAGATGGACGGCGGTGCTCAACCCGCCCAGCGTGCGACCCGACGTACTGGGTAGAAAAGTCATCAAGGTGTCACGTCGCGCTTCCGGACCTCGGGCGCGACGTTCCTCCGCCGAAGAGACGTGGCCGAAGTGAAGAGCCGGGACTGGCGTGGCTTCTTGGTCGTCGCGGTCGGCGTCGAGACCGTCTTCGCCTTGATCCTGCGATTCCAGGCCGTGGGGCGGATCACCGCCGGCGAGCGGCGCGCCTCCACCATCCTCGAGGCGCTGAGCCTGGCGTGGATCCCGGTGTTGGTGCTCGCAGCGGCGGGGGTGGGACGGTCGCTGGTCGCTGCTCGTCGGCAGGCAGCGCGGGATGAGCGGGCGCTGCTCGACGTCGCGTCCACGTCTCACGACTGGGTGTGGGCCGCGGACAGCTCGCTGCGGCTGACATACAGCAACCGACGCGTCACTGAGCTGCTCGGGTACCAGCCGGAGGAGCTGTACGGACGACGGCTGACCCGGCTGATCCCCGATGAGCACCAGCAGCGAGCCGCGGCCGTGGTGGCAGCGGCGCGGGTGACCGGCGAGGGATGGCACGACGTAGAGCTCAACTGGCTCCACCGCGACGGCCACGTGGTGCCGCTGCAGGGCACCGCGGTGCCCACGCTGGATGCCGCCGGGGTGGTCACCGGGTTTCGCGGCGTGCGCCGGAAGGTGACGACGGCGATGGCCTCGGAGCGGTCGCTGCTCGCCGCAAAGGTGCGCATCACCGAAGCACTCGACCAGCAGGCGCTGGACGTCGCCCTCCAGCCCGTCGTCAGCCTGACCCACGGTCGGCTGGTGGGAGTCGAGGCGCTGGCGCGGTTCCGGGATGGCCGCTCCCCTGATCAGTGGTTTCCCGAATCGCGCGAGACCGGGCAGAGCCTGGCCTTGGACCTCATGTCGTTCCGCGCCGCGCTGCACGTACTTCCTCTCCTGCCGGCCGGCACCTACCTCTCGGTCAACGCGTCGCCTGAGCTGATCATGGATTCGGCTCTGCGGCGACTGCTGCTCGACGACGCCGTCGCGCTCGAGAGCCTGGTCCTCGAGGTGACCGAGCACGTGCCGATCCACGGCTACGACCGGATCTGTGAGGCTCTAGCGCCATTGCGGGAGCGCGGAGTGCGACTGGCTGTCGATGACACCGGCGCTGGCTACGCGTCGTTCAACCATGTGCTCCAGCTTCGTCCGGACATCATCAAGATCGACCGTTCGCTGATCGCCAAGATCACGAGCGACCCGGCCCGCCGGTCGCTGGTCACCGCTCTCGTGCTGCTCGCCCTCGACCTCGACGCCTCGGTCACCGCGGAAGGGGTGGAAACTCCCAGCGAGCTGGAGACCCTGGCGGCCCTCGGCGTGGACGACGTCCAGGGCTACCTGCTGGCCCGCCCGTCAGCTGACCCGGCCCGCTGGCAGCGGTGGTGGACTCGAAACTGGCTCGCCTCGTTCTCCCACCTAGCCTCGGCGGCCGACGAGGTACCAAACCGGATTTCCTGACCAGGACGCCTCCTCGAGATGAGCCAGGGAGAATCCGTGCGCGCACAGCTGGCTGGCTGCCTGGCTGGCGCTGCCCGTCGTGCCGCCGACCACGACCCGACCGCCGACGCGGATCACCCGCTGCAGCTGCGGTAGCGCCTGATCCAGCGCGAAGCTGCGGGGAGGCACCGGTGCGCAGAGCACCGTGTCTACCGACCCTGCCCGCAGCGGCACGGCCGCCGAGCCGGCGTGCAGCCAGGAGATGGGCGCCCAGCCAGGCTGGGCGGACCGCGCCCGGCCCACTGCTAACAGCGCCGGGTCGGACTCAAGAGCGATGACCGTGCCGCCGTCGGCAGCAGCCGCTGCGGCTGCCCTCGTGGACAGGCCGGACCCGGCGAGTACGTCGAGCACCGTGGCGCCGCGGCGTACTCCAGCTAGAGCGAGCACGGTGGCGACGAGCGGCAGCGGAGAGGGTGCGGCGGGGGCGCCAACAGCCGCTGGGTCAGCCTGCACGGGGCCATCATGCCCGCGAGCGGAGGCGCGGTGACAGGATCCCCGCTCGACCACGAGAGGAGTGCGGATGCGCTGGTGCTCATGGACCCCGCTGGAAGGCGGCGGAGCGGGCCGGCTCGGCGTGGTGCACTCGCGTGACGGCGAGGACTGGCTGCTCGATGTGGTCGCCTGGGCGGCGACCCGGGAAGCGGAGGCGCCGAGCGATCTCGTCGACTTGGTCGAGGCCTCCCCCGCCACCCAGGAGCGGGTGGCCGCCATGGCCGCGTCAGCCCCGCCGGATGCCACGGGGTGGCGACGACTGGAGCAGGTGCGCCTCCTGGCGCCACTGCGCGCGCCCAACTCGCTCCGGGACTTCATCGCGTTCCGCTCCCACGTGGAGCTTGGAGCCGCTCGCCGGGGTACGGCGGTGCCACCGGCCTGGGACCGGCTGCCCATCTACTACAAGGGAAACCGACGCTCCATCGTCGGTCCGGACGACGAGGTCGCCTGGCCGTCGTACACCGAGCGGCTCGACTCCGAGTGCGAGGTGGCGGCAGTCGTCGGGCGGCCCGGGCGCGACTGGACAGCAGAGCAGGCGACCTCGGCGATCTTCGGGTACACCGTGATGAACGACTGGTCCGCTCGCGACATCCAGAAGGAGGAGATGACCTGCTGGCTGGGGCCCGCCAAGGGCAAGGACTTCGCCACGACGCTCGGGCCAGTAGTGGTCACCCCGGATGAGTGGACCCCGGAGGACGACCACGCGATGACGGTCACCGTGGACGGCGAGGAGTGGTCTCGCGGGTCGACGAGCGGACGCCGGTGGACCTTCGCGGAGATGCTGGCGCACCTGAGCCTCGATGAGGACGTCTATCCCACCGACGTGCTGGGCTCAGGGACCTTCGGCGGCGGGTGCGGTCTCGACATCGACCGGTGGCTGGCCCCGGACTCCGTCGTGACGCTGACCGTCGAGGGCCTCGGCGAAGTGTCCAATCGGGTGGTACGTATCCGTTAGGGGCTGCGGCGAGTACCGTCGGGACATGGCGCGCTACGCGACCCGGATCGATCTCCGGCAGGCTGCGCTGGCCATCTCCGTCCTCATCGACCTCGACCTCGACCCCCACGCCGACGGCGTGCTGGTGTCCGGCGTGCCACCGGTGCTCGTGGGCTGGCGCGAGTGCCGCACCGCGCTGCGGGGTGCGTCCCCGGACACCGCGCAGGGACGGACTCTGCTGGCGCGGTGGCTGCTACGACGACGCTGGATCGCCGACCACACCTTCGACGACCTGGCGGAGCGATCCCGCCCGGTCGGTCTGCCGCCTAGGCACGCCTTGCATCCGGGTGCCGACTGGGTCTGCAAGAGCATCATCGGCTCTTCGCTCGACCTCGGGTTGGGGTTCCGCGGGGTGCAGCCCGGCCACCCCGACCGGGTCATCATCGTGCCGCACGGTGTCCTCACTGCCAGCGGCACCGACATGGGTGCCTTCTGGAAGAGAGCTACGGCCTATCTGGAGCAGATGGGAGAGCTCGCGGTCGCCCGGTGGCGTCGCGACCGCGGGGCGGTGGTGCGGCCGATGGGTGACTGCGACGTCGTCACGCTCCTGGGGTCACGCACGTTCCGGTGGGCAGTCACGGCAGAGGACCCGCACGGCATGCGGGCGGCCGTCGTGCCGATGCGCACGCGGGGCTGGCTCGACGTCTCGCGGATCGACCCTGCCTTCGGGCCGGCCGCCGCCAGGGCGACCGACGCGGTGGACCGAGGCTTCGCGCGCCCCGTGCTGATCACGGTCGACGAGGTGAGCGTCGTCGCCCCCGGCGGGCGTCCGCAGGCTGCGCTCGACGATCCGGCGCCGGCTCGCAACTGGCTGCGTCCCCTGCTCTACCGCTGAGCGCTCACGCCGGGCCGGGCACGAGCGCGGGGTCGGCTACGGCGATGGCCTCGACGATGGCTCGGGCCACGTCCTGCGCGCCGAGACCCTGCTCGGCCAGAATCGCATCCCGCGTGCCCTGGTCGATGAAGTGCTGGCGCAACCCGAAGTTCAGCACCGGCAGACCCACCTTGTCATCGGCCAGCCGCTGCGCCACCGCAGCCCCAACCCCGCCGACCCGACCACCGTCTTCCAGCGTCACCACGAGGTTGTGGCGCGCGGCCAGGCCGGGCATCGCGTCGTCCACCGGCTTGACCCAGCGCGGGTCCACGACAGTGACGCTGATCCCCTGGTCGGCGACCCGTTCCGCGACCGCAAGGGCGGTGCGGACCATCGCCCCGACGGCGACCAGCAGGACGTCGGAACCCTCCCGAAGCACGTCCATGCCGCCGACTCGGCGCAGCGCCGGGATGTCGTCGCCGACCGCGGACTTGGGATAGCGGATCACGCTCGGACCATCGTCGCGGAGGACCGCCTCCCGCAGCTCCGCTCGCAGCGTCGCTCCGTCCCGGGGAGCCGCCACGGCGAGCCCGGGAACCAGCTGGAGGAAGGACAGATCCCACATGCCGTTGTGGCTCGGGCCGTCCTCGCCGGTGACTCCGGCCCGGTCGAGCACGAAGGTGACCGGGAGGCGGTGCAGCGCGACGTCCATCAGCACCTGGTCGAAGGCCCGGTTGAGGAAGGTCGCGTAGACACAGAAGACGGGCTTCATACCGCCCATCGCCAGCCCGGCCGCGGAGGTCACCGCATGCTGCTCGGCGATGCCCACGTCGAAGGTGCGCTCCGGGTAGGCGCGGGAGAAAGCGCCCAGGCCTACGGGCTCGAGCATGGCGGCGGTGAGCGTGACGACCTCGGGGTGGTCGGCACCGATGGCCGCGATCTCCTCGGAGAACACGTTGGTGAACGTCCGGGACTTCGATCCCAGGGACTTGCCGGAGACCGGGTCGCTGGTGCTGACGCCGTGCAGGCAGTCCGCCTCGTCGTCCTCCGCCGGCTGGTAGCCGAACCCCTTGCGGGTGACGCAGTGCACGATCACCGGCGCCCCGAAGGCTTGCGCACGCCGCAGGGCGGTCTCGACCGCGGCGATGTCGTGGCCGTCGATCGGGCCGACGTACTTGAGCCCCAGGTCTTCGAACATGCCCTGAGGGGCGAGAGCGTCCTTGAGCCCCCGCTTGATGCCGTGGAGCGCGTCGTACAGGGGGGCGCCGACGAGCGGAGTCCGGCTGAGCACTGCCTTGACGACATCGAGCGCCTGCTCATAGCTCTGCGTCAGCCGCAGGCTGGCCAGGTGGTTCTGCAGCCCGCCGATCGTCGGGGCGTAGGACCGGCCGTTGTCGTTGACCACGATCACGATCGGCAGATCCGAGGCGGCGATGTTGTTGAGCGCCTCCCAGGCCATACCGCCCGTGAGAGCGCCGTCACCGACGACGGCGACCACCGCGCGATCGCTTTCCCCTCGCAGCGCGTAGGCCTTCGCCAGTCCGTCGGCGTAGGACAAAGCAGTGGAGGCGTGGGAGTTCTCGATGACGTCGTGCTCGGACTCGGCTCGGCTCGGGTAGCCGGACAGGCCCCCGGGCTGGCGCAGGGTGGAGAAGTCGTGGCGCCCGGTGAGGATCTTGTGCACGTAGGACTGGTGCCCGGTGTCCCACAGGATCCGGTCCCGCGGCGAGCGGAAGACCCGGTGCAGGCCGATAGTCAGCTCGACCACGCCTAGGTTGGGGCCGAGGTGTCCGCCCGTCGCGCACACGGCCGGCACCAGGAAGTCACGGATCTCCGCTGCCAGGGCGGGCAGCTCAGCCGGGTCCAGCCGCTTGAGGTCCTCCGGGCCGTGCAGCGACTCCAGCAAGCTCATGTCCTCGTCCTTCGCAGGGGGTTTCAGCGTCAATCCTACGGGGCTGCAGGTGGTTCGCTCGCCGCGGGAGTCTGGATCCCATCCGGCGCGATAGACGCGAGCACGGCATGCTGGACCCATGACCCATCGCACCGCGTGGACGGCTGCTGCGATGGTGGTGGCAGTGACTCTGGGCGGGTGCCGCGCGGGCGGCGAGCCGGCAGCCGACGACCCCGTGGTCAGCGCCCCACCAAACCCAGCGCTGAGCAGCACAGCGCTGCCGACGGCGGTCGTCGGGGGTCCGGCACCGGTGGCGCTGCGTCTCGAGACGGTGGTCGACGGGCTGGACACCGTCTGGGATGTTGACTTCGACCCGGACGGAACGCTGTGGTGGACGGAGCGCGGCGGTCGCTTGACGCGGCTCGGCAGCGCACCCCAGGAGATCGACGGGGTCGACGAGGAGGGTGAGGGTGGCCTGATGGGCCTGGCCTTCGACCGCGCCGGTCGGCCCCACGTCATGTTCACCGGTCGCTCCGACAACCGGGTGGTGCGGATGGAGGGCCAGCGCCAGACGGTGCTGGTCGACGGCATCCCGAAGGGTGGCATCCACGACGGCGGCCGCCTCGCGTTCGGACCGGCCGGCGAGCTGTACATCTCGACGGGCGACACCGGAGACACCGACCTCCCCCAGGACGACGACAGCCTCGCCGGCAAGATCCTGCGGCTTGACGCCAACTCCAGCGACGCCGTCGTGCACAGCAAAGGGCATCGCAATGCGCAGGGGCTGTGCTTCGACGGCACCGGCAGGTTGATCGCCACGGAGCACGGTCCGGACCGGGGTGACGAGGTCGCCGTGGTCGGGCGCGGCGGCAACGGTGGCTGGCCGGGGACCGCCGGCAACGGGCTGAAGAACTACACCCCCACCATCGCCCCTGGCGGCTGCGCCTTCTACAACGCGGCGGCAATCCCGCAGTGGAAGGGCTCGCTCTTCTTCGTCACCCTCAAGGGGAGGGATCTGCGGCGGCTGACGCTCGATGCGAGCGGCGCGGTCATCGGCGAGGAGGTGCTGTACGACGGCGAGCTCGGGCGGCTCCGCGACGTGGCTGCCGGCCCGGACGGCTTCCTCTACCTGGCCACGAGCAACCGCGACGGCCGGGGCGACGACCGCGCGGACAAGATCGTGCGGGTCAGACCGGCGTGAGGGTGGCGACGCACTCGACGTGGTGCGTCATCGGGAAGAGGTCGAACGCCCTGATCGAGTCCAGGCGGTAGCCAGCGTCGGCGAAGGTCGACACGTCCCGCGCGAGAGCCGCCGGGTCGCAGGCCACGTACGCGATGGCTCGCGGCGCGAGACCGGCGATCCGGCGTACGACGCCCTCCCCCGCGCCCGTCCTGGGCGGGTCCAGGACCACCACCTGGGCGCGGCCCAGCCCGAGAGCGTCCAGCACCGTGTCGACCCGGCCCTCGCGCACTCGCACGCTAGGGAGGTCGCGCACGTTCGTCGTGGCATCGGCGGCCGCTCCTGGCCCGCCTTCGATCGCGATGACCTCGCCCCGTGGAGCCACGAACGGGGCAAGGGCGGCGGCGAAGAGCCCGACACCGGCGTAGAGGTCCAGGACGAGGTCACCCGGCGCCGGACGCAGCGCGGCGAGCACCGCCGCCGTCAAGACCTCCGCAGCACCCGGGTGCACCTGCCAGAACCCACTCCCACCTACCCAGAAGGTCCGCCCCAGAGCGCGCTCCCGGACGCCGGGCCGACCACGGACGGCGTCGACCGCCCCCTTGTCATCCGCGCGCATCACCGACGCTTCGAGGGCGGCCGGAGCACCGACCTTCGCGCCGCGCCGTCGAGGCGTGACGACAACAGCGCGATCACCTGAGCCGCCGGCCACGGCCTCGACGGACGACGCTCCCGGCCAGCGGTAGGACGGCACGCCCAGCTCGACGACTCCGGGCGCAGCGATCCGGCACCAGTCGATCGGGACGATGTCGTGGGACCGGTGCCGGCGCAGCCCGGCGACCCCCTCAGCATCGACGGCGAACTGCACGCGCGTCCGCCAGCCGAGGCCGGAGTCGTCGCCGCCCACCGCCTCCACCACGACCTCGACGTCGAGACCGGCGAGCTGCCTCAGCTGGTCGCGGATCACGGCGGCTTTCAAGGCTCGCTGCTCGTCAAGAGAGGCATGCTGCCAGTCGCAGCCTCCGCACAGCGTCGGCCGGGCCCAGGGGCACGGCGGCTCCACCCGACCTGGCGCGGCGCGGATCACCTCGACCGCGTCCGCCCGAGCGTATCGGGGCCGCGTCTCCGTGACCGCTGCGCGGACGCGCTCCCCCGGCAGCGCATGCCGGACGAAGATCGTGAGCCCCTCGTGACGGGCCAAGCACACACCGCCGTGCGCCACGTTCTCGATCTCGAGCAGGATCTCGCTACCGATCTCGAGCAGGTGCTCGGTGCCGACGTCGGGAGGCGGAGGCTTCAGGACGAACTGCCGGGCGTGCCGGTTGTCACCGGCTCCTCTGGCTCAGGTGCCGACGAGAGGTGCCACGGCACGCTGGTGACAGAGACGCCGGGCTGGAAGAGCAGCCGGCCCTTCAGGAGCAGCGCACTCTGGTTGTGCAGCAGCTGCTCCCACCACTTGCCGACGACGAACTCCGGGATGATGACCGTGACGACGTCGCGCTCACCCTCACGGGGGAAGTTGCGCACGTAGTCGAGCACCGGCGCCGTGACCTCGCGGAAGGGCGAGTCGCGCACTACGAGGGGGACGTCGATGCCCTTCTCGGCCCACTCAGACTGAAGCTTCTGCGACTCGGCGTCGTCGACGGCGATATAGAGCGCCTGCAGCGTCGACGGACGGATTGCCTTGGCGTAGTTGAGCGCGCGCAGCGTCGGGTTGTGCAGCTGTGAGACGAGCACGATCGCGTGCATACGAGACGGCAGCACGGGCCGCGTGTCTGAGGCGCGGACCTCCTCGGCCACCCGCTCGTAGTGCTTGTTGATGGTCCTCATGATGGCGTAGATGATCGGGATCGCGATGACCACCATGTAGGCCCCGCTGCGGAACTTGCTGTAGAGCACGACGACCAGCACGAAGGCAGTCGCGATCGCGCCGACGTAGTTGGTGAGGCGGGCGCGGGTGACCTTCCCTTGGTCCAAGGTCGGATCTTCCGTGCGCACCCGGTCCCAGTGCTTGACCATCCCGTACTGGCTGAGCGTGAACGACACGAAGACGCCGACGATGTAGAGCTGGATGATCTTCGTCAGCTCTGCATTGAAGATCCAGATGAGAGCCGAGGAGAACACAGCGAGGGCGATGACACCGTTGCTGAAGACGAGGCGGTCCCCCCGGTTGTGCAGCTGCCGCGGTAGGTAGCGGTCCTGCGCGAGGATGGAGGATAGCCGCGGGAAGTCCTGGTATGCCGTGTTGGCAGCCAGGATGAGGATGCCGGCGGTGAAGGCCTGGATGTAGTAGAAGAGGAACGTCTTGTTCCCGAAGGTGGCGGACGCGATCTGCGCCACCACCGTCCGGTGCTCGAAGCCTTCGCCGACGCGGACATCCGCCGAGATGGCCAGGACCGAGATCCCGAGGAACATGGTGATCGAGAGCACCGCCATGATCAGCAGAGTCTTGGCGGCATTTTCCGCAGCCGGCTTCTTGAACGCCGGCACCCCGTCGCTGATCGCCTCGACCCCAGTCAGGGCAGTGCACCCCGACGCGAAGGCTTTAGCCACGAGGACGGCGACCGCGAGGCCGACGTAGTTGTGCTCCGCCTCGATCTCGACGCCCGCTGTCTCCGCAACCAGGCCGCTGCCGAGAAACTGCTTGTAGAACCCGACAGCGAGCAGGCCGGTTATGCCGAGGATGAAGCCGTACGTCGGAACGGCGAAGAAGGCCCCCGACTCCTTCACGCCGCGCAGGTTGACGAGAGTGATGAAGATGATGAAGCCCACGGCGACCGGCACGCGGTGCTCGTCCACGCTTGGCGCGGCGGAGGCGATCGCGGCCACACCTGCGGTGATCGACACCGAGACGGTGAGCACGTAGTCGATGAGCAGTGCGCTCGCTGCGAGCAGCCCGGCATTGGGTCCGAGATTGGTGTGGGCGACACGGTAGGCCCCGCCGCCCATCGGGTAGGCGCGCACCGTCTGGCGATAGGAGATGACCACGATCGTCAGCAGTGTGGCGACAGCGATGGCGATGTAGGGCGTGTAGTTCAGGAATGCCAGCCCGCCGAGGCTCAGAACGAGGAGGATCTCCTCCGTCGCATAGGCCACCGAGGACAGCGCGTCGCTGGAGAAGACCGGCAGCGCCAGCTTCTTGGGCAGCAGGGTATGTCCTAGGGCGTCAGAGCGCACCGGCCTGCCGACGAAGATCCGTTTGGGTAGGTCGAAGAGGGCCACGGCGAGATCCTAATGGCGAGCAATCGCGTGCCGCGGAGGTGGGATACCGTTGCCCGCGTTCGCGCCGACACTCCAGGAGGACCGCTGGTGCACGTCGTCATCATGGGGTGTGGCCGGGTCGGCTCGACCCTGGTGCGCACCCTCGAGGAGATGGGCCACTCCGTGGCGGTCATCGACCGGGAGGAAGCCGCCTTCAAGCGTCTCCCGTCGACATTCCAGGGGAAGGCGGTCACTGGCTTCGGCTTCGACAAGGACACCTTGGAAGAGGCTGGCATCGCCGAGGCGGGGGCGTTCGCCGCGGTGAGCAACGGCGACAACTCCAACATCATCTCCGCCCGCGTGGCGCGTGAGAACTTCGGCGTCGAGCACGTCGTCGCCCGCATCTACGACCCCAAGCGGGCTGAGGTGTACGAGCGGCTCGGCATCCCTACGGTCGCGACCGTCCGGTGGACGGCCGACCAGATGCTCCGCAGGCTGATCCCCTCCGGCAGCCAGCTGCAGTGGAGCGACCCGTCTGGCGAGGTGCTGCTCGCCGAGGTCGCGGTGAACCGCAGCTGGGCTGGTCACCGGGTCAGCGAGCTCGAGGTGGCAGTCGACGCACGGGTGGCCTGCATGACCCGGCTGGGCTCCGGGCGCCTGCCGGAGAAGGGCGATGTGGTGCAGGAGGGTGACCTCTTCCACTTCGTCGTCATCAAGAGCCGACTGGCCGAGGTGGAGCGGATCATCGCCGGCGGTCCCGAAGCCGGGGGTCACTGATGCGGGTGGTCATCGCCGGCGCGGGGAGCGTGGGCCGGTCGATCGCGCGGGAGCTGATCGACAACGGCCACGAGCTGCTGCTGGTCGAGAAGGAGCAGAGCAACACGAAGCCGGCCAGCGTGCCCGGCGCCGAGTGGCTCGTCGCCGACGCCTGTGAGCTCGCCCAGCTCGAACGCGCCGGACTGGAGAGCTGTGAGGTGGTCGTCGCGGCCACGGGGGACGACAAGGTCAATCTCGTGGTATCGCTGCTCGCCAAGACCGAGTTCGCCGTCCCCCGCGTGGTGGCACGTATCAACCACCCCAAGAACGAGTGGCTCTTCACGGAGGCGTGGGGTGTGGACGTCGCCGTCTCGACGCCTCGGATGCTGACCGCCCTCGTCGAGGAGGCGGTCAGCGTCGGCGACCTGGTCCGACTGATGTCTCTCGAGCAGGGTCGGGCCAGCCTCAACGAGCTGACGCTCGCATCCGACTCGCCAGTCGTCGGACGCACCGTGGGCGAAGTGGAGTGGCCGAGCGACAGCGCGCTCGTAGCCATCCTTCGCGGTGGCCGGGTGCTGGTGCCGTCGGCCCAGATGCCGCTCGAGCCCGGCGACGAGCTGCTCGTCGTGTGCACCGCCGACCGCGATGACGAGCTCGATGCTCTGCTGAGCAAGCCGGGACCGGGCTAGAGGCGGACGCCCAGCAGGCTCAGCACGAGAGCGCGTACGTCGCCCGGCGCGCTCGCCTCCCGTCCGCCGGTTCGCACTGCTTCGTGCGCCCATCGGTCGACGACACCGAGCGCACCAGGTGCATCCAAGTCGTCCGCGAGGTGCCGTCGCACGCTGTCGAGCACCTCATTAGTCGGTGGCCCGGCAGGCAGCCGAGTCGCCGTCCGCCACAGCGCCAGCCGCTCGTCGGCGCGGAGAACATCGTCGTGGAACCACTCCCACGGCGTTCGGTAGTGGTGAGCGAGCAGGGCCAGCCGCACCGCGGCCGGCGGGTGCTCGAGGCGCAGATGCCGCACGAAGACGAGGTTGCCCTTGGACTTCGACATCTTCTCGCCGTGCAGAGCAACCATCGCCGTGTGCAGCCACGTCCGAGCAAACGGCCAGGTGCCGCTCGCGAGGCACGACGTCGTCGCGCTCATCTCATGATGCGGGAAGACCAGGTCGGTGCCGCCGCCGTGCAGGTCGATCGACTCCCCCAGCGTCGAACGAGCGATGGCTGAGCACTCGACATGCCACCCCGGGCGGCCCGGACCCCATGCGGCGGGCCACGAGGGCTCCCCCGCGCGTTCCGCGCGCCACAGCAGCGGATCGAGCGGATCCCGCTTACCGGCTCGGTCGGGGTCACCGCCGTTGGCAGCAGACAGCGCCGTCATGCCAACGCGGTCCAGCTGTCCGAGCTCACCGAATCGCTCCCACGCAGAAACTGCGAGGTAGACGTCGCCCTCGAGGTCATAGGTCACCCCAGCCGCACGGAGGTGAGCGATGAGGTCGACGATCTGCGGGATCGCCTCGACCGCCCCGACGAAGTGGGTCGGGGGCAGCATCTCCAGCGCCGTCATGTCGGCGCGGAACTGCTCGATCTCCCGGACGCCGAGGGACTCCCAGTCGTCCCCGGTCTCGGCGGCCCGCTCGAAGAGCGGCTCGTCTACATCGGTGACGTTCTGGGTGTAGACGACCTCGCGTCCGGCGTCGAGGAGCTGCCGGTAGACGAGGTCGTAGGTCAGGTAGGTCATGGCATGGCCGAGGTGCGCGGCGTCGTACGGCGTGATCCCGCAGACGTACATCGTGAACCGGCCGCCGGCAGCGACCGGCCGGAGCTCAGCGGTCGCGGTGTCCCATACCCGCAGCGCCGGGGGTCGACCTGGAATGGCCACCGGCGGCTCGACATCCCAGGACTTCACGGGCCTCAGCCTAGATCGGGCAGGTCACTTGGGTTTGGTCAGAACGGCGGCCACGGCACCGCCGGCCAGTCCGGGCTGGGTTGCGGCAAGACTCCGTGGTGGAGGAGGTCATCCACCCGGTGCAGGGTGGCGACCACCTCGGCCGGGTCGAGCAGCGCGTGCAACCCCTCTCCCAACGGACCGGTCAGGTCATCGCGCAGACCCTGCAGGACGGCGCGCTCGTCTGCGTTGAGAGAGCTGCCGCGCCACCCCCACAGCACAGTGCGCAGCTTCGTCTCCACCGAGAAGCACACTCCGTGGTCGACGCCGAAGACATGACCTCCAGGGACGGGGAGGAGATGGCCGCCCTTGCGGTCGGCGTTGTTCACCACCGCGTCGAAGACCGCCATCCGACGCAGCGCAGGGTCGTTGCTGTGCACCAGCTCCCCGAGGTCGACCGTCTCGTCGACGTCGATCCACAGCTGGACCATGCCCGGTCCGAATGGACCTTCTCGCAGCAGTGTCGGCGGTACGACGTCCCACCCCGTGGCCACGGAGACGAGGTAGGCAGAGACTTCGCGGAAGGCGAGGGTGCCGTCCGGGAAGTCCCAGAGCGGGCGCTCCCCTTGGATCGGCTTGTAGACGCAGACGGCCTGCATCTCCTCGTCCGCAACGGAGCAGTAGAGCGTCGCGTTGGAAGCGTCGACGAGGCGACCCTCGACGGTGATCTCGCCATCGCGGAGCAGCGTCAGTGCTCGCTCCAGGTCGACGTCGCTGCTCAGTGCCGATGCCCGTTCTGACGCGGGCAGATGTGCCCCTCGGGGTCCAGCGGGAGACCGCAGAGCGGGCACGGCGGTCGGCCGGCGGCCACGACCCGCAGCGCCCGCTGGACGAACGCCCGAGCCGCAGCGGCGGTGATGCGCACGCGCAGGAGGTCTGGCCCCTCGGCCGCGTCGTCAGCATCGTCGGATTCGTCGGACTCATCGTCGCCGGCTCCCGCGGCCTCCGTGCCGGTCTGCGCCAGCGCCTCGACGATGACGATGTCGTCCTCGCCGTCCCACGCGAGGCGCATCGTCCCGACGCGGAACTCCTCCAGGATCGGCTGGTCGAGCGGCGCGACGTCCTCCGTGCCGGGAAGCGTGCTGGCCGGAACGTCGGTGCCGCGTCGGCGTACTTCATCGAGCAGCTCGGTGACCTTCTCGGCGAGTACGGTCACCTGCACCTTCTCGAGCGCCACGCTGATGACGCGACCCCCGCCGCTGGCCTGCAGGAAGAAGGTCCGCTCCCCCGGCTGACCCACCGTGCCCGCGATGAACCGCTCGGGTGGGTCGAAGCTGAAGATCTGGCGTGGCACAGTCACTCCGGTGGTCGTAGCGGGGGCCGTCGTGCGTGAGGGGCGAGCCTACGGCTAGCCGCTGCCGCCGCCGACCGCCGCGTCGGATGATGCCTTGCGACGTCCCTTTCGCTTGACGGGCTGGAGGTCGGCGACCGTGCCGCCGACGTCGTTGAGGCGTACGACGAACGGTCGAAGCTCCGTGTAGCGGATGACCGTCACCGAGCACGGGTCAGCTTGGATCCGCTGGAAGAGGTCGAGGTGCAGGCCGAGGGCGTCGGCGACGACGGCCTTGATCACGTCGCCGTGGCTGCAGGCCACCCAGATGGCGTCGGGACCGAGACGGTCGTTCCACTCCCGCACCGCAGCCACCGCGCGGGCCTGCACGTCGCGCAGCGACTCGCCGTTGGGGAAGGTGACAGCCGACGGGTGGGCCTGGACCACCTTCCACAGCGGGTCCTTGGCGAGCTTCTTGAGCTCCTGCCCGGTCCAGTCGCCGTAGCGGCACTCGCCGAGCCGGTCGTCGACCTGCAGGGTGATGTCGCGGCCGGTGAGGATCGCGGTCGCGGTGTCGACGCAGCGCTCCAACGGCGAGGAGACGACCGCCGTCAGGGGCAGCTCGGCGAGTCGTGCCGCCACCGAATCGGCCTGCTTCTGACCTCGCTCG
>DATLOQ010000134.1:0-2079 GCA_035536235.1 Mycobacteriales bacterium
TGGCCTGGCTCAGTTCGCGCGAGACAGGACAGTTGGCGAGGCTGTTCAGGTTCGTGGCGAGTCGGCTTGACGTTCGGGGCTCGATCGGGCTGGTTCGTCGCAGGAAGATCCAGATCAGGCCTTGCTCGATGACGGTGCGCGGCCGTGTGAAGCGACACCGAATTGGCTGTGCGAAGCGCCCGCCGGCGCCTGGACCCAGGACCGGGGCCAGGCCCCGGCCGAGGCCCGAGCGCGACCAACGCCGCGGGCGTTGCGGCGGTGGGCAGCGACAGTGAGAGGCCTTCGGCGGCGAAGCCAGCTCGGACCGCGCGGAACCGTACCTGCAGCTGGACCGCACACCGGTGATCGCGGCCGGCCGCGTCGACACCCCGCGATCGGGGGCCCGTCAGCCAGCGAAATCGACGCCGGTCCCATCCGCGTCGGCGCCGGCTGGCTCGTCCCCGGCGGTCCCGCTGTCGTCGGCCTCGGCCACCTCCTCGGGCCGGTCGCCGGGATAGTCGAGGGCGGAGGCGTCGCCGCCCAGTTTGGTCACCGCGGTGCCGTCATCATCGCCGGGGTGGCGGAGCTCGCCGACCTCGGCGGCAGGGCCTCCAAGTGCGCCGGCTCGTGCGGTGGCCGCATCGGACCACCGGTGAGCGCGTCCCGCAGCTCCTCGGGCGACAGCTCGCGTAGCGCGTCCCGGACGGCCTCCCAGTCGGGCTCCCGATGCCCGTCCGCGTCCGGTTCGGCTCCCGTCGGTTCGGCTCCCGTCAGCTCCGGAAAGAGGTGCACCAGTTCGGCGAGTGCGTGCCGGCGGGCGCGCTCCGCCTCTGCTTCCAGCTCCTTCTCGTCGAGGTCCTCGGCCGCCGGAGCGGTCAGGGCGCTACCAGTATGCCGAACCGCAGCAGCAACCGGACAACACGCGTCTGCACCGCTCGGCGCATCGCCGAGCGGCCAAGGATGGGCGGTTGAAGCCGTCGGTCAATGCGAGAACCCGTGCGCCGACCCGGTGCTGCTCTCCCCCATAGCTGTCGAGCAGCCAGGCGCCGCCCGCCCATGCACGGCCGCGGCAGTTTCCACCCCAGGTTCATCGCGTCCTGGATGCCAGTGTTCATACCCTGCCCGCCGAGAGGAGAGTGCGCGTGGGCGGCGTCGCCGGTCAGGGTTGCTCGCCGGCTCGGCGCCAACGCCGAGGGCGCTTCGCGCCGCTGTCAAGGGACACGCCGCCCTGAGGGGTGAGATATGGGCGGCCGCCGGTCCCGGTCGCCCGTATCTCGAAGCAAGGGCGAGCAGGACGTCTCGCCCCACTCCGTGATCGCAGGTCACGCAACCGGTGATGGCGGCCCGCCGTAGGCTGGTGACCGTGACCCCGGCGGAGCTGCGCGAAAGGCTGTCGATGGATCCTGCAGCCGCGGCGCTGCGGCTCGCTGTATTGCACGGTTCCCGAGCGCGCGCGGACGCGGCTGAGGGGTCCGACTGGGATATCGGCGTGCTCGCCGACGATCCCCCGGACCTGCTGGCGCTGTCGGCGACCCTAACCGTGATCCTGGGCACCGACGAGGTCGACGTGGTCGACCTCAGGCGGACGAGTGCGCTGCTGCGCTACCGCGCGGCTCGCGACGGCATCCCCTTGCTGGAACGTCCGTCGGATGAGTTCCAGCGCTTCCAGCTTGAGGCCGTGCAGTTCTGGTGCGACACGGAGACCGTCATCCGGAGCGCGCACGACGACGTTCTGGCCGCGCTCGGATGAGCGTCGCGATCGACCGCGAGCTGCTCGCCGAGCGCGCTGCGGCGGTGGATCGCCATCTGCGCCGGGTCGCCGAGCACCTGCCACGCCACGCCGAGGACCTGCAGCCACTGAGCACCCAGACCGACGCAGTCGTCCTGCACCTCTGGCAGGCCGTGCAGGTGGTGATCGATCTCGCAGTGTCGAGCTGTGTGCGGCTCGGGCTGGGTAGCCCGCCTACCTATGCCGATGCATTCCGCATGCTCGCCGGTGCCAGGTTGATACCCGGCGAGCTGGCACAGCGGCTGGGTCGCGCCGCCGGGTTCCGCAATCGGGTCGTGCACGCTTACGCCGAGCTCGACCTGCGCCGGGTC
>DATLOQ010000135.1:0-10815 GCA_035536235.1 Mycobacteriales bacterium
GTGGGCGGCAGCGGACCGGCGTTCGCGGCCGGCGCCGGGTGCTACGCCGCCGGCGCGTTGCTCCTGCTGCGCGTGCCGTCGCCGGTCGCGCTCGCCCGCGATGCCGTCGTCGGCTGGCGCAGCCGTCTCGGAGAGCTCGCTGCGGGCGCCCGGGTGCTCGGCGCTGACGCGACGTTGCGACTCACCACGGTCTGCTTGGTCGCGCTGTTCGGGTTCATCGGTGCGCTCTTCACCCTCGAGCCCAACTTCCTCGCCGACGAGGTCGGCGCCCGTGAAGGCAGCCTCGGGGCCGTCTACGCCGCAGCAGGCCTGGGGTCGTGCATCTCGGCGGTGCTCGTAGCCCGGCGTCCGATGTCCGTGCGGCCCGTGCCGCGCATCGGGATCGCACTGGCGGCAGTCGGGTTGTGCACCGCCGGCTACTCCACCTCGACCACGCTCGCCCAGGCCATCGCCTGGAACTTCGTCATCGGGCTGTGCTTCGGCCAGACGCTGCCGCCGGCTTTCTCGCTGATCCAGCGTCGTACGCCGAGCGCCGTCATCGGCCGGGCGATGGCCTTCGTCAGCATCGTGCAGCAGAGCGCTCTGGGCCTGGTCGCGCTGCTCGTGGGCGAGGTGCTCGGTGGTCCCGTTCGAGCTCGCCTCGTCGGGGTCGGGACGGCGCTCGTGGTGGTCGGAGCGGTCGTCTTCGTCGTCACCCGGCTGCGGGATGACGCCGCAGCGCCGGCGGGCTCGCCGGATGCCGGCGGGTCGAGCGCGGCGGCCGAGGCGCTGCCGCCGGTCGAGCTGGCGCCGGCCCCGTGAGCCGCGGCCGGGTCGCTCCGGCTGGTCCCCAGCCGGGGCCGCCCGCAGACGACACCGGCGCCACGGTGCTGCACGTCGACATGGACGCCTTCTACGCCAGCGTCGAGGTGCGTCGCGACCCGACGCTGCGCGGCCGGCCGGTGCTGGTCGGCGGTACCGGCAACCGCTCCGTGGTCTGCGCGGCGAGCTACGAGGCCCGGGTGTACGGCGTGCACTCCGCGATGCCGATGTCGCGAGCCCGTCGCCTGTGTCCGACCGCGGTCGTCATTCCACCTGACTTCCCGGCGTACTCCGCCGCGTCGAAGGCTGTGATGGCGGTCTTCGGCGAGGTCACTCCGCTCGTGGAGCCGCTGTCCCTCGACGAGGCCTTCCTCGACGTGGCGGGCGCCGTACGACGGATGGGGTCACCTGCGGTGATCGGCAACTGGATCCGCGAGCGGGTGGCGACCGAGCAGCAGCTCACCTGCTCGGTCGGGGTGGCGACGACGAAGTTCGTCGCCAAGCTCGCTTCGGCCAGGTGCAAGCCCGACGGGCTGCTCGTGGTGCCCGCGAACGGTGTCCTCGACTTCCTGCACCCGCTGCCGGTTGCCGCGCTGTGGGGGGTCGGGCAGCGCACCGAGGAGGTGCTCACGCGGCATGGCCTGCACACCGTGGGAGACCTGGCCCGCTCAGATCAGGCGACGCTGGTCGCCGCTCTCGGTGCCAGCGCGGGCGCCCACCTGCACGCCCTGGCGTGGGGCCGTGACGAGCGATCCGTGGTGGCGCACGAGCCGGAGAAGAGCTGTGGCGCCGAGGAGACCTTCGCCGAGGACGTCGGCGACCCGGCCGTCGTCCACCGAGAGCTGTTGCGTCTCGCCGAGCGCACGGCCAGCCGGCTGCGCGCCGGCGGCTATGTCGGCCGCACGATCGCCATCAAGGTGCGCTTCGCCGACTTCACCACGATCACGCGCTCCCGGACACTGCCGGACGCCACGGACCTGACGTCGACGGTCTACGCCACTGCCCGCGCCCTGTACGACGCCCTCGCGCTCGGCACGACCCCGCTGCGCCTCGTCGGCGTACGCGTCGAAGGGCTGGTTCGCGCGAGCGCCACTTCGGAGCAGCTGGCTTTCGACACCGCGGAGCCCAGCCGGCGCGATGCTGAGCTGGCCGTCGACCGGGCCGCGCAGCGCTTCGGCGACGGCGCGGTGCGCCCGGCGACCCTCATCCGGCCCAGTGATCGACCGAACCCCTCGGTGCCTCGGCCGGAGTTACAGTGAACTTTTCCCCGAACACGGCTTTCCCGGCCCCTCATGCGAACGTATTCTGAGATTTCGAGGGTAGACCGCGGTACCCAGGCCCGGACGTCGAGAGGAGCTGTCGTGCCACTGTCGGAGCACGAGCAGCAGCTTCTCGACCAGATCGAGCGGGCGCTCTACGCCGAAGACCCCAAGTTCGCGTCCACCGTGCGGTCGAGCGACCTCAAGACCCACCTGGTGCGCAGGATTCGGCGCGCGTCGGTGCTGCTGGTCGCGGGCCTGGTGGCTCTCGTCGTCGGCGCGGCGCTGTCCCAGTGGGCGCTGGGCGTCGCCGGCTTCGTGCTCATGCTCGGCGCGTGCCTGGTCATCGTGCGCAGCTTGCAGGGGTTCGGCGGTCGCGACGGCTCGCCGCGCAGCAGTCGACCGGCCCGGCGCAAGTCGCAGCGTCCGATGTCCGTGCACTCCGAGCCCGGAGAGCGCGGTGGCATGCTCGGCAAGATCGAAGCCCGCTGGAAGCGCCGCTGGGAAGAGCGCGACCGCTAGCGACTAGCGACCGCGCACCGCGGCCCGCCGGCGCAGCCCTTGCGAGCACCACACCGTTGATTACTGGTGTCTCCTTGCTCGGCGGTGCCGAGCTTCTCACCGAAGTCGCCGCGGGCCGCGGCCCTTCAGTCTGCGACCGGGCGACGTGGCCGAAGGCGGCGTACGACGGCGCGCACCGCGCTGTCCCACCGGGACAGCAGCTGCGTCAGCGCCTGCTCACCCCCTCGTCGAAGATGCCGCCCGGTCGAGGCAGGCAGTATCGCGATGCGCACCCGGCGCCCCCGCGACGCGTGGGCGACCAGCGCCCGGCGCACCACCGTGACGAGCTGATCCAGCCCGGCCGGATCTGGGCAGGTCGGGGCGTAGCGGGCCCGCTCCTCGGCCCGGGCGAGAACGTGCAGCGCATCAGCGGCCGTCGCGGAGAGCTGCGCTGCCGAGACCAGACGCGCCGCGGCCCGGCGTGGGGTGTCGGCCGCACGCAAGGCGAAGCCGGCGTCCTCGGCATCGTCGGTCATCGCCGCCCACGCGACGTGCACCCGGTCGACGTCGGTGACCGCGCGGCGGGCTCGGCCGCGGCGGATCAGGTGCCGCGCGGCGGCGGGCGCCGCGCCGAGGATGGCGAGACCAAGCAGCACCGCTGCACTTCGGCGGGCTCGGTTCGGTCCGGCCGCCACCGCTGTGGCGTCTGCCCCGTCGTCCCCGAGGCGATCGGTCGGGTCGTTGTCGCTGCCGGGCGCGGTCGAGGCCGTGGGCGCGGCTGACGGCGCCACCGACGGCGCGGCGCTCGCCGATGGGTCCGGCGCCGACCCGATCGAGCCGGTGTCGGCGTACGCCGGGGGCACGGTGATGGCGCGCTCGTCACTGCGCGGCGTGGGCTCGAAGCGGAGCCAGCCCGCACCCTCGAAGTAGACCTCAGGCCAGGCGTGTGCGTGCTTGTTGGTGATGACGTAGACGTCGTCCGTGGTCGGGTCCAAGCTGCCCGGAGTGAAGCCGATGGCGACCCGCGCCGGCAGCTTGAGCAGCCGGACCATGTAGGCCATCGTCGCGGCGAACTGCTCGCAGTAGCCGCGGCGCTGCCGGAGGAAGTTGTCGAGGTCGTTGCCCTGCTTGAGCGCGTCGACCTCCAGGTCGTAGGCGAAGCGACCGCTCTGGAAGTAGTTCTGGACGGCGAGGACCTTCTCGTACGGCGTCCGGGCTCCCTGCGTGGCCTCCTGCAGCTCGCCGAAGATGAGCTGTGACTCCAGCTCGGGCACCTGCAGGTAGGGGTTCAGGTCCTTGTCGTCGGGCGCCTCGGCCCCGACCAGCTCGGCGACGTCCGGCGCGGGCACGACTGAGGTGACGTCGTATTGGTCGGACTTCTCACCGATGCCCTGAGTGTCGGTGCGGGTGCTGAAGATCGTCTGGTTGGCCGCGAGGTAGCGCCAGTCGCCGTCGACGTCGACGCGTTGGGGCGCGTACGGCACGGGCAACCAGTTCGACTTCAGGCCGACGACGTCGACCCGCGCCGTCGCGACGCCGGCGGTGTTGTCGTCGAGGCCTTTCGGATCGGGCAGGTCGCGCTTGCTCGACACCCGCGAGTCCTTCGTCGCAGAGGTGCGCCCGGGTGACCACACTGCACCGTCGAAGCGGTCCAGCGATGTCAGCCTGAGGTACTGGGGATTGGCGGTGCGCACCCGCAGCAGGGTCGTCTCGTTCTCGTTGCGCAGCTGGGGCTGCAGCTGCACGTAGGGGTTGATGACGGACACGGTGCTCGGTCCGTCGCCGAAGCCGACGCCGCTGTCGTTGCTGGTGTCGATGAGCCCTTGGCCGAGGTCCGGTACGACGGCGGGTGCCACCAGGGCGATGCTCACCGCGGCCAGACCGAGGCGGCGGCCGACCCGCGAGACCGGCGAGGTGTCGACGAGCTCCTGCGCCACGTCCACGCCGATCAGCCGCCGACCCCAGCCGCGGGCACGCTCGCGCCCCTCGGCGACGAGCAGGCCGACGAAGGACAACGAGGCGATGACGAAGGGCACCGCACCGATGCCGTCGCGCATCGATGCGGGCACGATGTAGAGGATCAGCAGCGGCAAGCCGGCGCCCACCGGCCGCCGGGCAGTGAAGACGACGAGGTCGACCACCATCGCCACCAGGAAGACCCCGGCTCCGGTGACGAGGTGCAGCGCGTCGTTGCTGGCGACCGGTGCGGCGAGCGCCCGGATGTCGGCAAACCCCTCCCTGAGCTGGTCGCCCAGCAGCCGCAACGTCTCAAGGGTGGGGATGCCGAGGATGGTCGAGTCCGCCTGGTAGACCGCACCCGCCACCACCACCAGCCCGACGAGGGAGATCGCGGGCGAGAGCACCGCCGGCACGTCGAGCCGGCGGGCCAATGCCCCGATCGCGAAAGCGGCGATCACGCAGAGCACGACGAAAGGAATCCAGGCGCCCCGGAGAAACACGTGGTTGAGCGCGTACGCCGAGCCGAGCACAGCCACCATGGCGGCAGGCAGCAGTGGAGATGCTCGCGTCATCGCAGCGCTCCGAGGCCGCGGTGACCGAGCTGGGACGCCTGCGGCCACAACGAGGCGAGCGTTGTGCCGTGGGTGGCGACGAGCACCCGCCACCCGGCCTGGCGCAGCAGGCTCGCGCTGGCGTCGACCGCTGCTTCGTTCTCCGCGCGGGCGCGCGCCCCGAGGGTCGTCCAGCTGGAGGTGTCGACGAGCACTGCGACGCAGGCCGACGCCGAGTGCCGGACGCGGCCCATCGCGAGAGTCTCGTCGGCTGTCAAGGTGCCGAGGATGGCCACGACGAGCCCTTCACCACCGCCGCGGTGCAGCCGACCCGCCACCTGTGCGATCGAGCCGCCGCGGGACGGCTCGGCGATGGCCAGCTGGTCGAGCAGCATTTCCTCCGCCGCTGAGGTGCCGGCAGTCTGCAGATCCACCCCCGCGTCGGTCACATAGCGCAGCGTGTAGCCGGCGCGAGCCAGGCTGACTCCGACTGACGCCGCTGCGGCGACCGCCCACTCGAAGGATGAGCCGGGGCCTTCGCCGAAGTGCGCCGAGATCCGGCTGTCGAGGAGCAGGGTGGCTCGGCTCTGCCAGGGCTGCTCCTCCCGTCGCACCATGAGCTCCCCGGTGCGCGCGGTCGACTTCCAGTGCACCTTGCGCAGGTCGTCGCCGTAGCGGTACTCCCGGGTGGACGCGTCGTTCTCACCTGAGCTCGCCACTGCGCGGGATTGGGTGGCGCCCCCGCCGGCCCAGTCGCCGCCGAGGCCGATGCTGGGCAGCGGAGAGACGATGGGCGTCACGACGAGCTCGTCCAGCGCGGCGAAGCTGCGGGTCAGCTCGCACATGCCGAATGGGTCGGTGAGCCGCACCGAAAGCGGACCCACGCGGAACTTCCCGCGCACGTCCGATCGCACCGGGTAGGTCACTTCTCGCGCGCCTCCAGCCTCCACGCGGTCGAGGACGAACCGCGGGCGCGCGCCGAGGCTGTAGGCGACAGCGTCCTCGACGAAGAGCACGGACGTAGGCAGTCGAGAGACGTTCTCCAGCCGCAGCCGCACGGTGGCCGAGCTGCCGACGGGGAGCCGACCGGGCACCACCGTCCTAGTGCAGGACAGTCGATACCGGGTGCGGCTGACGACTAACGCGGCCAGCAGGGGCAGCGCGACCAGGAAGACGCCGAGGCGGACGATCTCCTGCTGCCCGACGAGGACCGCGGCGAGGAAGCACGCCGCGCCCGCCGCAATGAACGAACGGCCGCGCAGGGTCAGCCCGTGGAGCGCCTCCACCGGTGCTACCGGCCCGCTGCCGGCACCGGCACCCGATCGAGGATCTCGGCCACGACCAGCTCCGGCTCGCGCCGGGCGATCTGCGCCTCGGCCGTCGGCAGCAGACGATGTGCCAGCACCGCCTCGGCCAGCCCCTGGATGTCATCAGGGAGCACGTAGTCGCGGCCCTCCGTGGCGGCGTACGCACGGGCGCTTCTCAGCAGGTGCAGCGACGCGCGGGGTGAAGCACCGAGCCGCAGCTCCGGGTGGCTTCGCGTGGCCTGCACGAGGTCGATGACGTAGCGCTTGATCGAGTCGGCGACGTGCACCCCGCGCGCTGTCTCGATCATGCCGGCGATCGTGGTGGCGTCGGCCACCGCCGGGAGAGTGTCCAGCGGAGAGACGAGCCCGTGCGTGTCGAGCATGACCAGCTCCGCCGAGGGAGCGGGGTAGCCCATGGACAGCCGGGCGGTGAACCTGTCGCGCTGGGCCTCGGGGAGGGGGTAGGTGCCCTCCATCTCGATCGGGTTCTGCGTCGCGATGACCATGAAGGGATGGCCGACGTCGTAGGTCTCGCCGTCCACCGTGACCTGACGCTCCTCCATGCACTCGAGCATCGCGGACTGCGTCTTCGGCGACGCGCGGTTGATCTCGTCACCCACGACGATGTTGGCGAAGATCGCCCCGGGCTTGAACTCGAAGTCCTGCAGCTCCTGGTTGAAGATCGACACCCCGGTGACGTCGCTCGGCAGCAGGTCGGGGGTGAACTGGATGCGGCGCACCGAGCAGTCGATCGAGCGCGCGATGGCCTTTGCCAGCATCGTCTTGCCGACGCCGGGGACGTCCTCGATCAGCAGGTGCCCTTCGGCGAGGAGCACCACCAGCGCGAGGCGGACCACATCGGGCTTGCCCTCGATGACGGTCTCGATGTTGGTGTGCACCGCGTCGAAGTGGGCCCCGAACTGATCGAGGTCGGGCGCCGTCGCCCGACCGGCGGTAGTGCGAGACGTACGCCGGGCCACTCGGTGCTCCTTCTCGCGGGGCGCGTGTTCGTACGGGCAGGTGATCTTCACGAACGTGGTGGGAGCACGCGGCCCAGCCGCTTGCTGTGACGATGGATGTCGAGTGTGTCAGACCTACCGGCGGGCGTCGCCCGGGGTCGGCCGACGATGTGGCAGGCTGCATCGCTATGGCCGGGGCCCGGGGGGAGCGCACCCGCGCGCGCTTGCTGGAGGCGGCCCGGCACGCCTTCGTCGACGTCGGGTGGAGCCGGGCCCGGGTGGAGGACGTCTGCCGGACAGCAGGGGTCGGCCACGGCACGTTCTACGGCTACTACGCCAACAAGGCCGACGTGCTCGAGGCGCTCGTCCGCCAGCATGCCGCGAACCTCAACATCCTGCTCGAGGCAGAGTGGACCAGCGGGAACCTGCGGGCGGACGTGCGCCGAGTCATCGACGGCTTCGTGGAGCAGTCCGCCCGCGATGCCGACGTCCGGGCCGTGTGGCTGGCAGCGGCTACCTGTGAACCCGCGCTCGCTGCCCTCGTCGACGAGGTGCGGGCGCAGTTCGTCGAGCGGATTCGGGCCAACCTGGCTGCAGCGCTCTGCGCCGGGACAGCGCGTCCCGACCTCGACGTCGACATCGCCGCGCACGCGCTCGCGGCCATGGTCGAGCAGACGGTCACCCTCGCCCAGCGTCCCGGCGCCGGTCGTCCCGACCCTGGTCCCCATCCCGGCCGGCACCACCCTGACCGGGCCCGGCTCGTCGATGGGCTGACCGACCTCTGGGTGCACGCGGTGTACCGCTCGTGAGCGCGCCAGGTGTCGAGCTTCGCGGCAAGTACGGCGTGATCGACTACGATGCGGTCGGGGTCAACCAGACTTTCCACGACCACGAGTGCCACTACTACGACCAGCGCTTCGCCATCGTGCACGACGCACGCACGGCCCGGCAGGCGATGTCCGAGGTGCAGGGCCTGATCGGGCGGCGACTGGCGGCAGCCGAGCGCGTGCTCGACGTCGGCTGCGGGACCGGCTTCCTCGCCGCGGGGATCCGGCGGGCCCGCCCGGACGTCGACGTGATCGGCAGCGACCTCTCGGCCGGGATGCTCGACCGCGCCCAGGCGGCCGGTGCGCGGCCGCTGCTGCAGGCGGATGCCACCCGGCTGCCCGTCCGGGCCGGATCCGTTCACCTCGTGGTCGCCCGCGGCGTGCTGCACCACCTCCCCGACGTGACGGCGGCGCTGGCGGAGTGGCGGCGTGTGCTGCGGCCGGGCGGAGCAGTCGTGCTGCTCAGCGAGCCCACGCCGCGGGTGGAACAGCACGGCGCGGTCGTCGTACGCCTGCTGCTGGCCCTGCTCCGAGCGGGAGAGCTGCCGCCCGAAGAGCACGGCTGGGAGATGGCTTCGATGGCGTCGAACCTGCACGTCTTCACGGTGGCGGAGCTTGCCGGCCTCGCCCATGACGCGGGGTTCGGCGACGTGCGGCTGCACACCAGCGACTTCCTGGACACCCTGCTGATCACCGCCTCCTACGTCGCGTGGGGGCGCCGGCCGCGGCTGGCCCGACGCATCCCCTGGCGAGCGGCAGACGGCCTGGCCCGCGCGATCGACCGGCTGCTGGTGCACCGAGTGCTGCCCGAGGAGTACCGCCACACCGTCGTCGGCGTACTGCGCCCCTAGCCCACCCGCCGCCCGACTCGCCGCATCACCTCACGCGACCGGGTCGCACCCGCGGCGGACAGGGCTCGTTCCGCGCCACGGGTAACGGCGCCCACATCTCGTGTCGTTCGCCGACGGCGGCCCTAGATGTGGGATGGGCAGGCCCCGCGGGCGGTCCTCCACCCGGCGACACCCCCGGTGACCTGCGGTCTTCCTCCTCAAGAAGGGACCCGACCGGGCCGAGAAAGGTTGACGGTGGAGCAAAGTGGAGTACGGTGGGGCCCGATGGAGCGCCGATCAGTCGAAGGGGGGAGCGCGCCGTGTTCTTGGGCACGCACTCGCCCCGACTCGACGACAAGGGCCGGCTGTTCCTGCCGGCGAAGTTCCGGGACGAGCTCGCGGAGGGCCTGGTGATCACCAAGGGCCAGGAGCGCTGCCTCTACGTCTGGCCACTCGGTGAGTTCGGCCGGGTCACCGACGCGATGAGCGGCGCACCGGTCACGGCGAAGGCGGCGCGGGACTTCGGCCGCGTGCTGTTCTCCTCCGGCTCCCACGAGGTGCCGGACAAGCAGGGTCGGATCACGCTGCCGCCTCCCTTGCGCGAGTACGCCGGGCTGGACCGCGACGTCATCGTCATCGGCAACAACACGCGGGTGGAGATCTGGGACGGCGCTGCCTGGGCCGCCTACCTCGCCGATCGAGAGCAGGGCTACGCCGAGATGGCCGACGAGGTGATGCCTGGCGTGCTCTAGACCCGCAAGATCGCCGGCTTCGCGGTCGCGCGGTGAGGTCTTGCGCCCCGGGACACCTTCCCCGGCCCCGGGGCGCGGGACCTGACCACACGACAGTCAGCCACGCCGGCACAGCGTCACCGCACCGCCTGTCTCCACTGCCCGTCACCTGCTCTTCGCACCCAAGTACCCGCCATGTCAGACCGGTCCGCGAGCCCGGTCGCCCTTCACAGAACGAGGTCGAGATCCATGGTCAGAATGAACCCGACGCCCAGCCCCGCCGAGCAGTCGCTCGTCGGCGAGCTGGCCAGCAGCGCGATGCTCTTCGCGATGGCGCTGGGCTCTACCGCCGGTGTTGTGGGCCTCGCCCAGCTCGCCGTCCGCGTGCTGTCCTAGCCGCGATGTCCGACCGGCCGCAGGACAGCAGCGAGGGCACGCCGGACGGTCACGTGCCGGTGCTGCGCGAGCGAGTCGTCGCGCTCCTCACCCCGGCAGCAACGTCGGGTGGAGTAATGGTCGACGCGACGCTGGGCATGGGCGGGCACGCGCTAGCCCTGCTCGAAGCGCTACCGCAGGTGCGACTCGTGGGCATCGACCGCGACCTGCAGGCACTGGCCGCCGCGCGCCAGCGGCTCTCGGCGTACGCCGGACGACTCTCGACGGTGCACGCCACCTACGACCGGCTGCCCGAGGTGCTGGCGGATCTCGGCGTCGACCAGGTGGACGGCGTGCTCTTCGACCTCGGGGTGTCCTCGCTTCAGCTCGACGAGGCGCACCGCGGCTTCTCCTACGCTCACGATGCTCCGCTCGACATGCGCATGGACCCCAGCGGGGGACGCACGGCGGCCGACGTCGTGAACACCTACTCCGTCGACGCGCTGACCCGAATCCTGTCGGACTACGGCGATGAGCGGTTCGCCCGCCGCATCGCGCAGGCGGTGGTGAAGGCACGCTCCGCAGCACTGTTCACCACGACGGCGCCCCTGGCCGAGCTGGTGCGGAGCACTATTCCCGCGGCCACCCGACGTCACGGCGGTCATCCGGCGAAGCGCACCTTTCAGGCCTTGCGGATCGAGGTCAACGACGAGCT
>DATLOQ010000136.1:0-11398 GCA_035536235.1 Mycobacteriales bacterium
GGGTACGTATGTGCTCGAGCGCGACATCGTCTGGCAAGGCAACGCCTCCGCGACCAGCGCGATTGCGATCCTCTCGAAGCAGGTCGTTCTCGACCTGAATGGCCACACCCTGTCGGCGGCTCCGGACTCGGGTCTGGCCCAGGCGACGGGCATCACCGCGTGCTTCGCCGACGGCCTGGTCGTGCGCCATGTCGGCCCGCCCATGCCCAGCCGCCCGCACGTCGACATGACGGTGGCCATGATGCGCAGCGCCGGGGGTCAGGTCGAGGAGCCGGACCGGAACACGTGGGTCGTCCGCCCGGGGGGTTACCGCGCGTGTGACGTCGAGATCGAGCCCGACCTGTCGGGGGCCTCCGCCTTTCTGGCCGCCGCTGTCGCCACCGGCGGGACGGTCGTCATCCCCGGCTGGCCGGCCACGACGACCCAGCCCGGCCAGGCCCTGCTCGACCTCCTCGGTCGGCTGGGTGCCACCTGGACCGTGGGCGCGAACAGCCTGGTGCTCACCGGACCGGCACAGATCGCTGGCATCGAGGCGGACCTGCGCGACTGCCCCGAGATGACGCCCGCCATTGCGGCGCTGGCAGCGCTCGCCAGCTCCCCCAGCCGACTCACCGGCGTGGCGCACATCCGGCTGCAGGAGACCGACCGGATCGCCGCGCTGGCCACTGAGCTGGCACGCCTGGGTGCGGACGTCGACGAGCTGCCTGACGGCCTGGTGCTGCGTCCTGCTCCTGCTCCGATGCGGGGCGCCATGCTGCGCGCGTACGGCGACCACCGGCTGGCGATGGCCTGGGCTGTGCTCGGCCTGGTCGTCCCCGGCGTGAGCGTCGACGACGTGGCGACGACGGCGAAGACGATGCCGGACTTCGTTCACCGCTGGACGGCGATGCTGTCCAACTCGGCCCGCTCGTGAGCCGGCGCGAGCTCGACGAAGACGATGTGCGCAGCCGCGCGACACCGGGGTCGCGCCCCCGCACGCGCACCCGGCCCCGCCACGACGACGCCGTACCGGGGCTCGTGCTCGCTGTCGACCGCGGCCGCTTCGGCTGCCTGGTCGGCGACACTGCCGTCATCGCCATGCGGGGCGGCGACCTGCGTCGTACGCCGGTCGTCGTGGGTGACGACGTCTCCCTCGTCGGCGACGTCAGCGGGCAGGACGGAGCGCTCGCGCGCATTGTCCGGGTGGGTGAGCGCCGCACGGTGCTGCGCCGTACCCCGGACGACGACGACCCGACCGAGCGCGTGCTGGTCGCCAACGCTGAGGTGCTGGTCATCGTCGTTGCTCTGGCCGCCCCGCCGCCCCGCCCGCGCCTGGTGGACCGGCTGCTGGTGGCGGCGTACGACGGCGGCCTCCAGCCGCTGCTGTGCCTCACCAAGCGCGACCTCGGGTCGGCCGACAGCCTGCTGGCGCTCTACCGACCGCTCGGCGTCGAGGTCTTGAGCACTGGCCCGGGCGTCGGCGATGCTGGGGTGGAGCTGCTGCGCGCCAGGCTCTCCGGGCGGATGAGCGTGCTCGTCGGCCACAGCGGGGTGGGCAAGTCGACGCTGGTCAACCGACTCGTGCCGGATGCGGACCGAGCGATCGGCGCGGTCACTGCGATGGACCGGGGCCGGCACACGTCGAGCTCGACGGTGGCGCTGCCGTTGCCCGACGGCGGCTGGGCCATCGACACGCCGGGGGTGCGATCGTTCGGGCTCGGCCTGGTCAAGCCGGAGCACCTCCTCCGTGCCTTTCCGGACCTGGCCGACGCCGCCGAGGACTGCTTCCGCGGCTGCACCCACGGAGCTGGGGACACGGAGTGCGCGATCGACGCGGCCATCGTCGCGGGAGCGGTGGACCCGGCTCGGCTGGCGTCCTGGTGCCGGCTGCTCGACGCGCGCCTGTCCCCCGACGACGACGCCGACACCCCCGGCCCCCCGGACCCTCCCCCCGATGTCCATTTGCCCGGTTAACAGGCCAATTGGACCCCCTGACGGGATTCACCGTGTACATCTGGCCGGTGAAGTCGGGTCAGTCTCCCCACCGTTGGTGAGCCCGCGCGAACTTCTCCTCGACCCGCCGGCGCAGCGCGAGCAGTCGACGACCCGACAAGTCCTCGATCGTCCATCTGACCACTTCGAGCCCAAGGCTCTCGACCCAGTCCTGACGGCGGCGTTCGGCCATCTTGTCGGCCCGGTCGACGTACTTCGTCAGTCCGTCAGCCTCCCCGATCGTGTGGTGCTCTCGCCAGAGGAAGTCGACCCGAGCGGTCGTTCCCGCGTCATCCCCAATGGTGACTTGCGGCTCGGGTGCCGGGAGCCCGCACTCGTCAATGCCGACGCGCGACAGCGACTCGAGCACCGACTCGGCTCGGCCGTCGGCGAAGCGCACGACGTCGCGTGCCGCCAGAGCGCCCGGCCAGCCGTCGACGTCGTCGAGCATCCGCAACAGCTGCTCCTCAGTGACCCGTCCTGAGTGCAGAGCGGAGTCAGCGGCGACTACCGCATGACGGCGGGACCGAGTCCGGGCGAGGTCCACTACGGTCCGAGAAGCGGAAGTCACTGGTACGTCGAACAGCTCGGCTACGTGGACGTGTCCGCGCGGCAAGGCAGCGGAGTGCACGGCCAGGCTGCGGTAGCGCTGAACGTGTCGCCCCTCCGCCACATCGCGAGTGATCGTGACGCCGCGAGACGGATCCAGCAGGTCGATGCCGAGAAGCAGTGCCGCCGACTCGTGGCTCGCCGCGAGTCGGCGGCCGGCGAGCCGGTGCAGCGCGGCGCGCACGTAGAGCGCGTGCAGCCGCGCTGGCTGGTCGGCTAACGATGCGAGGACGGCAGCCTCGACGTACACGCCGAAACGCAGCTGCACCCACCCGCCGGTCCGGACCCGCCACCGGATCTCCCGGTCTGTCCAGCCGGCCGCTAGCAATCTGTCGCGGATCAGGAGCGGATCGAGCGGAGGCGGCGGAAGCGGTTCAGCACTCATGGCGACATGGTGAAACAAATGGGGCTCGCCACGGCGGGGTTGTCCACAGTCGCTATGGGGTCGCTACTTGACCGGGCAAATGGACACTTTTTACCGGCCGGCGGGGTCCACTTGGCCTGTTAACCGGGCAAATGGACACGGAGGGCGGGGCTGAAGCCGGCGGGCGGCGGAGGTGAGGCGGGGAGCGCGTCAGGCGTAGGTGACGGTGCCGGTCATGCCGGACTTGTCGTGGTTGTCGACATGGCAGGCGTACGACGGCGCGGCGCTCGGCATGGTGAAGGTCAGCCGAGCAGTCTTGCCCGCCGGCACCTTGACCGTCGCGCCGTCTTTGCTGTCGCCGTGGCCGCCACCGTGGCCGCCACCCTCGCCCGCGTGACCCTTGAGGTAGTCGGCGTCGCCGATCGTGAACTCATGCTCGAGGGCGCCGGGGTTGGTGATGACGAAGGTCACCTTCTCGCCGGCCTGCGCCGACACCGACGCGGGGTCGAACCGGAGCTGGTCCGATGTCGCGATCTTGATTTGTCGGGCGGCCTTAGCAGACTCACTGCTCGAACCGCCACAGCCAGCAATAGCGACCGCGATCCCTAAGCACGCAGCAAGTAGTCGTCTCATGAGCCAACCCTAAGCAGACTTGCGCCGTTTCGCCCGCCCACTGCGGGCGATGGTGCGCTCGTCACCGCCGAGGTACGCCTCGACCACCGCGGGATCGGCGAGCACAGCCGACGGCAGGCCCTGGGCGATGACCCGACCCGATTCGAGTACGACGAGGTGCTGGGCGAACTCAGCGACCAGCGGGATGTCGTGCTCGATCATCACGATGGCGGCGCCGGTCGAGGCGGCGATGCGCTGCAGCAGCGGAGCGAGCTGCTCCACCTCCGCCTGCGCGAGCCCCGCTGACGGTTCGTCGAGCAGGATGAGCGCGGGATCCCTCGCGAGCACGCCGGCGAGGTCGACGACCCGGCGCGTCCCGGTGGATAGCTCTCCGACGAACACGTCGCGGTAGCCGCGCAGGCCGAGCTCGTCGAGCAGCTCCGCGACTCGAGCCCGGGCCGCGCGCTCGGCTCGACGTACGACGGGCAGGCCGAGGATCGCCGGCAGGTGGCCGAGCCCGCGGCGGCGCGGTGTGGCCGCCACCATGAGCGTCTCCTGCACCGTCATCGACGGGAAGAGCCGCGCGTCCTGGAAGCTGCGGGCCAGCCCGGCGCGCGCCCGCCCCGCCGGGTCGAGCCGGTGGACGTCGCGTCCGTTGACGATGACGTGGCCGCTCTCGAGCGGGATGAAGCCGCAGACGGCGTCGAAGAGGGTGGTCTTGCCGGCGCCGTTGGGTCCGATGACGCCGACCCGGGCACCGGCGGGGACGGCCATGCTCACGCCGTCGAGCGCCTGGACGCCACCGAAAGAAGCACGCACATTGCGCACCTCGAGTGCGGAGGAAGGGATCGTCATGAGCGGGACGTCACCTCCCGGCGCCGAGGAAGATCGAGCGCAGCAGGTCGGTCCGCTCCAGCAGCTCCGCAGCTGGTCCGCGGAACCGGATCCGGCCCTTCTCCAGGAAGATGGCCTCCTCCGCGACCGACAGCGCGATGTTCACGGACTGCTCCACGAGGATGACGGCAGTGCCGCGCTGGTGGATTGCCTCTACGACTGCCACCAGCTCGCCGACCACTTTGGGCGACAGGCCCAGCGACAGCTCGTCGATCATCAGCAGCTTGGGCCGGGCGACCAGGGCCTGCGCCAGAGTGAGCATCTGCTGCTCTCCCCCCGACAGGGTCCCGGCCAGCTGATCCAGCCGCTCGCGCAGCCGCGGGAACGTGTCGAGCGCGTCCTCCCTGGCCTCGCGGACGGCGGCCTTGCTCCCGCCGAGCGGGATGGCGGCCAGCCGGAGGTGCTCCTCGACGGTGAGCCCGGGGAAGACGCCCTGCCCGCCCGGCACGGTGACGATCCCCCGGTTGACGGTGAGCTCGGGGTCGAAGCCGGTGAGGTCGCGGCCCTCGAAGATGACCGAGCCGCTCATCGGCTCGAGCGCGCCGCTGATCGCGCGCAGCAGCGTCGACTTGCCGGCGCCGTTGGTCCCGAGCAGAGCGATCAGCTCGCCCTCGCGGACAGTCAGGTCGATGCCGTCGATGACCGGTACGCCGCCGTACCCCGCGCGCAGGTCGGTGACCTGCAGCAGCACGGGCTTCTCGCCCCGCCGCCGCGTCTCGACGCGCACCCGCTCGGCCTCGAGAGCGCCAGCGGCGCGGGCGATGTCGTTGACGACGAACTTCTGCGCGCTGATGTAGATGAGCCCGCCGACGATCAGCAGTGGGGTCAGCGAGAAGAGCCCCCAGCGCAGGCCCTTCGCATCCACGACGAGGAAGGCAGGAATCGCGGTGAAGAGTCCAAACGCGAGGAAGACGTCGACAGCTGCATAGCCTTGCGCGCGGATCCGAGGAGGTACGACGGCCGCCGTGATGCGCGCCCCGGGGCCGTTGTAGATGCCGTTGCAGAAGGCACCGGCCCACGCGAAGGCGACTGACAGGGCCAGCGTCGGCATAACGGCCGCGAGGGCGAAGCAGACGCCGATCCCGACGATGGAGGATCCGATCAGCACCTGCGCCTGGGCCGGACTGCGGCGGAAGAGCCGATCCCCGACGAATCCACCTGTCACGTTGCCGGCGGCGCTGAACGCGACACCGATGCCGAGCAGCGCGCCGCGACCGCCCGGTCCGACGTCGTAGACCTCGTCGTAGAAGTTGGCCAGGATCGACACCAGGGCGATGACCCCCCCGCCGACCAGGGCGGCCCCGCCGTAGTCGCGGCGCAGGGTGCGGATGGTGAGGATCGTCCGGAACGCTTCCCGAAACGGCACCCGCTCCTCGGCGTCTTCAGCGTCGCTGACCTCGACCCCTCGCGACGGCTCGACCAGCTTGAACGACGCGATGACCAGCAGCGCTGACGGCACCGCGAAGAGCCAGAACACCGGCTGCCAGTAGGTGTCGCCGTCCGGCAAGCCATAGAGACGGCTCGCCACGTAGGTGATGGGCCCGATCAGGGCCAGCGCCACGCCCTGACCGATCGGGTTGCCGAGGTAGTAGAGGCTGAAGACCCGGGACTGCGTCACCGGCGGGTAGTAGTCGGCGAGCAGGCTGGAGTGCGTCGGGCGGTTGACCGCCTGGCCGACGCCCGATGCGGCGCGGACGAGGCAGAGCAGCAGCACACCGCCGACGATGCCGGTGAGCAGCGTGGCCAGCGCCCAGAGCCCAGCCGCGGCGGAGGCGACGGTGAGCCGGCGGTAGCGGTCGCTGACGAAGCCGAGCGGGTAGCCGGCCAGCAGGATCGTCAGGCTCGACAGCGACGAGATCGCCCCGATGGCGCCGACGGAGACGTCGAAGCTGTTGCGGATCTCCGGCGAGAGCGCGGCGAAGGCGGCCCGGTCCAGCTCGTCGACCGCGTTGAGGCCGGCGAGCACCAGCAGCGGCAGCAAGGGCGCTCCACCGGTGACGGTCTTGAGCCGGGTCGACAGCCGTGGCGGCGCGATGCGCGGCCCTCGCGAGAGGCCGAGCTTCATGTCGCCTCCTCCACCGCGGGCGCGATCAGCGCTGCAGCGCTCGGCAGCTCGATCGAGCGGCGAGCCGCGAGTCGTCGTACGGCGGCGTCGCGGGCTCGGAAGACCAACCCGCCGACGCCCTCCGGGACGAAGAGGAGCAATGCCAAGAGGCCGATGCCGGTCGCAGCGAACTGGAAGCCTTCGTCGAGGTAGAACCGCGCGCACAGCACATACACGGTGCCGAGCAGCGCACCGGGGATCGAGCCGAGGCCGCCGATGACGACGATGGTGAAGACCTGCAGCGAGATGCGGTCGGAGAAGGCGCTCTCGGTCAACAGCTCCTGCTGGAAGGCGTAGAGGTAGCCGGCAGCCGCCGCGATCGCCCCCGAGACGGCGAAGGCGGCGAGCTTGGTCCGGCCCTCCCGGATGCCGTACGCCGCCGCGGCGCGGGAGTTGTCCCGCACGGCCACGAGATCGCGTCCTGCGGGGCCCTGCCGGAGACGGCGGACGACGAGCACGGTCAGCCCCAGCGCGACCAGGGAGAACTCGTAGTAGGCGGCACCGCTGGTGAGGTCGAATACGCTGAAGAGCAGCGGCCGCACGATTTTCGGCGCCTCCAGCTGCAGCGAGTCGAGCTTGAGCAGCCAGGTGTCGACGGCGACCGCGAAGGTCAGCGTCGTCACCGCGAGGAAGAGCCCAGGCACCCGCAGCGCAGGCAGCCCGATGGCGACGGCGACGAGAGCACCGAGCGCGACAACGAGGAGCAGGCCGACGCCGAAGTCGATCCCCCGCTCCACCAGTACCGCGCCGACGGTCGCGCCTACCCCGACCAGCGCCCACTGGCCGAGCGAGACCTGGCCGCCGTAGCCGGTGAGGATCGTCAGCGAGAGGGCGACCATGGCGACGAGCACGATCGAGTTGGCGAGGTCGAGGTTGCTCGGGCCGAGCAGTGCGGGCAGCAGGGCGAGCAGCAGCACCAAGAGCGCCCCACCGCCCCATCGCACTGCGCGCACGATGCTCAGGCGCGCGATTGCCTCGGGCATCGGCCGGACGGCGCGCACCGCGACGAACCCGGTCGCACGGCGGGCGTCCGCTGCCCGGCCGACCTGCCGACGACGGAGCAGCAGGGCGACGAGCAGCACCGCGAAGACCGCGAGGTTGGTGTCGCCGGAGTCACCGGTGACGAAGAGGACCGACTGCTCCAGCGCCCCGAGGGCGAGCGCTGCGACGAAGGTGACCGGCAGGCTGGTCATCCCGCCGATGACCGCCGCAGTGAGCCCGTTGAGGATGAAGGACGGCCCCTCGATCACCCCGTAGGAGAAGCCGGCCGACGGGTTGACGGCGCGGAGCACACCGGTCGTCGCGGCCAGGAGCCCGGCGATCACCCAGGTGTACGTGCTCACCCGGCGCACGCTGATGCCGAGCAGCCGCGCCCGCCCCGGGTTCTCGGCGACGGCCCGGATGGAGGTGCCGAGGCTGGTCCGGAAGAGGCCGACCAAAGCCAGGCAGACCAGTGGTACGACGATCAGGGTGAGGATGGAGCCGCCCTCGAAACGCACGGGTCGGATGACGAACTCCGGGCCCACGTCGATGGTGACGGCGTTGTTGAGGTTGCGGTCGAAGACGCCGGGCACCGCAAGGGTCAACGCCGCGTAGACCTGCGCCAAGCCGATCGTGGCGACGGTCACGATCAGTCGCGGCGCGTCGAAGAGACGGCGTACGACGGCGAGCTCCGACAGTGCGGCGAGCAGCGCCGCAGCAGCGAAGCCGGCCAGGATGCCTAACGCCAGCGGCTTCTCGTAGAACTGCGACAGAGCAATCCCGAACGCCGCGGCGAAGGCACCCAGCTGCCCCTGGGCGAAGTTGATGAAGCGGCCAGCTCGGTAGAGGACGACGAGACCCATGCCGAGCAGTGCGTCGAGGCTGCCGACCACGAGGCCCAACACCAGGATCCCGGCGGGCAGGCTTCGTTGCGTGAACGGCAGGGGCAATCCGCCTTCGAGCCGGTCCGCCACGACCAGCAGCGCAGCAGCAGCCACGGCCGACGCAGCGATGCCGAGCCGCGGCAGGGTCAACCAAGCGGGCCGGCGAAACGAATGATCACGGCGAGGCATCGCGGGGAGCCTAGTGGTTACCCTGAGACAGTCAGGCCACCTGACGCGCGGCGCCACTGACCTGTGAAGGACGGGCATGAGATCCCTGCACCGCCGTACGGCGACGGCCCCGCTCATCGTCGCCCTCGCCATCCTGGTGGCCGCCTGCTCCCCGCCCGCCCGGCAGGAGGCCGATGGCCGTCCAGACTCCGAGGCGGCCAGCGACAGCGAGCTGACCACTGACCCCACCGACACTCCCGGGGCGGCCGCGTCGGCCTCGGCGGCCGCGTCGACTGCCGCCGCCGCGGCCGCGGCGGCGAAGTCCGGCGCACCCACGACGCGGCGGTCCGGCAGCAGCGGTGCCGCGCTCCCGCCGGCCGTGAAGGGCTCCAAGGCCGCCCAGCCCAAGGGGGCGACCAGCGTCGACCCCGGCGTGCCGAACGGCGGCTTCACCTACCAAGGAGTGTCCGACAAGGAGATCACCGTCGCGTTCCACTGGAACAAGGACGACTGCGGCACCGACGTCAATGCGACGCTGACCAACTTCAGCACCAACGACCAGGCCTCCATCGAGACCTACGTCGAGTACGTGAACCGGCACGCCAACGACGGCACCCTGATGGACGGCTACCCGATCAACCTGCACGGCCGTCGCATCAAGCCGGTCTTCGTCTCCTCCGGCGGCGCCGACCCGAGCTGCCGCGCGCAGAACCGCGCCGCGGCAATCACTATCACCGAAGAGGCGAAGGCGTTCGCTGCCGTCGCCAACACGCTGTCCTTCGACGAGGACCAGGTGGCCCCGCTCGTCGCCCAGGGCAAGGTCATGCACTTCGGCAGCGCCTTCTTCTCGGAGAAGGACTTCTACGCCAAGCACGACCCCTACCTCTGGAGTCTCTACGGCACCGGCACGGTGATGGTGAAGCACCTCGCGGACTACATGACGCAGCGCCTGGTGAAGGTGAACCCGCCGAACCACGACCGCTTCAAGCCGGCCGACCGGGTCTACGGCCTGCTGCGGGCCGACAGCGTCGCGAGCAAGCAGGTGGCCGACGAGTTCAAGGCGTTCCTCGGCTCCGCGGTGAGCATCAAGTCGGAGCAGACCTATCCGACGGACTTCTCCCAGGCTCAGGCGGCGAGCAACGCGGCGATCGCCCGGTTCCAGGCCGACGGCGTCAACACGATTGTCATGCTCACCGATCCGGTGACGCCGATCTTCTTCACGAAGACCGCAGAGGCGCAGCGCTACCGACCTGACTACCTCGGCAGCTCCTTCGGCTACCAGGACGTCGCCACTGCGCTGGGCAACTACGAGCCCAACCAGGCGGCGAACTTCTTCGGCGTCAGCGACTTCGGCCCGGAGAGCCAGGGCAGCGCGACCGAGCAGCTGGAGAGCCGCCCGTACGCCAAGGCCTACCGCGAGGTTCGCGGCAAGGACGCAGCGATCTCCTCCGACGCCGTCGCCTGGTACGCCACCTTCGCCTCGCTGGTCTGGGGCATCTCGGCGGCGGGGCCCAACCTGACCCCGCAGACGGTGAAGGCCGGCCTCTACTCCAAGGTCACTGCCTTTCGACCGACCAACTACCGCATCGACTTCGTGCCCGGCCGCCACGGCGCCATCGACGATTTCGGCCTCTTCGAGTACAACCCGGCCGCGCAGGACCCGCGAGACCGACCCAACACGACCACCAACCAGCGCCGCGGCAAGGCGATCTTCTACGAGTGCTCCAGGCCGATCAGCGGCAACAACCAGTGCCAGGGCACTCCGCGTCGCTACCGCAGCGGGCAGCGGCTCTAGCCCTCATGGCCGGGCCCGTGCGACGGCGTACGGCGGCACTCGGACTCGTCGTGCTCGTCGCGGGATGCAGTGCCCCGTCGAGGCAGGACACCGCCAGTCCGTCGCCGTCGGAACCTTCGTCGGCCAGCGGCTCGGCAGCGCCGACCGCCGGCCTGCAGGAGCCGACAGAAGGACCCGGTGGTTCCGGAGCGACCGGCAAGGGGGTGACCGACCGCTCGATCGTGGTGGCCTTCCACTGGAACTCCGGGGGCTGCGGCGGGGACATCACCGAGTCGCTGACCAGCTTCGGCGCCCGGCCGCGGGCCGTCGTGGAGGCCTATGTCGACTGGGTGAATCGGCACGCCGAGGACGGCACGTCGATGAACGGCGTCCCGGTGGACCTGCATGGCCGTCGGATTCGGCCCGTCTTCGTGCCCACCGGCGGTGCGGCGCCCGAGTGCGCGTCGGTGTCGCGTGCCGGCGCGATCCGGATTGCGGACGAGGAGAAGGCGTTCGCCGCTGTCTCGTCGACGTTGAGCTACGACGAGGCGATCGTCGCTCCCCTGGTGGCGGACCGGGGCACGATGCACTTCGGCAGCGTGGGCCTCTCCGAGAGCGGCTTCTACGCCCGCCACCACCCGCACGTGTGGTCGCCGTACGCCACCGCTTCGGTGCAGCTGCGACACCTCGCGGACTACATCACCCAGCGCCTGGTGCGCGGTGGTCCTCCCGGCCACACCCGCTACGACGGCCGGCGCGTCTACGGCCTTGTCGTCGCCGACCAGCCCGGCCCGCGCACCATCGCCGCTGAGCTGGTGAAAGCACTGGGCAACGCAGCCCCCATTGCGGCCGAGGTCCGTTACACCCCGGACATCGCCCAGGCTCAGGCTCAGGCCACGGCGGGTGTCAACCGGCTGCGAGCAGCCGGCGTCAACACTGTCATCATGCTGACCGACCCGGTCGCACCAATCGTGCTGACCAAGACGGCGCAAGCGCAGGGCTGGTCCCCCGACTACCTCGTCTCGTCGTACGGCTAC
>DATLOQ010000137.1:0-26953 GCA_035536235.1 Mycobacteriales bacterium
ACGCCGCAACCCGATTCAGCGTCGAGTTGACCGCGCCCTGGAAGTGCCAGCCGTGCTGCCACTCCAGGTTGGTCGGCTGGCGCGGCCAGGAGCAGCTCGAGATGGCGTCCGGGCAGGTCTCGACGTCGAGCTCGCCACGCAAGGTCATGTCGGTGAACACCACGCCGTCGCCGCCGCGGATCTTCCAGAACGCGCGAGCCGGGGTGCCAGTGGTCAGCGTCCTCATGGTGCTGCCATTGCCGTCGAAGGTGAGGTCGACCCGGTCGTCGACGAAGATTGACTCGTCGATGCCATAGCAGGCCGACTCGGGGAAGAGCACCGTCGAGTGGTCCGGGACAGTGGCGAAGAAGGCCATCAATTCGGTCTCCACCGGCCGGGAGCAGTCCGCCGCGATCGAAGCGGGGACCGGATATCCCGCGATCCCAGGCGACGGACTCGGGGACGGGTTCGGTGAAGGGCTCGGCTCCGGGCTCGGTGACGCACTCGGGCTCGGCTCCGGACTCGGTGACGCACTCGGGCTCGGTGACGGGCTCGGGGAGGGGCTCGGGCTCGGCTCCAGGCTCGGGGAGGGGCTCGGCTCCGGACTCGGTGACGGGCTCGGGGACGGGCTCGGTGACGGGTTCGGTGACGGCCTGGGCTTGGGGCCGGGCTTCGGTTTCGGGCTGGGTCGACCAGCCAGCCCCGGCGAGAGACCGGGGGCTATCGACGAGGTCACGTCGTCGCCCGGCGCGACCGACTTCGCGGACACCACCGCGAGGTCGCCCGGATACGCAGTGCCTTCCCCCATGAAGAGCACAGCGAGCAGCCCAGTGAGGGCCGTTACGATGCGGAAGCGGGTGGTCACGGTAGCGGTAGCGTTGTGCACGGGCTGTCCCCCTGCTTCCGGTCAACGCGAAGGCGAAAAGACCCTAGCGACTCCCCGCTGACCGTTCAAGAACTTTCTGTGCGCGCCAACGACTATCCGGCGGTGAGGACGTTGAGGGCGCTGCCGGCGCGGAACCAGGCGATGTGCTCCTCGCTCATCGTGTGCGTGCACGGGAATCGGTCTATTGAGCCGTCGGCGTGCGTGAGCTCCACGTCGACGGGCTTGCCCGGCGCGAGATCGGCGAGGCCACGGATGGCGAAGCGGTCGGTCGCCTGGATGAGGTCGTACGACGCCACGTCAGCGAAGGTAAGTGGCAGCAGGCCCTGCTTCTTGAGGTTGGTCTCCGCGATGCGCGCAAAGGACCGGGCGAGGATCGCCTTGCCGTTGCGGTAGCGCGGCTCCATCGCCGCGTGCTCTCGCGACGATCCCTCGCCGTAGTTCTCATCACCCACCATGACCCAGCCGATCCCGGACTCCGCGTAGTGCTTGGCAATCTCCGGGAAAGGCTTGACCGTCCCGTCGAGGACGTCGATTCCCTTGCCCGGCTCACCGGTGAACGCGTTGATGGCGCCGAGGTAGAGGTTGCCGGAGATGTTCTCCAGGTGGCCCCGGTACTTCAGCCACGGACCGGCCGCCGAGATGTGGTCCGTCGTGCACTTGCCCTGGGCCTTGAGCAGCAACGGCAGGTCGACGTAGTCCTGGCCGTCCCAGGCCGGGAACGGCTCCAGGAGCTGCAGCCGGTCGCTGTCTGGGCTGACGCGCACCTCGACCGACGATCCGTCGGCGGGCGGAGCGACGAAGCCGAGCTCTCCGGGATCGAAGCCCTTGGCCGGCAGCTCGTCACCGGTCGGCGCCGACAGTCGGAAGGCCGCCCCATCGGTGCCGACGAGCGTGTCGGTCATCGGGTTGAAATCCAGCCGCCCGGCGAGCGCCTGCGCCACCACGATCTCCGGCGAGGCGATGAAGGCCAACGTCTCGGCGTTGCCGTCGTTCCGCTTCGGGAAGTTGCGGTTGTACGACGTGAGGATGGAGTTGCGCTCTCCCACTGCGATGTCGTCTCGCTTCCACTGACCGATGCACGGCCCGCAGGCGTTGGCGAGCACGGTGGCGCCGATCGCCTCGAGACCTGCGGTCAGGCCATCCCGTTCAATGGTGGCGCGCACCTGCTCCGAACCTGGGGTGATCAGCAACGGCACCGCAGACACGACGCCGTGCTCCGCCGCCTGGCGGGCCACGTGGGTTGCGCGGCCGATGTCCTCGTAGGAGGAGTTGGTGCAGGAGCCCACGAGCGCACTGGAGATCTCGATCGGGTAGTTCTCGCGCACAGCGTCTGCGCCCATCTGAGACACGGGTCGAGCGAGGTCCGGCGTGTGCGGCCCGACGATGTGCGGCTCCAACGTGGTCAGGTCGATCTCGATGACGCGGTCGAAGTAGCGTTCCGGGTCGCTGGCCACCTCGTCGTCCGCCCGGAGGTGCTCGGCCGCTGCGTTGGCCAGGTCGGCATAGGCCTCGCGGCCGGTGGACTTCAGGTAGCCGGCCATCCGCTCGTCGTACGGGAAGACGCTCGTCGTCGCGCCGAGCTCAGCGCCCATGTTGCACGCCGTGCCCTTGCCGGTCGCGGACAGCGAGGCGGTCCCAGGTCCGAAGTACTCGACGATGGCACCGGTGCCGCCCTTGACGGTGAGGATGCCGGCCAGCTTGAGGATGACGTCCTTCGCGCTCGTCCAGCCGGAGAGCTCGCCGGTGAGGTGCACGCCGATGAGCTGCGGCACGCGCACACCGAATGTTCCGCCGGTCATCACGTCGACCGCGTCCGCCCCGCCGACGCCGATGGCCACCATGCCGAGTCCGCCGGCGTTGGGGGTGTGCGAGTCGGTGCCGATCATCATCCCGCCGGGGAACGCGTAGTGCTCCAGCACCACCTGGTGGATGATCCCCGACCCAGGCTTCCAGAAGCCGATGCCGTACTTGGCCGAGACATCGCGCAGGAAGTCGTAGACCTCCTTGTTGGTGTCGACAGCTACCGCCAGATCCTTCTCGGCGGAGACGTACGCCTGGATCAGGTGGTCGCAGTGCACGGTGCTCGGTACCGCGACCTTCGGCAGGCGTGCCGTCATGAACTGCAGCAGCGCCATCTGCGCGGTCGCATCCTGCATCGCCACCCGGTCCGGGTAGTACTCGCCGTAGTCCTTACCCCGCTCGATGCCCTGGCCCTCGGCATCGCGCATGTGATTGAACAGAATCTTCTCGACATAGGTCAGCGGCCGGCCAAGGCGCCGGCGAGCCACCTCGAGACGCTCGGGCAGCCGTCGGTAGAGGGCCTCGATCAGGTCGGTGGGGGTGGACAGGCCGGTGTCATTCACGGCGGGGTCGCTCATTGGCAGTGGCTCCTGTACGGCTCGGATGCTGATGGCCAGGCGGTGAACCAAGCATAGGGCGGGGGACGCGCTAAAGCAAGACGACCGTACGGTTTGCTAGGGTGGCCCTATGCCACGGGTCAGCCAGGAGCACCTCGACGCCCGCCGCCGCGAGATCCTCGACGGAGCCCGCCGCTGCTTCGCCGCGCACGGCTACGAGGGCGCCACGGTCCGCCTGCTCGAAGCAGAGACCCGCTTGTCGCGCGGCGCGATCTTCCATCACTTCCGCGACAAGGAGACGCTCTTCCTCGCCGTCGCCACCGACGACGCGGAAGAGATGGCCGCCGTCGTCGCCGACCACGGCCTGGTCCAGGTGATGCGCGACCTCCGCGCACGGGACTCCGGCTGGCTGTCCACCCAGCTCGAGGTGGCCCGGCGGATGCGCACGGACCCGGACTTCCGGGAGCAGTGGCAAATCCGCGGCCGCACGCTCGCTGCTGCCGCCGCCAGCCGACTCGAGCGCGGTCGCGAGGCCGGTGTCGTGCGCGACGACGTCGGCGTCGACGTCCTCGTCTCCTTCCTCACCTTGCTGCTCGATGGTCTCGTCATGCATCGCGCGATGGAGCTGCCCACGGACCAGCTCGAGGCCGTGCTCGACCTGGTGGAGTCCGCCGTACGACGGTCGTGACCGGCAGGTCTGGCCCCCGCCCGCGTCGAATCCTCCCGGCATGCGTAGAACCCTCGCCCCGCTCGCCGCCCTTGCCGCGCTAGCCCTGATCACGCCGGCCTCCGCCGGCTCCTTCAGCTATGCGGACCCGAAGGACCAGCCCGCGAACGGCGGTTTCGACATCCTGTCAGTCAGCTACTCAACGCTGGGCAAAGGCACCGGGAAGCGCTACGTGCCTGCCACCCTGGTGGCATCGATGACGCTGAGCGCCGCGCCGGTCAAGCAGGCGGGCGTCGGCTACATAGTCGCAGCGCAGGTCGAGGGCTGCGGCGACGTCACCTTCAGCTACACGCCGGGCACGGTGGCATCGGGCATCCTCGGCGAAGCCCTGCTCTTCGTCGGCTGCGGCGGCGCGACCGACCCGACCGGTTCGGACAGTCAGATCCTCACCCCGAAGTTCGCCATCACGGGGTCCACGCTGACCTGGTCCATGGCGCTGAAGGCCCTGCCCAAGGCAGTCCGCGCCGGCGCCGTGCTCACCGAGATGGAGTCCATCGTCGACGTGGTGGAGCCGGCCTTCGGCACGCGCCCCATCGGAGTCGGGCCGGGGCTGCTCGACACGGCGACCACCGAGCAGACCTGGAGGATCAGCTAGCCCTAGTCTGGGTGCATGGACCTCGGGCTGGGAGGGCGCTGCTTCATCGTCTCGGGTGGATCACGGGGACTTGGGCGTGCCACCGCAGCGGTGCTGCTCGCTGAAGGTGCCGATGTCGTGATCGGTGCCCGGACGACCCCGACCTCCATCGGTGCGACCCACGTGCACACGGTCCAGGGCGATCTCGCCGCCGCCGACACCGCCCAACGACTCGTGGACGCTGCGCTGGAGCATCACGGGCGCCTCGACGGGGCGCTGATCAGCGTGGGTGGTCCGCCGATCGGCTCGGCGATGGACCTCTCCGATGACGCGTGGCGGACCAGCTTCGAGACCGTCTTCCTGGGGCCGCTGCGACTCGCGCGCACCGTCGGTGGCGTGCTCACCGACGGCGGTGCTCTCTGCCTCGTGCTCTCCGGCTCCGCGAAGTCGCCCATCGGCGGACTTGCCGCGAGCAACGGGCTGCGACCAGGCCTCGCCATGGTGACGAAGCAGCTGGCCGACGAGCTGGGTCCCAGTGGGGTGCGGGTCAACGCCGTACTGCCCGGGCGCATCGCGACGGATCGGGTCGCCGAGCTCGACGAGGCGACCGGTAATGCTGCCGGTGCACGGACCGCGAACGAAGCCGGCATCCCGCTTCGGCGCTACGGCGAGCCAGCCGAGCTGGGCCGAGTCGCTGCCTTCCTGCTCTCCCCCGCCGCGTCGTACGTCACCGGATCTCTCGTTCCGGTCGACGGGGGCGCCCTGCGCGCCCTGTAGAGGAAGGACCAGCGATGCCCATCAGCCTGTGTGCCGGCACTCTCGTCGTCGAGGACCCGGACGAGCTGCTGCTGACCTACCTGGACCCCGCAGGCGGCTACGCGTACCCGGCGTACGACACGCTCGTCACCAACTCGTCCACGGCGCTGGTCGACGGCGACCTGCTTGCCCCGAGCCTGCTCGGCGCGCACGTCGACCTCGCCCGCTTCGAGTTGCTGCGCACGATGCTGCCCGACCTCTCCGCCGGGCTGTCCGGGTTGCCGCCGACGTCGTTGGCCGACACCGACGACGCGGGCATCGCGCTGGTCGCTCAGTGCTTCGCCGACCTGGACCATCCGCGCTACTCCGGTCACGGCGTGCGGGGCACGATTCTGTCCAAGGTGCTGCACCGCAAGCGCCCGGACCTCGTACCGCTCTACGACTCGCGCATCTGGACCGCGTACACCGCGCCGGGCGCTGTGGCGCGCGCGGGCAAGCGCTCCTGGGTCGACTTCATGACCCTGCTGTGCGCGCAGATGCGCGCAGACCTCCAGGCCGAGTCCGCAGAGCTCTCCCGGCTGGTCGATGTCGCCGCCGACCAGGGTGCCAACCTGACCACCCTGCGGCTGCTGGACATCCTGGTGTGGATGTCCAGCGAGCCCCACTAGCAGCGGTCGGCGCGGCAGGACATGCACAGGTCGGCAGCGAATCGCAGAACCATGCGCCTACGCCTCCTCGCCGTCCTGTCTCTGCTGGCCACCCTGTGCGTGACGACCGGGTCGCAGGCCGAGCCGGGTCCGGGATTCTTCAAGACCAGCAACATCGACTACCTGGGCAGCATCCCGCTGGACAGCGACACGGCTGGCGGGCGGTTGTTCGGCAAGACGTTCTACGTGCTGACCGCCAAGGGCCTGACGGTGTACGACGTCAGGAACCCGCTGGTCCCCGTCCCGATGGGCACCACCGCCCTCCCGCACACCCCTAACCAGGAGCGGGAGGACATCGACACCAACGGCAGGATCCTCATCGCCGGGCAGTCCTACCACGGCATCCTCTACGTCGTAGACGTCACCAACCCGCGCCTGCCGACCCTGAAAGCCGCGCTGCGCGGAGCCGCGGACCACACCAACACCTGCGCCCTCGATTGCTCTTTCATCTACGGCAGCGAAGGCACCATCACCGACCTGCGTGACCCGGCCAACCCCAAGGTGGTCGGCAACAGCGGGGTCGACGGACACGACCTCACCGAGATTAAGCCCGGGCTGCTGCTGACGGCCACCAACCCGGTGACCTACATCGACGTGCGCACCAACCCGCTCAAGCCGCGGCGGCTGGCCACCGGCGCGATGGAGTCGGGTGCCTACTACACCCACGGTGTCGAGTGGCCCCAGGGCGGCACCGACCGCTTCGTGCTGGCCGGCACCGAGGAGTCGCTCTGCAGCGACGAGAAGCTCGGCAGCTTCCAGGTGCTCGACACCAAGGGCTGGCAGAAGACCGGACGCTTCCGCCACGTCAGCTCCTTCTACCTCGAACAGGGCCTGCAGACCGACGGCAAGTCGCCGGTCAACGAGTACTGCGGCCACTGGTTCAAGCCGCGGCCGGACTTCAAGAACGGCGGCATCGTGGCAATGGCGTGGTACGGCTTCGGCACCCGGTTCCTCGAGGTCACCAAGACCGGCGAGATCGTGGAGAAGGGCTACTTCACGCCCCTGCCGGGACATACTTCCTCGGCCTACTGGCTCAACAACGAGATCGTCTACTCGCTGGACTACACCGCACGCGGCTTCGACATCCTGCGCTTCAACAAGGACAAGGTGGCCGAGAAGGACACCCGGTTCCTCGGGCGCTCCGTCTCGGTCGTCTTCGACCCGAGCGCGACTGCCAGCCGCCAGCCCGCAGTGCGCGAGACGCCGTACGTCTGCCCCGTGCCGATCGCCTGAGCCTCAGGCGACGGTCTGCCGGGCGAACTGCGTCTGGTAGAGCTCGGCGTAGAGGCCGCCCGGGGCGACCAGCTCGTCGTGTGTCCCCTGCTGGACGACCCGGCCCGCGTCGATGACGAGGACGAGGTCGGCCTCGCGGATGGTCGACAGGCGGTGGGCGATGACCAGCGACGTGCGTCCGCGCAGAGCGGTTCGCAGGGCCAGCTGGACCGCGAGCTCGCTCTCGCTGTCGAGGTGGGCAGTCGCCTCGTCCAGGATCATGATGCCCGGTGCCTTGAGCAGCAGGCGGGCAATGGCGATGCGCTGCTTCTCCCCACCGGAGAGCCGGTAGCCCCGGTCACCGACGACCGTGTCGTAGCCGTCGGGCAGGGAAGAGATCAAGTCGAAGATCTGCGCGTCCCGGCAGGCCTGGTCGAGCTGTTCGACTGTGGCGTCAGGCTTGGCATAGCGCAGGTTGGCGCGGATCGTGTCGTGGAAGAGATGGGCCTCCTGGGTGACGGCGCCTACCGCGGCCCCGAGCGATGCCAAGGTCACGTCACGTACGTCGACGCCACCGATGCGAACCGATCCGGCCTGCACGTCGTACATCCGGGTCGGCAACATGGAGATCGTGGTCTTCCCCGCGCCAGAAGGGCCGACGAGCGCGATCATCTGACCGGTCTGCGCGGTGAAGCTCACGTCGTGCAGGACCTGCGCAGAGCGCCCGCTGTCAGTGATCGCCACGGACTCCAGGGAGGCCAGGGAGACCTCGTCCGGCGTCGGATAGCGGAAGTCGACGTGGTCGAACTCGATGGACGCGGCACCGCTCGGCAGCGCGATGGCTCCTGGACGGTCCGCGATCAGCGGCGGCAGGTCGAGCACCTCGATGACCCGCTCGAAGCTGACCAGCGCCGTCATGACGTCCACCCGGACGTTGGACAGCGCCGTGAGCGGGCCGTAGAGCCGCGTGAGGAGCGTGGCAAGGGCGACCACGTCGCCGTCGGAGATGCTCCCGTCGATCGCCAGGTGCCCCCCCAGGCCGTAGACCAGGGCGGTGGCCATCGAGGCGACCAGCGTGAGTGCCACGAAGAAGGTGCGGCTGTACATCGCCGAGCGGAGGCCGATGTCGCGCACCCGACCCGCTCGGCCGCGGAAGGACTCCGCCTCGTCCTGCGGCCTGCCGAACAGCTTCACCAGGAGCGCACCGGAGACGTTGAAGCGCTCCGTCATGGTGTTGTTCATCTCAGCGTTGAGGACCATGCCCTCCCGCGTGATCGTCTGCAGCCGGGTGCCCACCCGGCGGGCCGGCAGGATGAACACGGGCAGCAGGACGAGCGACAGCAGGGTGATCTGCCAGGAGAGGCTGGCCATCACGGAGACGGTGACGATCAGGCCGATCGCGTTGGAAACCACCCCGGACAACGTCGAGGTGAAGGCCTGCTGCGCGCCGATCACATCGCTGTTGAGCCGACTGACGAGCGCCCCGGTCTGGGTCCGGGTGAAGAAGGCGATCGGCATCCGCTGGACGTGCTCGAACACCGCGCTGCGCAGGTCGTAGATCAGGCCCTCGCCGATCCGCGAGGAGAAGTAGCGGGTGAAGAGCGAGATGACCGCGTCGAAGAGCGCCAGGCCGGCAACGACGAGTGCGATGGTCGTCACCAGGCCCCGGTCGCCCTGTGGGATCGCGTCGTCGAGCAGCTTCTTGAAGAGCAGAGCCGGAGCTACCGTCGTCATCGACGCGGCGACCACCAGCACGAGGAAGCACACGAGGTCGCGGCGGTAGGGAGCGGCGAAGCCGATGACCCGCCGCACCAGGTCGCGGGTGATCTTCTTCTGGACCACCGTGCGGTCGGTGCGGAAGGAGTGAAGTGTCTGCCAGTCGGAGATGGGCCGTGCTCCCTAGAGGAAGGCTGACTCGCCGGTGAGGGCCCGACCGATGAGCAGCTTCTGGATTTGGCTGGTGCCCTCGTACAACGTGGTAACCCGAGCATCGCGCAGGAACTTCCCCACGGGGAACTCGTCGATGTAGCCGTATCCCCCATGGACCTGCACCGCAGCGTTGGCGGCGCGCACCGCGGCTTCGGAGGCGAAGTACTTCGCCATCGAGCTCTCCAGGGTATGCCGCTCACCGCGCTGCTTGCGGTCGGCGATCTGCCACACGAGCAGTCGGGCAGCGGCCACGTCGACCGCGGTGTCGGCGATCAGCTCCTGGATCAGCTGGAAGGCGGCGATCGGCCTGCCGAACTGCCGCCGCTGGGTGGAGTACGCGACCATCTGGTCCAGGCAGGCCTGCGCCAGCCCGGTGCACGCGGCAGCCAGTCCGAAACGGCCGTCGTCGAGCGCCGACAGCGCGACCTTGATGCCGTCGCCCTCCTCGCCGAGCAGCGCTTCGGCGCCGACGACGACGTCATCGAGGCTCACCGCCGCGGTGTCGCAGGAGCGCAGCCCGAGCTTGCCGTGGATCGGGGTGGCCGACCATCCCGCGGCGTTCGTCGGGACGAGGAAGGCGCTCACGCCCTTCGCTCCCGGGCCGCCGGTGCGTGCCATGACCAGCGCGACACCGGCGATACCGCCGTTGGTGATGAAGATCTTCTGCCCGTTGAGTCGGTAGCCGTCTCCCTCCCGCACCGCAGTCGACTGCAATGACGAGGGGTCGCTGCCGTGGTCCGGCTCGGTCAGGCAGAAGCAGCCGAGTGCTTCCCCCGTCGCCATCTGCGGGAGCCACCGCTGCTTCTGCTCCTCCGAGCCCCACCGCGCGATGCTGCCGGCCACGAGGCCCAGATGCACGGTCACGATCGACCGGACATTCCCGTCGCCACGGCCGAGCTCTTCGATGAACAAGGCGTAGCTCAGTGCGTCGGCGCCGCCGCCGCCGTAGGACTCCGGGATGGACATGCCTAGCCAGCCGGCACTGCGCAGACCAGCCAATGCCTCAGCCGGGAAGCGCTCTGTCCGGTCGTTGTCCAGTGCCTGCGGCACGACGACGGTGTCGACCCACTGGCGAGCCGCGGTGCGCACCGCCTGCTGATCCTCCGTGAGCGAGAGATCCACGCCTACTCCCCTGTTCCGGCGAGGTCGCGGAGGCGCCGCAGCTGTGCCTGGCGTTCCGCTATCACCTGGTCCTCGTACGTTCGGCTGCTGGCGCCACGGAGCAGTGCCTTGGTCTCCACCACCGCATCGCGCAGCGGCGCCAAGAGTGCTGCCACGAGGTCTGTGACGGCCGCGTCGAGCTGGTCCGGGTCCACGACGAGCTCGGCCAAGCCGATGCGCCGCGCCTCCTCGGCCCCGACCCGCCGGCCGGTGACGCAGATCTCGAGTGCACGTGAGTAGCCGACGAGATCGACGAGCGGCTTGGTGCCGCCGAGGTCGGGGACGATGCCCCGCGTGGTCTCCGCCATCGACAGCTGGGCGTCGCTGGCCAGCACTCGCAGGTCGCAGGCCAAGGCGAGCTGGAATCCCGCGCCCACCGCGTGGCCCTGAACTGCAGCGACGCTCACGAGGTCGGGTCTGCGCCACCAGGCGAAGGCCTCCTGGAAGCCGGCGATGACCGCCTCTGCTTCGACGTCGCCGAGCGCAGCGATCTCGACGAACGTGAGGGTGTCGGGCAGACCCGCCAGCGTGAACATCGCGAGGTCGAGGCCGGCGGAGAAGCTGGGTCCCTCACCGCGGAGCACCACGACGCGGATGTCACCGGCGAGCTCGCGTCCGATGCGGGCCAGCGCGATCCACATCGCGGGTGTCTGCGCGTTACGGCGCTCCGGCCGGCACAGCGTGACCGTGGCCACCGGGCCTGCGACATCCAGTCGCAGTCCTGCATCGGTCACCCAGCTGTCCTGGCTCATGCCACCCGTTTCGTCGTCGTCGATAGGACATTCTCCCCGGTCGGGCTCCCGTGCACATCTCGGCACCACCGCACACGCCAACGGCCACGTCCTGGAGTGGACGTGGCCGTTGGACGGCAGAGCTGCGCTGCTACTACGCCTTCTTGGCTGCCGTCCGCTTGGCTGGAGCCTTGCGAGCGGTTGTCTTGCGCGCCGTCGACTTCTTGGCTGCCGGCTTGCGCGCCGTGGTCTTCTTGGCGGTGGTCTTGCGCGCCGCCGTGGTCTTCTTGGCCGCTGGCTTGCGCGCCGCGGTGGACTTCTTTGCTGCTGGCTTGCGTGCTGTCGTCTTCTTTGCGGCGGACTTCTTCGCCGCGGGCTTTGCTGCGGCCATCCCGCAACCCTCCTCGACCGGTGGAGGCGAACGTGTGTCGCTTCCCTGTCGAGAATGATGAAGCGCCGTCGCGCAGACGCATGCTCAACACGCCGAGGGCATGTCGACGGAAATTCGTTGGTCCGCAGCCGTCGCGACGGCAACATTCGTTGTGTGCGCGTCAACTTCCCTTGCGACGCACGGCTTTATCGCTTGTTCTTCCCTCGTGTCGCTCCGCCACGCCCGCGGAGCGGCAGCCCGGACTCGCTGAGGATGCGGTGCACGAAGCCGTAGGACCGACCGTGCGCATCAGCCAAGCGACGGATGCTGTGACCCCCGTCGTACTTCTTGCGGAGCTCGACAGCGAGCTTGTCACGCGCGGCGCCGGTAATTCGGCTGCCCTTCTTCAGGTCGTCTGCCACTGCAGTTCCCTTCGTCCCGAAGCCCCGATCATGCCGCAACCTCGGCCGGAGGCCAACGGGCCAACCGACCGAGCTCGCGTCAGGCGAGCGCTACCAGATCCGCCAGGTCGTCACTCCAGGTGTCCTCCACGCCGTCGGGCAGGAGGATCACTCGCTCGGGGGCCAGCGCGTGCACCGCACCCTCGTCGTGGGTGACGAGGACGACCGCACCGGCGTACGTCGTCAGCGCGCGCAGGATCTCCTCGCGGCTGGCTGGGTCGAGGTTGTTCGTCGGCTCGTCCAGCAAGAGGACGTTGGCCGAGGACATGACGAGAGCGGCCAGCGCGAGGCGCGTCTTCTCTCCACCGGACAGCGTGCCGGCGGGCTGTTGCACGGTGTCGCCGGAGAAGAGAAAAGCGCCCAGCACCTTGCGCAGCTCAGCGTCCGTCGCCGACGGGGGGGCGGCCGAGCGGAGGTTGTCCAAGACACTGCGGTCCACGTCCAGTGTCTCGTGCTCCTGCGCGTAGTAGCCCATCCGCAGCCCGTGACCCGGCAGCACCTCGCCGGTGTCCGGCGCCTCCACCCCAGCCAGCAGTCGCAGCAACGTCGTCTTGCCCGCCCCGTTTAGCCCGAGGATGACCACCCGCGAACCGCGGTCGACGGCGAGGTCGACGTCGGTGAAGACCTCGAGCGAGCCGTAGGACTTCGACAGCCCGGTCGCGGTCAACGGCGTGCGCCCGCACGGCGCCGGCTCCGGGAAGCGGATCCGGGCCACCTTGTCCGCCTGCCGAGTCGCTTGCAGGCCGCCGAGCAGCCGCTCCGCGCGGCGGTCCATGCTGTGTGCCGCCTTCGCCTTCGTCGCGGTGGCCCGCATCGAGTCGGCCTGGGCCTTCAGCACGGCAGCCTGCCGCTCTGCGTTGGAGCGCTCCCGCTTGCGCCGGCGCTCGTCGGTCTCGCGCTGCAGCAGGTAGGCCTTCCACCCGACGTTGTAGGTGTCGAGCTCGGCCCGGGTGGCATCGAGGTGGAGCACCTTGTTGACCACGTGCTCGAGCAGGTCGACGTCGTGACTGACGATGACCAGGCCGCCCTTGTGCGTGCGCAGGAAGTCCCGCAACCAGGTGATCGAGTCGGCGTCGAGGTGGTTGGTCGGCTCGTCGAGCAGAAGTGTGTCCGCTCCGGAGAAGAGGATGCGGGCCAGCTCGACCCGCCTGCGCTGTCCCCCCGAGAGGGTGCCCAGAGGCTGGGCCAGCGCCCGGTCCGGGAGCCCGAGCGAGCTGGCGATGGAGGCTGCCTCGCTCTCGGCGGCCCACCCGCCGAGCACGTGGAAGCGGTCCTCGAGCCGGCCGTACCGGCGTACGGCGGCATCACGGCGATCGGGGTCCTCGTCGGCCATCCCGATCTCGGCCGCTCGCAGGTCAGCGGTGAGCGTGTCGAGCCCACGAGCGGACAGGATCCGGTCGCGGGCCAGCTGGTCGAGGTCGCCGGTGCGCGGATCCTGGGGCAGGTAGCCGATCTCCCCTGACCGGGTTACGGCGCCGGCGGCCGGCAGGCCCTCACCCGCCAGCACGCGCAGCAGGGTCGTCTTCCCGGCGCCGTTGCGGCCGACCAGGCCCACCCGGTCCCCCGGCCCGACCCGGATGGCGGCATGCGCGATGAGAGATCGCGCGCCCGCCCGCAGCTCCAGATCAGTAGCGGTCAGCACGGGGCTTCATTAGACGTTGAACCCCAGTGCACGCATCTGCTCGCGGCCGTCGTCGGTGATCTTGTCCGGGCCCCACGGCGGCATCCACACCCAGTTGATCCGCACGTCGCTGACCATGTCCTTGAGCGCCGACCGGCTCTGGTCCTCGATCACGTCGGTCAGCGGGCAGGCTGCTGACGTCAGGGTCATGTCGAGCGTCGCGACGTTCTCGGCGTCGACGCTGATCCCGTAGACCAGGCCGAGGTCGACGATGTTGATGCCGATCTCCGGGTCGACGACGTCGCGCATCGCCTCGGTCAGGTCAGCGATCGTCGGGGTGTCACTCATGCGCTCTCCTTCTGAGCGACGGCTCGTGCCGTCGCGTCCTTCCAGGCCATCCAACCGAGCAGGGCACACTTGACTCGGGCGGGATAGCGGGCGACACCGGCGAACGCCACGGCGTCCTCCAGCACGTCTTCATCCGGCTCGATCTTGCCCTGGCCTTGCATGAGGGTGAGGAAGTTCTCGGCCGTGCGGAGCCCCTCCTCGATGGTGCGGCCGATGACCAGCTCGGTCATCACCGACGCCGACGCCTGGCTGATGGAGCAGCCGCTTCCGTCGTAGCTCACCTCGGCCACGGTGTCGCCGTCGAGGCGGACCCGCAGCGTCAGCTCGTCCCCGCAGGTGGGGTTGATGTGGTGCACCTCAGCGTCGAACGGGTCGGTAAGGCCCTTGTGCTTGGGCCGCCGGTAGTGGTCGAGGATGATCTCCTGGTACATCGACTCGAGCTGCATCCTCACGCCACCCGGAAGAATCGGCGTACGTGGTGCAGACCCTCGACGAGCGCGTCGATCTCCGCCGTCGTCGTGTAGAGGTAGAACGACGCTCGCGTGGTGGCAGGCACGCCAAGGCGCCGGCAGACCGGTGCCGCGCAGTGCTGCCCGACGCGTACGGCGATCGCCAGCTCGTCGAGCACCTGTCCGATGTCGTGCGGGTGCAGCTCGGCCATGGTGAAGCTGATGGCCCCGCCGCGGCCGATCGCGGTGCGCGGGCCCACGACCGCGAGCCCCGGCACCTCCGAGAGCGCGTCGAGGGCGTAGCTGGTGAGCTCCTTCTCGTGGGCTCGGATGGTGTCGAGGCCGACCTCGCGGAGGTAGTCGACGGCGGCGTGCAGCCCGACCGCCTCGGCGATCATCGGGGTGCCGGCTTCGAACTTGTGCGGCGGCGCAGCGTATGTCGCCTTCGCCATCGAGACCGTCTCGATCATCTCGCCGCCACCGAGGAACGGCGGCAGCTCCTCCAGGAGCTCGCGCCGGGCCCACAGCACGCCGATCCCGGTCGGGCCCAGCGCCTTGTGCCCCGTGAAGCCGAGCAGGTCGACACCGAGCTCTTGCACGTCGACCACCGAGTGCGGCACCGCTTGTGCTGCGTCGACGAGGACGAGCGCGCCGACCTCCTTCGCCCGACGGACGATCTGCGATGTCGGGTTGATCGTGCCGAGGAGGTTGCTCTGCAGGGTGAAGGAGACGATCCGGGTGCGATCGGTGAGCAGGTCGTCGAGCTGAGCCAGGTCGAGGCGGCCCTCATCGGTGATGCCGAGCCAGCGCAGGGTCGCCCCGGTGCGCTGGGCGAGAAGCTGCCAGGGCACGATGTTGGAGTGGTGCTCCATCTCGGTGATGAGGATCTCGTCGCCTGGTCCGACATGCAGCCGGGATCCCGCGGGCGCGTCACCGAGCGATCGCGCCACCAGGTTGAAGGCCTCTGTCACGTTCTTCGTGAAGACGACCTCGCTGCGGTCGGGCGCGTTGAGCAGTGCCGCCACCGCGTCGCGGGCGCCTTCGTACATCGCTGTCGCTTCTTCGGCGAGGGTGTAGATGCCGCGGTGCACGTTGGCGTGGTGGTGCTCGTAGTAGTCGCTCATCGCGTCGAGCACGATCTGTGGGCGCTGCGAGGACGCGGCGCTGTCGAGGTAGACGAGCGGTCGGCCGTTGACCTCGCGCGACAGGATCGGGAAGTCCTTGCGGATGCGCTCGACGTCGAGTGCCGTCACGAGGCTGGGACCGCGGGTCGCAGGTGCTCGTAACCCTTGTCCTCGAGGATCTGCGCGAGCTCGGGGCCACCCTCCTGCACGATCCGGCCGTCGAACATGACATGGACGAAGTCCGGCTCGATGTAACGCAGGATCCGGGTGTAGTGCGTGATGAGCAGCGTGCCCATCTCGCCCTTCTGGCGCAGCCGGTTGACGCCCTGGCTGACGACGCGCAGGGCGTCGACATCGAGGCCGGAGTCGGTCTCGTCGAGCACGGCGATCTTGGGCTGCAGCAGCTCGAGCTGGAGGATCTCGTGGCGCTTCTTCTCGCCGCCGGAGAACCCTTCGTTGACGTTGCGCTCGGCGAAGACCGGGTCCATCTCAAGCGCCGCCATGGCGGTCTTGAGCTCCTTGACCCAGAGGCGCAGCTTGGGTGCCTCGCCTCGGATCGCGGTGGCGGCAGTGCGCAGGAAGTTGGACACCGAGACACCGGGCACCTCGACGGGGTACTGCATGGCCAGGAAGAGCCCGGCCCGGGCCCGCTCGTCGACCGACATCGCCAGGACGTCGGCGCCGTCGAGGGTGACCGTGCCGCCGGTGACGGTGTACTTCGGGTGGCCGGCGATGGCATAGGCGAGGGTCGACTTGCCGGAGCCGTTGGGACCCATGAGCGCGTGGGTCTCACCGGCCCGGATGGTGAGGTCGACACCGGAGAGGATCTCGGTGTCGGCCACGAAGACGTGGAGGTCGGAGATCTCGAGCACTGACATCTTTAGGACTCCTCGAGGCGGACGAGCAGGTCGTCGCCATCGCGTTTGACGGGGTAGACAGGGACTGGCCGGGTGGCCGGCAGCCCGGTGGGCCGGCCCGAGATCAGGTCGAACCGGGAGCCGTGCAGCCAGCACTCGATCGTGCCGTTCTCGACGTCGCCCTCGGAGAGGGGTACGTCGGCGTGGGAGCACACGTCGTGCAGGGCGTAGAACTCACCCTCACTGCGCACGATGCAGACAGCAGTGCCGCTGATCATCACCCGCAGCGCGGTCTTCTCGGGCACCTGGTCGACGGAGCAGGCGCGGACGAAGTCGGCCATGAGCTAGAGCACCGCCCCGGCGAGCTCGTCGTCGACCGCCTGCACCAGCCGGTCGCGCAGCTCGGGCACGTCGATGCGGTCGATCACCTCGGCGAAGAAGCCGCGGACGACCAGTCGTCGCGCCTCGTCCGCGGCGATGCCACGGGATTGCAGGTAGAACAGCTGCAGGTCGTCGAAGCGACCAGTGGCTGATGCGTGCCCCGCGCCCGCGACCTCGCCGGTCTCGATCTCGAGGTTGGGCACCGAGTCGGCGCGTGCCCCGTCGGTGAGCACGAGGTTGCGGTTGAGCTCGTAGGTGTCGGTGCCGACGGCGTCCTTGCCGATGAAGACGTCACCGATCCACACGGCGTGCGCCTCCGCGCCCTGCAGTGCGCCCTTGTAGACAACCCTGCTGCGGCAGTGCGGCTCCGTGTGGTCGACGAAGACCCGGTGCTCGAGGTGCTGGCCCTCGTCGGCGAAGAACAGGCCGTAGAGCTCGGCGTCGCCGCCGGAGCCGGCGTAGGTGATGCTCGGTGCGAGGCGCACGACGTCGCCGCCGAGGGTGACCGCGAAGCCGCGAAAGGTCGCATCCCGGCCGACGCGCACCACATGGTGGCCGAGGTGGACGGCGTCGCGGTCCCAGTCCTGCAGGCTGACGAAGGTGAGGCTCGCGCCGTCGCCGACAAGGCACTCGACGTTGGCGGAGAAGAAGCCCGTGCCGACGTGGTCCAGCACCACTGTCGCGCGAGCGAACGCGCCGACCTCGACGACCAGGTGGCCGTACGACGTGCCGCCCTCGCCCTTCACCGTGATGCGCACCGGGGCGTCGAGCTCCGTGTGCGCCGGCACGTTGACGAGCAGTGGCTCCGCCACCCGCGCCAGCGCGATAGCAGCGGCGCGGTCGCTGGGGAGGAAGGCCGAGCCGACCCGGGGGTCGTTGCGCGGCACCCGGCCGATGGTGGCGCCGGACGGGCCGTCCCAGGCGACCGAGAAGCCGCCGTCGGTCGTCGCAGTGCCGTCGAGCAGACCGCGGAGCCGGTCTAGCGGGGTGAAGCGCCACTCCTCCTCACGCCCGGTGGGCATGGGGAAGTCAGCGACGTCGCGCGAGAGCGTGCGCTGCGCCTTCGACAGAGCCGGCACCAGCGCGCCGGTCGTCGTCACTGAGGTGCCGGGGGTCACGGGATCGCTCACTAGCCGACCGAGCCTTCCATCTGCAGCTCGATCAGCCGATTGAGCTCGAGGGCGTACTCCATCGGCAGCTCGCGCGCGATCGGCTCGACGAAGCCGCGCACGATCATCGCCATGGCCTCGTTCTCCGTCATGCCGCGCTGCATCAGGTAGAAGAGCTGGTCCTCGCCGACCTTGCTGACCGTCGCCTCGTGGCCGATCGACGCATCGTCCTCGCGGACGTCGACGTACGGGTAGGTGTCCGAGCGGCTGATCGCGTCGGTGAGCAGTGCGTCGCACCGCACGCTCGACTTCGAGCCGTGCGCGCCCTCCTGCACCTGGACCAGGCCGCGGTACGACGTACGACCGCCGCCGCGCGCGACAGACTTGCTGATGATCTGGCTTGAGGTGTGCGGCGCCGCGTGCACCATCTTCGCGCCTGCGTCCTGGTGCTGACCCTCTCCGGCAAAGGCAACGGAGAGCGTCTCGCCGTATGCGTGCTCGCCCAGCAGGTAGCACGCGGGGTACTTCATGGTGACCTTCGAGCCGATGTTGCCGTCGATCCACTCCATGCGGCCGCCTGCGTCGACGGAGGTGCGCTTGGTCACCAGGTTGTAGACGTTGTTGGACCAGTTCTGGATGGTCGTGTAGCGGACGTGGGCGTCCTTCTTCACGACGATCTCGACGACGGCCGAGTGCAGGCTGTCCGACGAGTAGACGGGCGCGGTGCAGCCCTCTACGTAATGCACCGACGAGCCCTCGTCGGCAATGATCAGCGTGCGCTCGAACTGGCCCATGTTCTCGGTATTGATGCGGAAGTAGGCCTGCAGCGGGATGTCGACCTTGACGCCCTTGGGCACGTAGATGAACGACCCACCTGACCAGACCGCGGTGTTGAGCGCAGCGAACTTGTTGTCCCCCACGGGGATCACCGAGCAGAAGTACTCGCGGAAGACATCCTCGTGCTCACGCAGCGCGGTGTCGGTGTCGAGGAAGAGGACACCCTGCACCTCGAGATCCTCGCGAATCTTGTGGTAAACCACTTCCGACTCGTACTGTGCCGCCACTCCGCCGATGAGGCGGGCCTTCTCGGCCTCGGGGATGCCGAGCCGGTCGTAGGTGTTCTTGATGTCGGCCGGCAGCTCGTCCCACGACTCGGCCTGCTTCTCCGTCGAGCGGACGAAGTACTTGATGTTGTCGAAGTCGATGCCGGACAGGTCCGAGCCCCACGTGGGCATCGGCTTCTTGCCGAAGAGCTGCAAGCCCTTCAGGCGCAGCGTGAGCATCCACTCCGGCTCGTTCTTCAGCGCAGAGATGTTGCGTACGACGTCCTCGTCGAGGCCGCGCCGCGCGTTGGCGCCGGCGGCGTCTGAGTCCGACCACCCGAACTTGTAGGTCCCGAGACCTTCGAGCTCGCGGGTGTTGTCGATCGTCACTGGGGGATCCCTCCGACAGGTGCAGGGGCGTGCGGGATGTGGGTGGTGCAGACGCCGTCGCCGTGGGCGATGGTGGCGAGGCGCTGGACGTGCGTGCCGAGCAGTCGGCTGAACGCCGCGGTCTCGGCCTCGCACAGCTGGGGGAACTCCGCGGCCACGTGCTGCACCGGGCAGTGGTGCTGACACAGCTGCAGGCCGGACGGTCCGGAGCGCACACCGGCCGCGAAGCCGTCAGCAGTCAGCGCTTCGGCCAGCACAGTCGCCCGGTCGGCCTCCGGTGCGGCCTCGACCAGATCGGCGTAGCGCTGCTCGACGGCGGACACCCGCTGCTCGGCGAAAGCGCGCACCGCTGCCTCGCCGCCGGTCTCCGCGAGGTAGCGCAGCGCGTGCACGGCGATGTCGTCGTACGTCGTCGGCCCCTGGGCGTGGCCGGCGTCGGTCAGCACGAACAGACGCGCCGGCCGTCCCCGGCTGCGGCGGCCGTAGACCCGGGCCTCACGGCTGGCGATCGTGCCAGCGGCCAGCATCGCGTCGAGGTGACGACGGATGCCCGCTGCGCTCAGGCCGAGCTCGGCAGCGAGCGCGGCGGCGGTCGACGGGCCGCGCTCGAGCAGGAGCCGGGCAACCCGGTCGCGGGTGCGCCCGTCCGTGCCCTCGGCGACTCTCGACGCAATTTTCACAACGTCATTGTGCCCTAATTACCGACGCCGGTCGAATCCAGTTCGGAATCGCTGGGCTAGCTGGCCACCCGCCGGGTCGAGCGGAGCACAACGCCGGGGACCCCGGCCGACCCGGTCGAGGCGTCGTCCCCGGTCGCCGGCCCGTCCGAGCCGACGACGGCGTACACCGTCCCGTCGACCGTGACGTCGGTCGACACGAAGTCCAGCAGGTTCGCGATGCCGGGATGGGGACCGGCCGGCCAATTCGTGGCGCTTTGCAGGACGCCGTATCCTTCCCCACGCCGTCGTACGACGTGGCCACCCTGGGCCCCCGGAAGAGAAGGCACCGCATGCGCCGCCGAACCCGCTCCGCCGTCCTCGCTGCACTTCTGGTGGCGCCCCTGCTCGCCGGGTGCGGCGACACCAACCGGGACGAAGCCAACCCGGACACCGCCAAGCCGGTGCCCGGTGCCTCGGTCCAGCCCACCGTGTTCCCGGTGAAAAGCGTCGAGCCGAGCGGCGGCACCGGGGCGTCCGCCTCTGGTGGGGCTTCCGCATCGGGCGGTGCCTCCAGCGCGCCGGCCGGCGGCGGCACCGAAGTGAAGGCGCTCAACTCCAACACGTTCGACCCCGCCGAGCTGAAGGTGAAGGTCGGCGCCACCGTTCTGTGGACCAACGAGGGCAGCTTCCACACAGTGACTGGCGGCGACGGCACGGAGGACCCCGCCTCGCCGATCGGCAACTCGACCCTCAGCGACGCCAGCGCCACGCACAAGGTGACCTTCGACAAGGCGGGCACCTACCCGTACTTCTGCCAGCCGCACGCTTCGCTCGGCATGAAGGGCACCATCGTCGTCGCCTGACGACGACTCGCCGTGACAGCTGCCGGACCGGCCGTCGAGGTTGCCGACCTGGTCATGCGGTACGACGGTCGCGCCGTCGTCGACGGCATGACCTTCGACGCGCAGCCGGGCCGAGTGCTGGCCCTGCTGGGTCCGAACGGTGCCGGCAAGACCACCACGGTGGAGACCTGCGAGGGCTTCCGAGCGCCCGACTCCGGCGAAGTCCGGGTCCTGGGGCTCGATCCGCGTCGTGACCGACGCGCCCTTGCTCCGCGAGTCGGCGTGATGCTGCAGTCCGGTGGGGTCTATCCCGGCGCCCGCCCGGCGGAGATGCTCCGGCTGGTGGCTGCGCTGCACGCCCACCCGCTCGATCCCGAGATGCTGCTCGAGGTGCTGGCCCTCCAGGACGTGGCGCGCACGCCGTACCGGCGGCTCTCGGGCGGTCAGCGGCAGCGGCTGTCGCTTGCCATGGCAGTCGTCGGTCGCCCCGAGCTGGTGCTGCTCGACGAGCCGACCGCAGGGCTCGACCCGCAGGCTCGGCTGGCGGCGTGGGAGATGGTGCGTGCCCTGCGCGAGGACGGCGTCACAGTGCTGCTCACGACGCACGCGATGGACGAGGCCGAGGAGCTGGCCGACGAGGTCGTCATCATCGACCAAGGCCAGGTCGTCGCCCGCGGCACGCCGGCCGAGCTGACCAGCTCGGGAGCAGAGGGCTCGTTGCGCTTCACGGCATCGCCTGGGCTCGACCTCGACGACTTGAGCACGGGGTTGCCCCACGGCCTTCGCGCCGAAGAGGTTCGGCCGGGCAGCTATCTCGTGTCAGGCGGCGCGGACGCCGACGCCCTGGCCGCCGTCACGACGTGGTGCGCTGCGCGGGGCGTGCGCATCGTCGAGATCTCGCTGGACCGCCGCACCCTGGAGGACGTCTTCCTCGACCTCACCGGCAGAGACCTCCGGACATGAGCCGACTCGACCACTCGCCGCGCGCCGGCGCCGCGCCGGTCGCCCGCATGCTGCGGGCGCAGACCGTGATGGAGCTGCGGCTCACCCTGCGTCGCGGCGAGAGCCTCCTGCTCACGATGGTCATCCCGATCGTGCTGCTCGCGTTCTTCGCCTCTGTCGATCTTCTCGAGACCGGCGCCGACGATCCGCTCGACTTCCTCGTCCCTGGCGTGCTCGCGCTCGCGGTGATGTCGACGTCGATGACTGGGCTCGCCATCGCGACCGGCTTCGAGCGCTCGTACGGCGTGCTGAAGCGACTCGGTGCCTCACCCCTGCCACGTGGGGTGCTGCTCACCGCGAAGACCCTCGGCGTGCTGGTGGTCGAGTCTCTCCAGACGGTGTTGCTGTGCGGTGTCGGCCTCGCTCTCGGGTGGCGACCGAGTGGCGGCGTGAGGGCAGCCGGCGCAACCGTCGTTCTCGTGCTGCTCGGCACCGCGTGCTTCTGCGGGATCGGCCTGCTGATGGCCGGCACACTGCGGGCCGAGGCGACCCTCGCCGCAGCTAACGGGCTCTACCTCGTCCTGCTGCTCCTCGGCGGGGTGCTCTTCCCGCTCTCCCAGCTGCCGGGCCCGCTGCGCGCCGTGGGCGAGGTGCTGCCCACCGCCGCCCTCTCCGACGGATTGCGCGCCGCGCTCGCCGACAGCGGGAGCCTCAGTGCGCGGCCGGTGGCGGTGCTCGCCGTCTGGGCCGTGGTCTCCCTCGGCCTGGCGTCCGTCACCTTCCGCTGGGAGTGAGCTCGCGGCCTACCGGTAGAGGTGGACGGGGGTGCCGACGGGGAGCAGCGGGAAGAGCCGGGCCATCCCGGACTTGGTCACGCGAACGCAGCCGTGGCTGGCTGGGTGACCGGGCACCGAAGGGCTGCCGTGGATCGCATAACCGCCGACGAAGTACGCCGGCTGGAACAGCTCACCGAGGCGGCTCACCCGGACCCCGTTGATCTTGCGGGTGACCCGGAAGCTCCCGACCGGCGTCACGGCTCGCGAGGTGACGCCGTCGACGGTGTAGAGCTCGTTGTTGCCGGACGACACCGCGAGGATCCGCTGCACCGCGCCGTCCCGCGAGAAGTAGAGCACCTGTCGGACGAGGTCGATCTCGACGGAGAGACCCCGGGTCGGGAATCGCAGTCGGGGTGCCGATGGTGTGCCCAGCCGCGCACGGGTGGTCGCGTCGACCACCCCGGTGCGCGCGAGGCCGTGCACCTTCTGAAACGCCATGACGGCGAGCCGGAGGTCGTAGCCGAAGACCGGGCTGACCGAGCCGACGTCGTACCGCAGATCTGCCAGCCGACGTGCCACAGCCGCTACATCGGCGCCGGTGTTGCCTGCGCGGAGCACTCGCGCGACAGCGACCAGACGCAGCGATACCCCCACCGCCCCGTCATGACCAGCCGTGCGCAGCGCCACGGCGCGCAGCACCTGCTCACCGACCGCAGTGGGGCGCCGGGCGAACTGGAAGGCGCCCACGGCGTCGACCGAGGTCACTGCCACGGCCCGCCACACCCCGCCGGAGAGCTGCTCGAGCCGGACCTGACCGCCGGCGACCGCCGGGGTCACCCGGCCGGCGAACGCTGCGGTGCTCCCCAACGTGACCACCGAGGGCCGCAGCGCGCTGACCAGGCCGTGCCGGGCGGCGACCGGGGCCACCGCACTGCTCGCCGCGGGAGTGAAGGGGTCGCCGGTGACCCGCAGCAGGAAGTCAGTGTGCCGCGTCACCCGGTGGGCAAGCCGGACCACGCCTGCGCCATCCGTCGTACCGGCCGCCGATCCGGCGTACGTCGTCGAACCACGTGGGCGGGTGAGCAAGGTGACCGCGGCCCCCGTGACCGGGGAGCCATCGCTGCGCTGCAGCACCCCCGTCACGGCCACTGCCGCGCCGTGCGTCACCATGGCCGCGGAGAGGCCGATGCGCAGCGTCGCCGGCACGGGAGCAGCGGGAACCAGCATGGTCGACACGGCCGGCCCGAAGCTGCCGGCAGAGTCCTGCACCCAGATCCCGTAGGAGTACGTAACGCCGTTGGTCAGGCCGCGGTCGACGACCCGGTCGACGAGCGCGCGCGCGACCTCCACCCCCTGGTCCGGGCCGGTGGGCGCAGCCGACCCCTCAGCGCGGCGTACGACGACCGCCGCCGCGTCGGCCGGCACGGTGAAGCGCAGCTCGACCGCGCCGTCACCGACGCGTGAGGCGAGCGAGGTGACCGCGCCGGGCGGCTCGTCGACGTCGAACGGCAGCGACGTCGACCCATCGGGCGTGACCAGCATGACGTCGCCGTCGACTGCGCCGGTGGGCACGGTCGCCCTCACGGTGGCATCGTCGACAACGGACCACGCCGCATCCCGTCCGGCGAACGTCACCGCCGAAGTAGCGGTGAGGCCGGACCCCGTGAGGGTGACGGTGGCACCCACCGCAGCGGGCGTCGGACTCGCGGCACTCAGGGTCGGGGCCGCCGCGTGAGCGGGCATCGCCATGCCAGCGCCGAACACTCCGGCCGCGACGAACGTGGTCAGTGCGCGACGAAAGGGGGGCTTTCGGGATTCCATCAGTGCAGGTTAGCGGTGGAGTCGGGGTGGGCGTCGTGTGCGCCGTGTCCCTGCCCACTCAGCACGGTCTGCCGGTACTCCCGCACCGACTCGATCCCCCACCCGATCGTCGTCAGGACGACCATGGCCAGCCCGACCAGCGCGAGCGTGTAGTGGAAGACGAGGCCGAAGACCAGGAGGCCGCTGGCGACGGCGTAGAGCGCCGGCATGAGGCTGGGACCAGGCAGGTGAAGCGTCGCCAGGTCGATCGGCGGGTCAGGCTCTGACGGCTCGCGGCTGACGCCGTGCTCGTCGGCCCAGGGCAGGTCATCGGCCTCGCCGCGGGCGTTGCGGAGCATGAAGAACAGGAAGAAGCAGGCGATGGCGAAACTGGACAGGATCGTGGCGCCCTGAACGCCGTCGCGGACCTTGTCCCCCAGATAGCCGGTCATGTACAGCGTCATCGCGATCACGGCGAAGACGGCGATGCCGACGAAGATCTTCGACCCGGTCTGCGTGGTGCCGTCGCGCGGTCCGCGCAGCCGCTGCGGCGACTGCCAGGGCTCGGCGCCGGCCATCCGCTGCCAATGGTCCTCGTCCGGCTTGACCTCGAGACCCAGGCCCTGCGGCCAGGACTCGTGCCGGGTGACGCCGGCCAAGGCCACCGCGGTGCGGGCCTCGGCGACGTCGTGCACGGCGAGATTGCCCCACCGGCCGTCGGAGCCCACCATCGCGATCTCCGCCCGACCCTGGCCCAGGTGGGCGACAACCGCCTGGGCACCGTGGTGGGCCTGGGCGAACGCCTGCACCGCGCGGGCCGCCTTGACGGTCCGTGGGTCGTACGTCATCTCGTGGACGGCGTGTGCGACCTCACGCCGGTAGTCCTTGACCGACTCGCGCGCCCAGCCGACAGTCACCGCGATGATCAGGATCAGCCCGACGAGCGCGACCGTGTTGTGCAGGACCAGCCCGAGGAACAGGACGAGCCCGGCCACGCCGTAGAGCGCAGGGTAGATGCTCGGCCCCGGCAGGTGGATCTCTCCGGCGCTTTCGTGACCGCTCCCCTCGGGGTGCTCCTCCTCCAACAGGTGCAGTCCGTCGAGCTCGTGCGCGCCCTGCGGTCGGATCGCCAGGAAGAGGTAGCCGCAGGCGACGGCGAACGTGATGAGGAGGAAGGCGCCCTGGATGCCCTCCTTGGTGCGGTAGCCGCTGAAGAAGGCGATCCCGGCGAGCAGACCGAAGATGCCGATGAAGCCGAAGACCTTCGACGCCGTACGCACCGGGGCTTCCTTACTTCAACACGTAGAGGGTGAGGAACAGCAGCACCCAGACGACGTCGACGAAGTGCCAGTACATCGACGCACCCTCCACGGCGGCGTGGTGGCGGGCCGTGAACTGACCAGTCATCGAGCGGATGAGCACGATGCACAGGTACATGACGCCGCCGAAGACGTGAGCGCCGTGGAAGCCGGTCAGCGTGTAGAAGGTTGAGCCGTAGACGCCGTCGCGGATGGTGAAGTCCAGCGTCGAGTAGTCGTAGACCTGGCCGCACAGGAAGATCAGGCCGAGCACGATGGTGATCGCGGTCCACCGGGTCAGCGCCCGCACGTTGCCGCGACGGATGGCGAAGACCGCCATCTGCATGGTGACCGAGCTCAGCAGCAGCAGCACTGTGAAGATGCCGGGGATGGTGGCGTGCAGGTGCTCCAACCCGGACGGCGGCCACTCCGGCGCTTGCGCGCGGATGTTGAAGTAAGCCGCGAAGAGACCGCCGAAGAACATCACCTCGGACGCGATGAAGAGCACCATGCCGAGGAGCGGCATGCTCATGCCCTCGGGGCGACCGCTGACCGCGATCTCGTCGGGGGTGGCAGTGGTCATCAGCTCGCTCCTGCCGTGGCGGCGCCGCTCGGACCCTGCTTGAGCCGGGCTCGCGCCTCTCGGTCGAGGCGCGCGTCGAAGACAGGACGCTCGGACCGAATCGGCGGCAGCGAGTCGAAGTTGTGCACGGGCGGCGGCGAAGAGGTGGCCCACTCCAGGGAGTTGGCCCGCCACGGATCAGCGCTGGCCACCTTGCCCCCCTTGAACGAGATCGCGACGTTGTAGAGGAAGGGCAGGGTGGAGATGCCGATGAGAAAAGCACCGAAGGTCGACACCTGGTTGAGCAGCTCCCACTGCGGGTCGGCGGCGTAGGAGGCGATGCGCCGCGGCATCCCGGCCAGCCCGAGGATGTGCATCGGGAAGAAGGCCAGGTTGAACCCGACGAAGGTCATCCAGAACTGGATCTTGCCGATCTTCTCGCTGAGGAACCGGCCGGTGATCTTCGGATACCAGAAGTAGAAGGCGGCGTAGACGCCGAAGACCGAGCCGCCGAAGAGCACGTAGTGGATGTGCGCCACGATCCAGTAGGTGTCGTGGATGTGGTAGTCGATCGGCGGCTGGGCCGAGAACATGCCGTTGATGCCGCCGATCAAGAACATCGACAGGAAGCCCAGGCACCACAGCATCGGCGTCTCGAAGGTGATCTTGCCGTTGAACATCGTGGCGATCCAGTTGAAGAACTTCACGCCGGTCGGGATGGCGATGAGGGCCGTCATGAAGGAGAAGAAGGGCAGCAGCACAGCGCCGGTGGTGAACATGTGGTGGGCCCAGACGGAGAAGCCGAGCGCGCCGATGCCCGCCGTGGCCAGCACGAAGGCCTTGTAGCCGAAGAGCGGCTTGCGGCTGAAGACCGGAAGCACCTCCGACACCAGCCCGAAGGC
>DATLOQ010000138.1:0-18521 GCA_035536235.1 Mycobacteriales bacterium
CGCCCCGCAGTCGGCGCGCAAGCGGTCGGAGTCGCTCGCGCGGCGTACGAGTACGCCCTCGACTACGCCAAGACCCGGGAGCAGTTCGGCCGGCCGATCATCACCAACCAGGGCGTCGCCTTCACCATCGCCGACATGCGCATGCGCATCGACGCAGCGCGGCTGCTGGTGTGGCGAGCGGCGTGGAGGGGGCGCAACGCCATTCCCTTCACGGCGGGCGAAGGGTCGATGTCGAAGCTCTTCGCCGGGGAGACCGCCGTATGGGTGACGCAGCAGGCGATCCAGGTGCTCGGCGGCAACGGCTACACGCGCGACTACCCGGTGGCCCAGTGGCATCGCGACGCCGCGATCTACACCATCTTCGAGGGCACGTCGGAGATCCAGCGCCTGGTCATCAGCCGCGCCGTCTCCGGGGTAGCCATCCCCTAGCCGTCGCGTCCAGGGACCGAGCTCGGGTAGTGGCGCTAGCCGATCCGGCGCAGCCGGCTGCCTTCCTGCTGGCGGCGCTCGTCGAGCCATGCCAGCAGTGCCGCTGCTGGGACCGGGCGGCTGTAGTAGTAGCCCTGAAGGCTGTCGCAGCCCAGGTCGGCGAGTTCCGCCGCGGTCTCGGCGTCCTCGACGCCCTCCGCCACCACCGCCATGCCGAGCTCGTCCGCTAGACGGACGACCGAACGGACGATGGCTCGGTCCTTGGCATCGTGGCGCATCCGCTGCACGAAGGCCTTGTCCACCTTCACCTCCGACATCGGGAGTCGGGCGAGGTGCGACAGCGACGAGTAGCCGGTGCCGAAGTCATCAACGGACAGGCGCACCCCACAGGCGGCGAGGGCGGTGAACACCTCCGAGGCCTTGACGGGGTCGCTCACGATGCAGCTCTCGGTCAGCTCCAGGGTCAGCCGCGACGCTGATACGCCGTGCGTCACCAGCGCCGCAGTGATGTCGTCGACGAGCGACACGTCGTGAAGGCACCGGGCCGAGAGGTTCACGGCCACGGCGAGGTGGTGACCGGCGCCGTCCCACGACCGCACGTCGGCGAGTGCTCTGCCGAGCACCACGTGCGTGAGCGGCCCGGCCAGCCCGGTCGACTCCGCGATCGGCACGAACTCATCGGGCGGCACAAGACCCAAGGTCGGATGCGCCCACCGGACCAGGGCCTCCACCGCGAGCGGCTCACCTGTCCGGCAGTCGAGCTGCGGCTGGTAGTGCACCTCGAGGCGACCGTAACCCCCTTCCCCCGCGAAGAGCCGGCGGAGGTCGGAGGCCAGGCTCAGCCGCTCGGGCTGGGCGTTGTCGATGCTCTCGTCGAAGACCACGACTCCGCGGCCGGTCCGCTTCGCGGCGTACATCGCCACGTCTGCGCGCTGTAAGAGCACGGCGTCGTCATAGCCTTGGGGACCGACCAGGGCCATCCCGATGCTCGCCGCGGTGCTGACGGTGACCGGCCCCAGGTCGACCGGGCGAGCCAGCTGCTCCGCCAGCGCCTTGACCCGTGCCAGCAGCAGGTCCTTGTCTCCCCCGGCCAGCACGACCCCGAACTCGTCACCGCCGAGCCGGCAGACCGCTGCGCCGCCACCTGCCGCCAGCTGCTGCAGCCGGTCGGCTATCCGCTGCAGCAGGAGGTCTCCCACATGGTGGCCGAGGGCGTCGTTGACCTGCTTGAAGTCATCGAGGTCGAGCACGACGACCGCGCCCGTGACCTGACCGGCGAGCACCACAGGGAGCACGTCGACGGCCTCGGCCAGCACCGAACGGTTGCGCAGCCCGGTGAGGGCGTCGTGCGTCGCGTCGTGGCGCAGCCGGTTCACCAGTCGCGCATTCGTGAGCTCCGCGGCGCCGTGTGTCGCCATCGTCTCCAGCAGCCGCAGGTCGTCATCGTTGAACTGCCGCACAGCCCGTGCGGTGCGATCACAGACCGCTAGGACACCAGGCGAGTCCGCGTCCCCGCCCAACGGGGCGAGGATCATCTCCCGCCGGCCCACCCTGCGGAGATAGCTGCGCACAGCTTCGTCGTTCGACCGCTCGGAGAGGATCATCGCGGTCCGCTCGGTCAGCACGCGGGCAAAAGGCCAGTGGTCCTCCAGCCGCGCGGCTTGGGACTCGACTCGGCCGTGGGCGCCCATCGAGAGCAGCACCGGCCCGTCCGTGCCTGGCCAGTCCTGCACCAGCAGCTGGGCCATCTCGCCGCCGAGCCGCTCCGAGGCCAGGCGCAGCAGCGTCGGCAGCGCCTCGTCGTCCGTCCGGTGTGACAACGACCGGGTGAAGGCGAAGAGGGACTCCAGTCCGTGATGGCGGTCCCGGAGTACTGCATAGGACCGGTAGGCCAGGACGAGCACGGTAGCCAGCGCCACGAGCAGCCAGCGACCGGCGTCGGTGGCGTCGACCAGGAGCACGCCGACCAGGCCTAGGGTGGACGTGCCGCCGCCGACGACCGCGCCGAGGGTGACCGCTTGGCGCAGGGGCGCCGGCTCGAAGTGCCCGTCGTTCAGTGCGATCGCACCGGTGACCAACAGGGCTCCGACGAGGCCAGCGATCAGCACGCCGAGGACGGCAGCCACCCACGCGTGCGGATCGCGCACAGTGGCGCTCGCCGCCGCGACGGTGAAGACACCTGCCGCCAGCGCCGTCTCCAACGGGCCCAGAAGAACGTTGAACCACGCCCGTCTGGCGCTGCGCCGATAGCGCCACGCCGAGATCGGAATCCAGGTGGCAGCGCGAAGAATTGGGGCCAGCGCCGGAGACCCGCTGAAGAGGGCGACGACGACTGCCAGGTCGGTGAGCGTGACGGAGTGAGCGCTGCGGCGCACCTCGACATGCAGCTGCACCCCGCTGGTCACCAGGAAGAGGAGGGCAAGTGACCACCACGGCAGGTGCAGCGCGCCAGTCAGCGGCGGCCGGGTGCCGAGGCCGGCGACGAGGGCGGCAAGTGTGGCCGTCATCCCCAGGTACAGCAGGACCAGGCGGCGCCCAGCGTGCCGTGGCCCTGGCGGTGCCCCGATGACGTACGACGTCGGCGTCGTAGCGGCTAGCTCCAGCTGCTGGCGGACCACGCGTGACCTGACCAGCCGGCGTCGCTCCAGGCGTGGCCTTCCCATGCGCTGGCGCTCCATGCGTTGCCGCTCCATCCGTTGCCGCTCCAGGCGTGGCCACTCCACGACTCGTCGCTCCACCCGTTGCCGGACCAGGCGTTGCCGGACCAGGCGTTGCCGGACCACGCATTCCCGGTCCAGTCGGATGAGCTCCACCCGTTGCCGGACCAGGCGTTGCCCAGCCAGCTGCCGCCGTCCCAGGCTGCTTGCCTGCTCGTGGCTGCGGCCCACGCCGCTGAGTCGAAAGCGGTGCCGAAGATGTCTCGCTCGCCGTCGAGCACGACGCCGTCCCGCTCGAGGTGGTAGCTGCCCCGTGCGGCGTCCAACGACCCCGTCCCGGTGCCGGCCTCGTGCGCCTGGGTGTTGCGCGGCTGGGAGCCCTGCTGCGCTTTGCGCACGTTCACGACGCCGGCGTTGGTGCCGTCGCGGTCCCGTGGGCTACTAGTCGAGATCTCGCCGGCGGTGCTGGTGAGCTGCCTCTTGACCTGGTCCGGGGTCATCGACGGGTACCGCTGCAGCAGCAGCGCCGCAGCGCCGGACACGACCGCAGCCGACTGGGAGGTCCCGGTGCCGCGGAAGAACCGCTCACCGACCCGGGCCGACGGATAGGCCTGATCGGCTGCGCTGCCAGGGTTGCGCAGGCCCAGCACGTGCATGCCAGGCGCGAGCACGTCGACCGATCGGCGCTCGGAGCCGCGGCTCGAGAACGGGGGCACGACGTCGTCCGAGAGCGTCAGCGTGTCACGGGGGTCGTCAGCACCCACCGCGATCACCCAAGGGTTGATAGCGGGATTGGTGAGTGAGCCCGCGTCGCCGTTGTTCCCACCCGCGACGACGACGACCAGGCCCTGCTTCCACGCGTTCTCCGCTGCGTAGGACAGCGGGTCGAGCTTCCACGCTTGGGTGGAGTCGGTGCCGAAGGACAGGTTGAGCACCCGAACGTTGAGACCCGGGTCCTGCGCGTGCTCGACGATCCAGTCGATCCCGGCGATCACTTGCGAGACGTCGCTCGCCCCGCTGTGGTCGGCCACCTTCACGCTGATGATGCGCGCGTCCGGGGCGACGCCGGTGAAATCGGCGGTCTGCTTGTCGTAGCTCGCGGGATTGCTGCGCACGACGTCCCGGCCGGCGATGATCGACGCCATGTGCGTGCCGTGGCCGAAGGTGTCGCGGTGGATGAGCTCCGTCGACTGCGACTCGAAGGACAAGTCGGCCCCGTTGACGACGTTGCCGCTCGTCAGCCCCTGCACCGGCGAGACTCCAGAGTCGAGCAGGGCCACGCCGATGCCCTTGCCGGTGTATCCGGCGACCCACGAGTCCCGGGCCCCGACGATCTTCGTGATGTTGTAGAGCGAGCCGAAGTCACTCGCGACGTCGTAGCCCAGAGCGGGGTCCGCGGCGTGCAGTCGCACCGACGCGTCCGGAGTGACCGATCGCACGATCGGATTGCGCCGCAGCGCCGCGAGACCCCTCGTGGGCACCTCTGCGGCGTATCCGTGCACCAAGGGCAGCGCGCGCATCGTCTGCACGCCTTGGCGCCGCAGATCCCGCGCGAGCGTGGCGGCAGCCTGGTCGTCGGCCGTAGTGATGATCACCCTGGTGACCGGAGCGTTCGTCGCGCGGGCCGGCACGGCGCCCGCCAGCGCAGCCACCCCGAGCACCGCCGCGACGGCGCCAGCCAGCCTTGAGCGTACGGGCTTCGTCATGCAGGTTCCCCCTGGTCGTGATTACTCCCAGTAGCAATATCGTTACTAACGGCGACGGCTATAGAACCTCGCGGCGGAATTAAACGAGCCGAAAAGGCGATCTTCGTTACTCCGAACGGGCCAGTGCCTCGCACGGGCCGCGTTGTGCGGAACCACCCTCCCCGACGGACGCGTCATCACCAGCCGACCCCGAGGACCCACCCGCGCGCTGCTGATGTGATGCCTAGACCTAGCGCAGCACTTCTGCATCAGCCCGCGCGGGCCGGCTGCCGCTGATCGTCTACGCGAGCGAGCAGCCTGCGCAGTGCGCCGGTGACCTCTGCCGGCGTGCTCTGGGCGATCGAGTGGCCTGCGCCCGCCAGCACCGTCAGCTCCGCCGCGGCTCCGAGGTCACGTGCCATCGCCACTGAATGCTCGACGCGCGTCAGCCGGTCTGCGTCGCCGCAGACGACGGCAACGGGAACCGAGCGCAGCGTGACGAGTGCCGCGCGCTTGTCAAGGCGGAGCAGAGCGCCTTGGAACGCGGCCAGGGTAGCTACGGGCGGTTGCTCGAGCATCGCCTGGGTCTGGATCACCAGATCTCGGCTGGCGTCTACCCGACCAAAGAGCAGCGCGCGGACCAGGCCCCGCATCCCCAGCGTGCGGCGCGGTCGGACCATCTCGATTCCCGGAGCTGCCTGTCGGAGGACCCACATCAGCGGGTCAAGAAGCCGCCGCCGGGCAAGCCAGCGGACTGCGTTCTCGATGGGATGTCCTGGGATGTCATGGCCCGCGCCCGTGCCAACCAACGCCACGGCGCTTACTCGTGGACCAACGATCTCGGGCTGCTGCGTGACGAGCGCGAGGATGGCCATCCCGCCCATCGAGTGGCCGACCAGCACGACGTCGCCCGTCGGCGCGACTGCGTCGATGACGCAGCGGAGATCGCGACCAAGCTGGTCGATGTCGCTCGCGGGCCGGGGCATCGTCGAGTCGCCATGACCGCGATGGTCGTATCGCACGACCCGCTCCGTGCCGCGGAGTGCCCCCCACTGCGCGTCCCACTCCGCTGCCCGGGCAAGGACGCCGTGCACGAACACCACCGTGCGGTCGGCGTACGCCGGGCCGTCGACCTCGACATGCAGACGGGCGCCGTCCTCGGCAAGCACAGTCAGGGTTTCCCGCGCGGGCATGGACGGGACCGGCCCAGGGTCGCGGGTGCGGCGGGCCCAGACGAGCATCGCGGCGAGGCAGCCGAAGAGGCCGGCCAACCAGGAGAATCGCCTCACGGGGAAGTCGGCGAGGGGCCGGTCTTCCGATCGATGCTCTCCGCGTGCCGCTCGGTCTCCCGAGCGATGACTTCGAGGGAACGGGACACCGCGAGCAGCTGCCGCGTCAACGACACGAGATCACCGGCCTTGGCATCGGCTCGGCGAGCCACCTCGAGTGTCTGAGCTGCCAGCCTCTGCAGTGCGGCCGTCTGCTCGAAGGTCTCCCGCGCGATGTCTCGCGTCTGTCGCCCGATCTCGAGCTGTCGCTGCGCGACCTCCAACTGCTCCCGCTGCAGCTCAAGCTGCGAACGGATCGTCTCGAGCTGAGCCGCAACGATGTGCTTCTGGTCGTTGAGGTCCTCGCGCGCGCCACGTCCTGGGCCGAGCACGAGATAGGCACCAATGGCCAGCAGCACCAGCACCGCGGCGCCGAGAACCGGCACCCGGGCATGCTTCATCGACGCACCAATCTCGAGGGGATGTGGTCGGTGGCCTGCCCCCACAGCTTCCCCAGAAACCCGCACAGCCGGGTAGCCGCGAGCTATTCCGCCACCACACGTCTTCGGCTAGAGCCGTGACGCAACACCGGTCTCCGAAACCCCGGCCCCCTGTCGTGCAGGACACGCGCGCAACCCGCCGATCAGGTGGCATGACGACCCGCCGTACGTGGTTGATCGGGTGCGCCCTGACCTGCCTGGCCGGGACCCTCGCGGGTCCGGCGGCCGCGGCGCCCAATAAGAACGGCCCGTGCAAGGTCCCGTCCGGCGCGTTCGTGCTCAAGGCCGGTCAGTCGCGCGAGCAGGAAGTCGCAACTCCCGTAGGGGCTATCAACAGCCTCGCCAGCCCGACCGTGGACATGGCCACCACCGTCGGCGACTTCTACGTCGACCTCGCCGGCCGGCCGGCCGGCACTGGCGGCCTGATTCCCTTCACACTTTCTTGGGACAATGAGCTCAGCGACTACGACCTGTTCATCAACGGCAAGACTGAGCTCTCAGAAGATCACCCAGAGTCCCGCGTGGTGCCGGTCAACCACTGCGTCAAGGTGTCGGTGAAGGTCGACGTATTCGTGGGGCTCCCCATTGACAAGCTGTCACTGAAGTCGGCAGGACGGAGCTCAGCTCGCTGACGGGCGGCGGCCACTGATCGACAGCGCCATGGCAGCAGGCTCGCCTGCTACTCCCACTCGATGGTGCCCGGTGGTTTGCTGGTGATGTCCAGCGCCACGCGGTTGACCTCACGCACCTCATTGGTGATGCGCGTCGAGATGAGGGCAAGCACCTCGTACGGCACCCGGGTCCAGTCGGCGGTCATCGCATCGTCGGAGGAGACGGGCCGCAGGACGACGGGATGGCCGTAGGTGCGTTCGTCGCCCTGTACGCCGACGGAGCGCACCTCGGCCAGCAGCACGACCGGGCACTGCCAGATGTCGCGGTCCAGGCCCGCGCGGGAGAGCTCCTCTCGGGCGATGGCGTCCGCTTCGCGGAGCACGTCGAGGCGCTCCTGCGTCACTTCGCCGACGATGCGGATCCCGAGACCCGGTCCGGGGAACGGCTGTCGCCAGACGATCTCGGGCGGCAGCCCCAGCTCTTCCCCGACGCGACGCACCTCGTCCTTGAAGAGCCGCCGCAGGGGCTCGACGAGTGCGAACTGCAGATCATCGGGTAGCCCACCCACGTTGTGGTGGCTCTTGATGGTGGCCGTGCCCTCGCCGCCGCCGGACTCGACGACGTCGGGGTAGAGCGTGCCCTGGACCAGGAACTCGACCTGCTCTCCAAGGGCACCCGCTTCGTCGACGACATCACGAGCAGCCTCTTCGAAGACCCGGATGAACTCCCGGCCGATCGCCTTGCGCTTCGCCTCCGGCTCGGTCACTCCGGCCAACGCGCCGAGGAAGCGCTCCGACGCGTCAGCCACCTTGAGCTTCACGCCGGTCGCCGCGACGTAGTCGCGCTCCACCTGCTCTGCCTCGCCCTTGCGCAGCAGCCCGTGGTCGACGAAGACACACGTGAGCTGGTCGCCGACAGCTCGGTGCACGAGCGCGGCCGCGACGGCGGAGTCGACGCCGCCCGAGAGGCCGCAGATCACCCGCTTGCCGCCGACCTGGGCACGTATCGCGTCGACCTGCTCGTCGACGATGTTGACCATCGTCCAGGAGGGCTGGCAGCCGGCCACGGAGTAGAGGAAGTGCTCGAGCACGCGCTGACCGTGCTGGGTGTGCAGCACCTCGGGGTGGAACTGCACGCCGGCAAACCCGCGTGTCACGTCCTCGAAGGCAGCCACCCCCGCGCCGTCGCTGGTGGCGGTGACGGTGAAACCCGACGGTGCCTCCGCGACGCTGTCGCCGTGCGACATCCACACCGAGAGAGAGTCAGGCAGACCGGCGAAGAGGACACCCGGGGAGGTGACGGCTAACGGCGTGCGCCCGAACTCAGCCAGCCCGGTCTTCTCGACCCGGCCACCGAGCGCTTGCGCCATCGCCTGGAAGCCGTAGCAGATGCCGAACGTCGGCACGCCGGAGGTGAAGAGTGCGGGGTCGACCCGCGGTGCGCCTTCGGCGTAGACCGAGGACGGCCCGCCGGAGAGCACCACGGCCTTCGGCCGGCGCGCGAGCATGTCGGTCACGGACATGGTGTGCGGCACGATCTCGCTGTAGACCCGCGCCTCCCGAATGCGTCGGGCGATGAGCTGGGCGTACTGCGCGCCGAAGTCGACCACCAGCACTGTGTCGAAGCCGTCGCCGGGGACGGTCATCGACCCGCGCCCATGCCGACGCCCTGGGTGCGCTGCAGCGACTTGCCCTCGGTCTGCAGCGACGGAGCGACCATCACCTCGACTCGCTGGAACTCCTTGAGGTTGGAGTAGCCGGTCGTCGCCATCGACGTGCGCAGCCCCCCGAAGAGGTTCATGGTGCCGTCGTTCACCGGCGCGGGGCCTACCAAGACCTCCTTCAACGTGCCCAGCGTCGTGGTCCGCACCCGGGTGCCGCGAGGTAGGTCGGGGTGGAAGGCCGCCATCCCCCAGTGGTAGCCGCGACCTGGCGCCTCGACCGCTCGTGCCAGCGGGGAGCCGATCATCACGGCGTCGGCGCCGCAGGCAATCGCCTTGGCGATGTCGCCGCCGGTGCGCATCCCACCATCCGCGATCACGTGGACATAGCGGCCGCCGGACTCGTCGAGGTAGTCGCGTCGGGCTCCCGCGGCGTCGGCGATCGCCGTCGCCATCGGCACGCCGACGCCAAGCACCCCGCGGGTCGTGCACGCATGCCCCGGGCCGACGCCCACGAGCAGCCCCGCCGCCCCCGTGCGCATGAGGTGCAGAGCGGCCTGGTAGGTCGCGCAACCCCCGACGATCACCGGTACGTCGAGCTCCGCGATGAAGCGCTTGAGGTTGAGCGGCTCGCTGCGGCTCGAGACGTGCTCCGCCGAGACGACCGTGCCCTGGATGACGAAGATGTCGACGCCGGAGTCGATCACCGTCCGGTGGAATTGCTGGGTCCGCTGCGGGGTGAGCGAAGCAGCGGTCACGACGCCGGCTGCCTTGATCTCGGCGATCCGCTGGCCGATCAAGCCCTCCTTGATGGGCTCCGCGTAGAGCTCCTGCATTCGCTTCGTAGCCGTGTCGTCGTCGAGCTCTGCGATCTCATCGAGGACCGAACTCGGGTCGTCGTACCGAGTCCACAGGCCTTCGAGGTTGAGCACCCCGAGGCCGCCCAAACGACCGATTTCGATCGCCGTCGTCGGGGAGACCACTCCATCCATCGCACTGGCGAGGAGCGGCAGCTCGAAGCGGTAAGCATCGATCTCCCAGGCAATCGACACGTCCTCGGGATCGCGGGTACGCCGCGACGGGACGATCGCGATGTCGTCGAAGCCGTAGGCTCGGCGACCGCTCTTGCCGATGCCGATCTCGACGTCCGCCACAGGTCTCCTCGTCGGTGGTGCGGCACGCGGGCCGCGTGTCAGCGCTGGTGGTAGTTGGGCGCCTCGGCGATGAGCTGCACGTCGTGCGGGTGACTCTCCTTCAGGCCCGCAGAGGTGATGCGCACCATCCGGGAGCGCTCCTGCAGCTCGCCAATGGTGGCGGCCCCGCAGTAGCCCATCGCGGCGCGCAACCCGCCGACGAGCTGGTGCGCCACCGCGGAGAGCTGCCCGCGGTAGGGCACTTGGCCCTCAATGCCTTCAGGGACGAGCTTGTCGTCGGAGAGCACGTCGTCCTGGAAGTAACGGTCCTTGGAGTACGAGCGCGCCGCGCCGCGACCCTGCATCGCACCGAGCGAACCCATGCCGCGGTAGGTCTTGTACTGCTTGCCGTGCACGAAGACGAGCTCTCCCGGGCTCTCCTCGACACCGGCGAGGAGGCTGCCGAGCATGACCGTGTCGGCACCCGCGGCGATCGCCTTGGCGATGTCCCCGGAGTACTGCAGCCCACCGTCACCGATCACCGGCACCCCCGCGGGGCGCGCGGCGAGCGCACACTCGTAGATCGCCGTCACCTGCGGAACGCCCACCCCCGCCACAACTCTCGTCGTGCAGATCGAACCCGGGCCCACGCCTACCTTGATGCCGTCGGCGCCCGCGTCGATGAGGGCCTGCGCGCCTGCGCGGGCCGCCACGTTGCCGCCGACGATGTCGACCGACGTCGTGGCCTTCAAGCGCGCCACCATGTCCAGGACTGCCCTCGAGTGACCGTGGGCGGTGTCCACGACGACGAAGTCGACTCCCGCGTCGACGAGCAGCTGTGCGCGCTTGAAGGCGTCGTCGCCCACGCCCACCGCGGCGCCGACCACCAGGCGGCCATCCGCGTCCTTGGTGGCGTGGGGGAATTGGTCGCGCTTGACGAAGTCCTTGACGGTGATCAGCCCGGTCAGTCGCCCGACGGCGTCGACGATGGGCAGCTTCTCGACCTTGTTGGCCTGCAGCAGGCGCAGCGCTTCTGCCCCCGACACGCCCTCCGGGGCGGTGACCAGCGGCATCGGAGTCATCACGTCCCGGACCAGGCGGGTCATGTCCGTCTCGAACCGGGTGTCCCGGTTGGTGACGATGCCGACGAGCACCCCTCGGCCGTCCACGACGGGCACCCCTGAGATGCGGTAACGGCTGCACAGCCGGTCGACGTCGGCGAGGGCGTCCTCCGGTGAGCAGGTCACCGGGTGGGTCACCATCCCGGCCTCAGAGCGCTTGACGAGGTCGACCTGCGCGGCCTGGTCCTCCATGGACAGGTTGCGGTGGAGCACGCCCGCCCCACCCTGGCGCGCCATGGCGATCGCCATCGGCGCCTCGGTGACGGTGTCCATGGCGGAGGACAGGAGGGGCACCCGCAGGGTGATGGACCGCGACAGACGACTAGTGGTGTCGACCTCACTCGGGACCACCGAAGAGGCGTCGGGGAGGAGCAGCACATCGTCGAAGGTCAGGCCGACCATCGCGAACTTCTCGGGCACGCCGGCGGCGTCAGCGAGGGGTTCCATCAGACCTTCCGTCCCAGTGGGTGAAGGCGACTCATCCTACCCGACGCATCGCGCACAGCCGTGCGCCGCACCCACCGTTCGTGGGCCGACAGGCGGTAGCGTGTGCGGCGTGAATGACGACCAGCCCCTCGACCCCTTCGCCGGTGACCCGGCGGATCCCACCTCCGCGCTCGACGACGACGAGGTCATGGAGCCGCTCTCGCCGGCGGAGCGGGAGGACGTCCTGACCGACTTGGCCGACCTCGAGGTCTATCGCACGCTCCTCGAGCCGCGCGGCGTACGCGGGCTCGTCGTCGACTGCGAAGACTGCCACGAGCCGCACTTCTTCGGCTGGGATCTCCTGCGCGGCAACCTCCGCCACCTGCTCGACGTGGGACAGACCCGAGTGCACGAGCCGGCCTTCGCGCCGGACCCCGCCGACTACGTCACGTGGGACTACGCGCGCGGCTTCGCCGATGGTGTGCTCGACGAGGCCGAGGCGTCGCCCGAGTAGCTCGAGCTGGTCGCAGGTGCGACCCGCGGGGATGGCATCGGGGGCCGATCAAGGCGGCGGAAAGGGCTAGCTCACGAGGCCTTGGCGAAATCCGGACGCCACAGCCTGGGCCCGGTCACGGACGTTCATCTTGCGGAACAGACGTCGAGCGTGGGTCTTGATGGTGTCCTCGGACAGGAAGAGCTCCTTGCCGATCTGGGAGTTGCTCTTGCCCTGGCTCATCCCGCGCAGCACCTGGAGCTCGCGCTCGGTGAGCGGCGCCTGGTTCTCGGTGCCTCGACTGACGCGCTCGGCGTAGGCCCGGCGCAACGAGGGCTCCACCAGATCGTGTCCTGCGAGGGCGCGGCCGGCCGCAGCGCACAGGTCCTCGCGGGAGATGTCCTTCACGAGGTACCCCTTCGCGCCGGCCGTGATTGCCGCCGCCACGTGGTCGCGGTCGTCGGCCGCGGTCAGCATGACGACGCTGGCGGCGGGGTGCGCCGACAGCAGCCGGCGGAGGGTCGCCAGCCCACCCAGCCCCGGCATGTGCAGGTCAAGCAAGATCAGGTCGGGGCGGTCCACGGCGTACCTCGCCAGCACTTCTTCGCCTGAGGCCGCGGTCAGCACCTGCTCAACGCCGGGCACCTCGCCGATGAAGGTCCGGAGTCCCTCTCTCACGATGCGGTGGTCGTCGCAGATCAGCACGGTGCTCATCGGGGCATCGCCGCCCAGCGGACGCCGAGGTGGCTGCCGCGCGCCGGCCAGCTCGCCGGAACGAGTGCTGGACCAGTGGCTTCGACGAGGACCGCGCTCCCCTCCCCCTGGGTCACCCGTACCTGCAGCGTCTCTTCAGGCGCCGCCGCCCGAGCCCACTCCTGGATCATCCGATAGACCACGACAGCCTGCTCAAGGGTGAGCCCACTCGCCGCCACCTCATGGAGCAGCTCCGGCCCTCCGTCCGCGGCCAGGCGCTCGGTGAGCTCGTCCAACGCGGCCGGCAGCCCGTCGGCGTCGTGGACCCGCCGGCGCAGGTGCCACACCAAGCGACGAGCATCCGCGAGACAGGTCTGCACAGCACTGTCCGGATCGGGCAGGGCGTCGGAGCCGGTCCCGGTGGGGCGCGGCCCCGCGGCTTGACTGCGCTCCCAGGCGAGCGCGTAGCGGATGACCACCAGCGACTGCATGAGGCCGTCGTGCACCGCGTCGGCGAGGCTGTCGGCCTCCCGCTCGCTGTCGCGCACCAGGCTCGCCCATGCCGACTGGGCGGACCCGTCCGAAGACTCCGGCCACGCCTCTATCGGCGACGCCATAGCGGTGGTCATAGGTTCTGCATCGGCGCGTCACAAGGGGTTCCCAAGCATTTACGGCGACAAATGGCTCGGGTTTCCCCGACCCGTGCGAGGTGCCCTGAGCACGAGCCCGGTGTCAGCCTTCGAGCAGCGCAGCGATGTCGGGGCGTCCCAGCCAGTCGGCCCGTAGCTCATCGGGTAGATCGCTGGCGATGGTGAGCACCGCCGAGCGGGCCACCCCCAGCGACGTGGCGCTCTCGGTCGCATTCGTCCCGATCAGCACTGCGCCGAGCACCGCTCGGGCCGACCACACCAGCGGCAGTGCACCAAGCCCCTCGGCGAGGGTCGCGGCCCGCCGCAGCGCCGAGGCACCACCCTCGGGGGCGCTCGCGGTGACGTGGGCCACGCCCTGGAAGAGCAGGCTCTTCGCGACGTGACGCGGTGCGCGCGCCTTCTCCGCGCGCTCCACCGCTGCTTCGGCCGCTGAGATGGCAGTCTTGGGATCGTCGTCGAGAAGCGCCACCTCGGCTCGCACCCAGTCCAGCCGCACGCGCTGGCGCCACCACTCCGTCGGGCGCTCGGGCAGGAGTGCGATGGCCGCCTCCATCTCCGCCCGCGCCGCGTCCGCCTCGCCGAGACCGACCGCGTCAGCGGCCAGGCCGAGTCGGCAGGCGAAGGCCGACTCCCCACCCTCCGTGAGGGCAGCGCCCCGCTGATCAGCTTCCCGCGCCTCGCTGTGCCGGCCCAGCTGCCGGCGGACCGATCCGAGGCTCGCGCCGGCCAGCGCTGCGAAGAGCCGAGCTTCCCTGCCGGCGTTGGTCGCTTCGCCCGCCTCGAGCAGCGGGGTCAAGGTCTGCAGCGCGCTGCCGTAGCGACCCGCCGCCCCCAGGGAGAGTCCGAGCAGCCACGACGCTGCGGCCGCCTCGGGGGCGCGGCTAGCCTTCTGGGCCGCCGCCACGGCCTGCTCCAGCGCGACGACCGCCTTGGCCGGTGGGCCGTGGAACGCTGCGCGCTCGCCGAGCGCCAGCAGTTGTCCCAGATCCTCGGCCACACGTCCTCCAGTCCAGTCCGACGGTTTGCGGAGGATATCGGTCACCGACTCATCCGACTCCAGCGGCCAGCTGGACCAGGTGCACAGCCTCACCGAGATCGTGGGCGTACGTCGCCTGCAAGGGCAGCCGTTCGGGGTCCCACCCGGGCCCGCCGACGAGAACCACCGTCGGCGGGCGGGTGATGGGCAAGTCGGCGAAGAGAGCAGCTCTCGCCGTCGCCGGGACGTGCGACCACAAGAACACGGCAGCAGCCCCGGTACGCCGTACGGCGCTCAGCACGGCTCTGTCGGGCACCGCGGCCCCCAGCATCCGCGCTGGCACCCCGCGCTCGGCGAGCGCCGTCGCCAGAGCGTGCAGGGGCAGGCTGTGACCCTCTCCTGCAGCGGCGCAGAGCAAGACCGGCCGCGCGATTGCTGCCGGCGAGAACCGATCTCGGGTCACGCGCAGCGCCCCGACCACCGCCTCGGCGAGCAGATGCTCGACCTCGACGCCTTCGCCCGTGGCCGCCCACCGGTCGCCGATCGCGCGCAGGACGGGGCACACCAGGTGATCCCAGGTGTCGATCACCCCGCTCGAGCGCAGGGAGCGCTGAACCATCTCCTCGATGGCCGCGCAGTCCAGCGACATCGCCGCGCGGGAGAGACCCCGGGCGTCGCCGGCGGCCCGAGGCAGCGCGAGGATGCGGCCGCCAGGGCCGCCGGACCGGCTGCCGGGGGTGTCGGGTAAGGGCAGCAGCAGCCCTGTCGAGGTCGCCATGCCACGCTCGGGCGCCGGACCGTCGGGGGAGGACAGCACCAGCCGGGCTGCCTCTGCCGGGGCCACGCCGTCGTTGGTCAGGCGGCGCATCCGCTCGAGTCGCGCCAGGTCTGCCGGACCGTAGCGCCGCCGCTCGCCCGCCGCCCGGCCCACGGGACCGAGCCCGTACCGGCGGTCCCACGTCCGCAACGTGGAGGGGGCCACACCGAGGCGACGCGCGACCGCAACCACCGTGAGGGCGCCAGCATCCGGAGGCACGGTCATCTAGCCACTATGAGAGGTGGATTTCGGGCACACAACCCGAGGTTTGCGCGTTGCACAAGATGTGAACATAGAACTTGCACAACTTGTGAGCAATCTTTAGAGTCAGTGCCGGCCCTGAACCCGCCCATCTAGTAGTTAGGACGCAGCGGTCATGACCGACACGCGGCGACTCCCCGGCCCCACCTCCGACAGCTGGGAGTGGCAGCTGCACGGCCGCTGCCGAGGTCTCGACAGCGACCTCTTCTTCCATCCTGACGGCGACCGCGGGCCGACTCGCAGCGCCCGTGAGCAGGCTGCGCAAGCCATCTGCGCCGACTGCCCCGTCATCGCCGAGTGCGCTCGCCAGTCGTTGGCGTCCCGCGAGCCGTACGGCGTCTGGGGCGGGCTCACCGAGAGCGATCGCGAGGAGATCTGGACCGGACGGCGCTCGGCGCCCAGCCCGGAGCCGGCCCGCGCCGCATCCTGACGGCGCCGCGGGGACGACGCAGCTTGGTGACCCCCGCTCGGTGACCCGGCCTGGCAGAGCTCTGCCGCCCGGCGCCCGGCGCACCGGGTCCAGCCGAACCGGACATCTGTCGACAACGCTCGCAGTGATCGACTGTCTGACGCAGAATGGTCGCGTCGCTGAAATGCCATCTGCATCTCCCACGGTGGAAGGGACCGACCGCTATGACTGACGTCCGCCGGCCGGTGCGTGCCCTCGCGCGCCTGCGCGGCCCCGTCGCGGTCGTCGTCCTTGCTCTGGCCGTGGCGTGCACGCCCTCTGCGGATCGGGCGAGTCAGACCGCCCCCGGAGATGCTCTCGACGCTCCCGGAGCCGTGTCGTCGACCTCGGCGGTGCCCGAGGTCGGGTCTGCGTCAACTATGGCGCGCCCCAATCCCGCGCTGACTGCGCTCGCCGGACGGGCCCGTGCGGACGTCTTCGTGGTCGCCGAGAAGGGTCTCGCGGTCGACCGCGTCGCCGCGCTGCGGGCGCTGAGCCCGGGCGGGTTCACTACGGTGCGGGTCGGGCACGTGACCTTCGGTGGGCGCCGCTATAGAGCGGTGGGGGTCAACGCCGCGTCCTTCCGGGCCTTCACACCCAAGGGCACCGCGGAGGCCACGGGCGTCTGGCAGGCCGTGGCCCGGGGCGACGTGATCATCGCGCACGCAGAAGCCAAGTCGCTCCAGCTGCCGCTGGGCAAGTCCCTCGAGGTGCGAGGCGCCCAGCAGAGCCTGCCCCTGCGCCTCGGCGCTCTCGCCACCACTGGTCTGCCCGACATGGTCGCGGTCGTCAACGATCGGGTCGCATCGCAGCTCGGGATGACGGCCGCGTCCGGTGCGATCCTGGGCGCCGGCCGTGGTGATCCCGTGCAGCTGGCCGCCGCCGTCCGCAAGGCGGCCGGCCCGGGCGTCCGGGTGGACCTGCTGACCCAGCCCGCGCCGCCCACCGCTTTCCTCACCGGCAGCCGGGCCGCCCGGGAGTTCGGCGCGTTCAGCTACCGCTACCACGACGACGGCACGATCGAGCCGGACAACCGGTGGGTCACCAAGAACATCCGCTACTCCCGGCTGCCGCTGATCGGTCTCGTGCGGTGCCACCGGCTGACCATCCCGCAGCTGCGTCGCGCCCTGATGGACATCGAGGCGGCCGGCCTGGGTGCCGAGATCCGGTCCTACTCCGGGTGCTACGTGCCGCGCTTCATCGAGCGCAACCCGACCCGTTCCGTCTCCCTGCACACCTGGGGCATCGCCTTCGACATCAACGTCACCACCAACCAGCTCGGCACGGTGGGTGACATGGATCCGCGGGTAGTGGCCATCTTCGAGCGCTGGGGCTTCCGCTGGGGCGGCCGGTGGGAGATCCCCGACCCCATGCACTTCGAGCTGGCGGCCCTGCTCAACGTCTGAGACGACGAAGGCCCGACCCCTCGAGAGCAAGCGAGGGGTCGGGCCTTCGTACGTACTAGTGGAGCTTAGTGCGCGTGCCCGTGACCGCCGTGAGCGCCCGCTGACTCTTCCTTCGGCTCCGGCCGGTCGGCGACGAGCGTCTCGGTCGTCAGCAGCAGGGCCGCGATGGAGGCGGCGTTCTGCACAGCCGACCGGGTCACCTTGACCGGGTCGACGATGCCCGCTGCCATCAGGTCGACGTACTCACCGGTCGCGGCGTTGAGACCGGAACCGGCGGAGAGCTCCCGGACCTTCGCCACGACGACGTAGCCCTCGAGCCCGGCGTTCTGCGCGATCCAGCGCAGCGGCTCGTCGAGAGCGCGACGCACGATCTGCACCCCGGTCGCGGAGTCGCCGGTGAGGGAGAGGTTGCCGCCGAGAGAGGCGGCAGCCGCGACGAGCGCAACGCCCCCACCGGGCACGATGCCCTCCTCGATCGCGGCCCGGGTGGCCGAGATGGCGTCCTCGAGCCGGTGCTTCTTCTCTTTGAGCTCGACCTCGGTGGCCGCGCCGACCTTGATGACGCCGACGCCGCCGGCGAGCTTGGCGAGCCGCTCCTGGAGCTTCTCGCGGTCCCAGTCCGAGTCGGTCTTGTCGATCTCGGCCTTGATCTGCGCGATGCGCCCGCTGATCTCCTCCGCGGAGCCGCCACCCTCGATCAGAGTGGTCGTGTCCTTGGTGATGGTCACCTTGCGGGCCTTGCCCAGCATCTCCAGCCCGACGGTGTCGAGCTTGAGGCCGACCTCGGCGCTGATGACCTGCGCGCCGGTGAGGATGGCCATGTCCTGCATCATCGCCTTGCGGCGGTCACCGAAGCCGGGGGCCTTGACCGCGGCGGCGTTGATGGTGCCGCGGATCTTGTTGACCACCAGCGTGGACAGGGCCTCGCCCTCGACGTCCTCGGCGATGATGAGCAGCGGCTTGCCGGCGCCGAGTGCCTTCTCCAGCAGCGGGAGGAGGTCGTGGATCGCCGCGATCTTCTGGTTGGCGATGAGCACGTAGGCGTCGTCGAGCACCGTCTCCATGCGCTCGGAGTCGGTGACGAAGTACGGCGAGATGTAGCCCTTGTCGAACTGCAGGCCCTCGGTGAACTCCAGCTCGAGGCCCATCGTGTTGGACTCCTCGACCGTGATCACGCCGTCCTTGCCGACCTTGTCCATCGCCTCGGCGATGAGCTCGCCGATCTTCGGGTCCTGCGCCGAGATCGACGCGACCTGGGCGATGTCGCTCTGCGTCTCGATCGGCCG
>DATLOQ010000139.1:0-7967 GCA_035536235.1 Mycobacteriales bacterium
GGGCCACATCGCGCGCGGCGCGATCTCCACACCGGGGCGGCCGAGCGCGTCCTGCGCCGCGCGCAACGACGCCTCCGACACCGCGGTCGGCCACGGCTCGCCGCGGCAGCTGTCGCACCGCCCGCAAGCCGCGGCACCGGGGTCGTCGAGCTGCTCGCGCAGGAACTGCATCCGGCAGCCCCCGGTGCGCAGGTACTCGAGCATCGCCCGCTGCTCGCTGCCGCGGGTCTCCGCGACCTTCGCGTAGCGGTCCGCGTCGTACGCCCAGTCCTGTCCGGTCGCGACCCAGCCGCCGCTGACCCGGCGTACCGCACCGTCGACGTCGAGCACCTTGAGCATCATCTCGAGCCGGGTACGACGCAGGTCGACGTGCGGCTCGAGAGCGGCCGTCGACAACGGTCGCCCCGCGGAAGTGAGCACCTGCAGAGCAAGGCGCACCTGGTCCTCGGGCGGAAACGCGAGCGACGCGAAGTAGCGCCAGATCGCCTGGTCCTCCACACCTGGCAGCAGCAGCACCTCGGCCCGCTCGACGCCACGGCCGGCGCGGCCCACCTGCTGGTAATAGGCGATTGGCGACTGCGGCGCGCCCAGATGCACGACGAAGCCCAGGTCGGGCTTGTCGAACCCCATGCCGAGCGCGGACGTGGCGACCAGCGCCTTGACGTCGTTGCGCAGCAGCTGCTCTTCGGCGCTGCGACGCTCGGCGTCGTCGGTCTGCCCCGAGTACGCCGCTACCTTGTGACCGAGGCCTCGCAGGAACGCCGCGGTGTCCTGCGCAGCAGCAACGGTCAGCGTGTAGACGATGCCGGAGCCGGGCAGTCTCGGCAGCTGGTCGGCGAGCCATGCCAGCCGGTGCGCCGGTGAGGGGAGCGCAACGACAGCGAGGCGGAGGCTGTCCCGCTCGAGCGAGCCGCGCAGCACCACGACGTCGGCGCTGCCGAGCTGCTCGGCGACGTCGTCGACGACTCGCGCGTTGGCCGTCGCGGTCGTGGCGAGCACCGGCGTGCCGACGGGCAGGTCGCGCATCAGGTGGCGCAGCCGCCGGTAGTCGGGCCGGAAGTCATGACCCCAGTCAGAGATGCAGTGCGCCTCGTCGACCACGAGCAGCCCGGCGGTCGCGGCGAGCTGGGGGAGCACCGCGTCGCGGAAGCCGGGGTTGTTCAACCGCTCCGGGCTGACCAGCAGCACGTCGACCTCGGCCGCGTTGACGCGGGACACCACCTCGTCCCACTCCTCGATATTGGCCGAGTTGATGGTGACCGCCCGGATGCCGGCCTGCTCGGCGGCCGCGATCTGGTTGCGCATCAGCGCGAGGAGCGGCGACACGATGACGGTCGGACCCGCGCCAGCAGCGCGCAGCAGCGCGGTCGCGACGAAGTAGACCGCGGACTTGCCCCAGCCGGTGCGCTGCACGACGAGCGCGCGGCTGCGGTCGACAACCAGCGCCCGGATCGCGGTCCACTGGTCCTCGCGAAGCACGGCATCCGGGCCGGCCAGGTGGCGCAGCACCCGGGTAGCGTCGTCGTACAGCGGCTCGGTCATATGCCTAGATCATGGCCGAGCGGTGTGACACTGCGGGCCGCCCGCGGCCGCGGAGCGTCCGCGCGCATAGACTGCGCTCGTCAGCAAAGCGAAGAGCGGAGCTCTGCGATGTGAACCGTGCGGCGCGATTGGCTTAACTGCGTCCCGCGGTGTCTGGAACGTGCTCACCAAGCAGGTGCCGTACGGCGCTGGCGACCTCGACCGGGCGCTCCTGCGGCAGGAAGTGCCCGGCGCCCGTGAGGAGAAGGAAGGGCGCCCGCAGCGCTTCGGCGGTCCGCCGACCCTGGGCAATGGAGAAGAACGGGTCACGGTCACCCCACGCGACGAAGCCGGGTACATCGGCCGCCCTTATCGCCACCTCCACGGGCGCGTAGAGCGTCACCAGGTCGCGGAGGCTGGCGGAGAAGATCGTGGTGATGCTTTGGCGCTGGGAAGCGTCGCCAAGGTGGGTATGCGCATCGAGTCGATCGGAGCCGCATCCGGTGCCGGCGCGCAGCATCAGGCGCAGCGATGGTCCGGACATCAGCACCTTTTCCATCAGGGGCCCGACGACGGGCCAGGTCAGCGTGTTGAGCGGTACGGGTATTGGGGTGTCGGTGAAGGCATTGGTGGAGAGCAGCCCGAGCCGGGTGACCCGGTCAGGAGCGAGGTCGAGAAGCCGTAAGGCGACCGGCCCACCGAAGTCATGTGCGACGACCGTCACGGTGGAAACGTCGAGTGAATCGAGGACGTCCAGGAGCGCCTCCGCCTGACCCTCGGCGTGCAGCTGGCGTACGTCGCGCGGACGGGAGCTGCCGCCGAATCCGAGCAGGTCGGGGACGAGGAGCCCTGCATGGGCGGAGAGCAGATCTACCACAGCTGTCCACGAGGCTCGGCTGCCCGGGATGCCGTGCAGCAGCAGCACGGGCTCGCCTGATCCGATCCGATCGAGCTCGACGGACCCGTGGCGGGTGGTCACTTGTAGTGACATGGCCGGTATCCTCACTTTGCTTGAGAAAATAAAGTAAGATAGACGAGTGGCCGCAGTCAAGGAGTACGGGCAGTTCTGCGCTCTTGCTCGCGCGCTCGATCAGATCGGTGATCGTTGGACGCTGCTCGTCGTCCGCCAGCTGTTGATCCGTCCGGCGACGTATACGGCGCTGCAGCGCGCGCTCCCGGGTGTGGCGACCAACCTGCTCGCCGAACGTCTGCGCGCCCTGCAGGACGACGGCCTGGTCGCACGGTTAGCGACCGACGCTACCCGTGCGCCGTACGCCCTGACGGCTCGTGGTGCGGCCCTGCGACCGGTAGTGCTCGCCCTCATCCGCTGGGGCGCTCCCCTGATGGAGCGCGGGCCCGGCGACGACGCCGTCGACGACGGCTGGGCGATCCTCGCTCTGGAAGCCTTGCTGACCTCGACCGCCTACCTCGGTCCGAAGGGTCGGCTGCGAATCACCTGCGGCGATGTCGTGCTAGACGTCGTGGCCGATGAGCAGGGTCGCCGGGTCGAGGAGCGGGCTGGCGTGAGGCCGGGCGCACACGCGACAGGACCTCTACCAGCGGTGCTCGCCTCGGCCTATCGCGGCAGCCCGTCGCCCCGCGTGAAAGTCACGGGCAGCCGTCGCCTCGCCCGCTCTTTGCTGGACGGAAATCTGTCGGGCGCATCGGGCCGCCCGCTTCATCACTCGGCCGCCTTGCGGCGGACCACCGGCACCTGAGTCGCTTCGGTCGCTGCGGGCGGGCGACACTTCACACCCGGAGGTGGATCTGCTCCAGTCGCTTGCGGGTGGCTGGGATCAGTGACGGGTCCGCCGTTCCTGGCCAGCTCTCGACCTCGTCGGCCGTGGTGGCGAAGAACGTCTGGACGGTCGCGAGCAGCGTGGTGATGACGTCGAGTGCCACGGCCACCGAGTGCAGCCGCTCCGGGAACATCTCCCGGCCCCGGAACTCGCGCGCGGTCGTGGTGCCTTCGAGCATCGACAGTGGGCCGCCATCCGCGAGGTAGTCCGCCACGTAGCCGTGCAGCTCGGCGAGCATGTCCTGCGCCGATGCAGCGGTCGCGCGCATCGACGCCGCCAGCGCCTCGGGGCTGCCGCTGTCGGCGTAGAAGGCACGCAGGATCCCCTCGATCTGCAGGTGCGGCTCCTCTGGCTCCGTCGCGAGCCACCGGCGCAGTGCCGCCCGGCCGGCGCGGGTAATGGCGTAGCGCTGGCGGGTACGACGACCCACCGGCTCGGTCGTCGCCTTCGCCCAGCCGAGTGCTACCAGCTTCTTCTGCTCGCGGTAGAGATGTCCCTCCGACGTCGCCCAGAAGAAGCGGAGGCTTCGGCGTACCTGATGGGTCAGCTCGTAGCCGGTCATCGGCCGGACGGCGAGCATGCCCAGCAAGCCATAGGTGGCGGGGGTGGCTGGGGGAGCGGTAGCCATAGGTTGACTTTACTCGCAATGTGAGTAGAAAGCCCACATGGGGATCGGGCGCCTGCGCTGCGCCGTGCTCGACGTCGACGACCTCGACGTCGCCGAGGCGTTCTGGTCAGAGGTCACCGGGCTGCCGGTCATCACCTCGAAGTGGGTCGGTCGATACTCCTACCTCGGGCAGCCCGATCCGTGGAAGCACGAGGTGATCCTGCATCTGGTGCGCACGCGCAAGACCGAAGAGGTCAACCGGGCCCACGTCGACATCGGAGTAGCCGACGTCGACCTGGCCATCACGCAGATCGAGGCGATTGGCGGGCAGCTGAAGCGGGTGCCGACGATCTTCCCGCGGCCCGGTTCATACGACGGCGTCGCACCGACGATCGACTGGGCCGTGATGCGGGATCCGTTCGGCAACGAGTTCTGCCTGGTGTCGCACCTCACCGAGGAGGAGTCGTTGGCCGTCGCACACGCCGGCCTCGGCGACGACACCCACTACCGCGCGGCCGCGGGCCGCACATCACCGAAGGGGAGCTGAGATGTCCGTACGCGTTGAGGACCTGCCGGTCGAGGTCGAGCAGGGCGAGCTCGTCACCCGGTACGCTGAGTTCGGCGACATGGCGATCCGCCACGCGTCGCTGCCCGCCGGCACCGACATGAGTCCCGTCCTGGCCGGGCTGCCGGGAGGGCGTTGCCCGAGCCCGCACTGGGGGATCGTGCTCAGCGGGTCCATCGAGATCACGCACGCCGACGGGTCCACCGAGATCGCCAGCGCTGGCGAGCTCTACCACTGGGCCGCCGGGCACACGGGAGTGTCGAAAGAAGGCGTGGTGTTCGTCGAGGTCGGCCCGACCGGCCCGATGCGCCAGTTCAGCGACCACGCGAAGAGCCTGTTCGCCTAACCGCAGAGCGCTCCGGCGTACCCGCCTCGGGCTTGACCCTGGAGTGGGAAAGACGGCCGGGTCGAGCGAACTACGATCCGGCGAGTCGGCACCAGAGGCGGGGAGACTTCGTGGCATTGATCGACGCTGCGGGGATCACGGTCGGCTACGAGGTAGCCGGGAGCGGACCTCCCCTGGTGCTGCTGCACGGCGGGCTGTGCGACCGGCGGGTGTGGCGCGAGCAGGTCGAGCTGTTGGCGGCGGACTTCACCGTCATCGCGTGGGACACGCCGGGATGTGGCGAGTCGAGCGACCCGGAGACGCCGTACAACCTTGCCGACTACGCGACCTGTCTGGCTGAGTTCCTTTCCCTGCTCGAGGCGACGCCCGCGCACGTGGTCGGGCACTCGTGGGGCGGTGGCCTCGCGCTGCAGGTCGCGGCCGACCATCCCCACGCGGTGCGCTCGCTCGTGCTGATCGGCGGGTACGCCGGCTGGAAGGGGTCGCTGTCCGCCGCTGAGGTCGAGCGGCGGTTAGCGAAGGCGCTCGAGGCTGCCGATCTTGTCCCGGAACGGTTCGACCCGCGCACCGTGCCCGGGCTGTTCAGCGATCGCATCGCGCCGGACCGGGCACGCGAACTCGCCGACGTCATGGCCGAGACCCGCCCGCCAGGGACGCGCGCGATGGCTGTCGCGTTTGCGGAGGCCGACCTGCGCGACCGGCTGGGCGACATCGCGGTGCCGACGCTGCTGCTGTACGGCGCGGACGACGTACGCGCGCCGGCAGAGGTTGCCGAGCAGCTGCACGCAAACATCCCCGGCTCCACCCTCGTCCTGCTGCCGGACCTGGGACACGAGTCGTACCTGGAAGACCCGGAGACCGTCGCGGCCGCAGTGCGGGACTTCATCGCGTACTGAAGAAGGGATCCGAGGCCGCGGGCTCCAGACCCCTTCTTTTCGAGTTGGGGACCACTGTGGGCCGCTCGGATCCGGTCATGGCTCAGCACGTCGATGTCGGAGAAGTACGTCGTCAGCTGGTAGATGCCGCTGGCGACCTCGGCGATGCGCGCGTCACGCCGCACCTCCGTTGCGCGCGGTGATCAGCCACGCCGCGGAGTCGAACAGCACGCCGTCAGGGGTCGCGTGCTGTTCGATCGTCGCGCGCAGGTCGGCCAGCGATTGGGTGCGAGCCTCGTCGTCGAGGTCGTGGCTCAGTCCGCGCACGATGCCCATGGTGCACATGAACGCATACGCGTCGTCGGTGTCACGGCCGAACACCATCGGCTCATCGACCGGCTCGACGCGTACGTCGGTGAAGCCGGCCCCACCGAGGACGCGGCGTACGTGGTCGGCGTCGGCGAGGCCGAACGGCCCCGGCATTCCGGGTGGGGGCTCGGGCAGGTCGCGCCCAGCTGCAAGCGCAGTGCGGATTGCGACGAGCCACTCATTCTCCCGGAGCGGGCGCCATGCCGTGAGTGCGAGCCGACCGCCCGGTCGCAATGCGGACCGGATGTTCGTGAAGGCCGCGACCGGGTCGTTGAAGAACATCGCGCCGTGCGAGCTGATCGCAAGGTCGAACGCCTCCGTCGGAAAGGGGTGCACCTGAGCGTCGCCCTGCTCGAACTCGACGTTGTCGGTGCCCTCGCCCTGCGCGGCGTCACGGGCATGCGCGAGCATCGGCGCCGACAGGTCGATCCCGACGACTCGGCCGTCGGCAGCGAGCCGCGCGACGCTGCGCGTCGACGCCCCGGTGCCGCAGCCGATGTCGAGTACCTCGTCCTTCGGCTGCACCCGGACCTCGGCGAGGAACTTTGCCCAGAGCCGGTCCGCTGTCCGCTCGTAGTGCGCTGCGTTGGCCGCCCAGTGCTCACCCTCCGCCCCGTCCCACGCGGCTGCCATCTCTGTGTTCGCAATCGTCGTCATTTCCACCACAGCCAACCTCCGGTAACATGGTCCCTTATGGACCATCGTGATAGTCCAAAGGGGACTGTGTCAACCCCCGAGCTGACGACGACGTCGTACGCCATCCTCGGACTGCTTGCACTCAGGTCCTGGACGACCTACGAGCTGGCGCAGCAGATGGAGCGCGCGCTCGGGATGTTCTGGCCACGTGCCCGAAGCAAGCTGTACGAGGAGCCGAAGAAGCTCGTCGTCGCCGGCCTGGCGAAGGCCGCGACGGAGCATGTCGGACGGCGGCCGCGCACGGTCTACACGATCACTGCGAAGGGCCGGCGGGTGCTCGCGGCGTGGACGCCCACGCCAGGAGCCGGTCCGGTGCTGGAGTACGAGCAGCTCGTGAAGGTGTTCTTCGCAGAGCACGGGACCAAGCAGGACCTCCTCGCCACGATCGACAGCGCCCGCGCCTGGATCGAGGAGCGGGCGGCAGAGACCGAGCAGATCCCGTATGAGTACCTCGAGGGCCGCGGCGCGTATCCCGAGCGACTGCCCTGGCTGATCATCACGGGTCGGTTCCTCGACGAGATCGACCGCGCAGTCTGCCGGTGGGCCGACTGGGCGACCACGGAGGTCGAGAGCTGGCCCGAGGACATCTCCAAGGCCCAACCCGACTGGACCACCCTCGAGGACATGGCGAGTTACACGAGCGAGCTCGCGGCCCGAGCCCGGGCTCGAACGCCACAGGAGCCGTGAGATCTCGCCCCGAGACGGCGAGACGCCCCGGCCGTCCGTCCGGCGTGCCCAGGGCCATCCGGCCCGAGCGGTGAGGGATGCTCTGTCCATGACGTCAGCGGCCCGTGGAGCGGGGCAGGGCCCGGGGGCGCGACTCCGTCACGCCCTCCCTCGCCTGCACCATCCGGCGCAGGTCGTCGTCATCGGGTTCGCCGCGGCTGTGGTGGTCGGAACGCTGCTGCTCCTGCTGCCGGTGTCGCGGTCAGCGACGTCGGGCGCGAGCGTGGTCGAGGCGTTGTTCGTGGCGACGTCGGCGGTCTGTGTCACCGGCCTGTCCACCGTCGACACGGCGGTCTACTGGTCCGGGTTCGGGCAGGCCGTCATCATGGTGCTGATCCAGGTCGGCGGGTTCGGGATCATGGCGCTGGCAACCCTGCTCGGGCTGCTGGTGTCCCGCAGGGCCGGGCTCAGGACCCGGCTCAATGCGGCCGCCGAGGTCAAGAGCCTCGGCCTGTCCGACGCG
>DATLOQ010000140.1:0-8592 GCA_035536235.1 Mycobacteriales bacterium
GTGAGCATGTGGTGCAGGAAGTAGTTGTCGCGGACCGGGACCTGCGTCAGGCCGTGCTCGACCAGGAGTCGAAAGTGCCGGGCGAAGCTCGGGTTCTGGACGTGCGCGAAGAACGCGGGATCGTACGCCTTGCGGAACACCGCCTTGTTGAGCAGTAGCGCGAACAGCGCTCGCCACCGCCGCGTGTTCCACTCCTGCGCGTACAGCGCCCGCTGCTCGTCGAGGCTACGGCAAGCGAGGAGCCGGCGGATCCGGCTCGGCGGATGGATGGTCGCCCGCATCACGGAGATCACCAGCCCGATGAAGCGCTCGGTCACACCCCCGCTCAGGACGCCCCGCTCTACCTGCCGCCGCCGGGTGTCCCAATAGGCGGCCGCCCGAGGCGAGAGGCCGGAGCGCAGCTGCTGGTACGCCGCCCACCGGTCCGGGTGCGGCGCGCCCCCGAGGAAGGCCACCGGCGCGCCGGGGGGGAGGCGCGCCAGCGCCTCGGCCTTGAGCTCGACGAGGTGGTTCTGCGCCTCGTTGAGGTCGACCGCGACCACCCGTCCCGCACCGACGGCAAGCAGCGACAGGGCCGTGCACCCACCGGAGCTCACCACGACATGCGTCTCACCGGCGGTGGGGCGCAACGCGTCGATCTCGAGCAGAGGGTCCTCCCGGACCTGCGCGAAGAAGAGCCGCTCCTCGCTCGCCCCCGGTAGCGTGATACGCCGATCGGGCTCCACCTCGTCTGCCATGGTGCCGATGGTAACCAGGAGCCGTTCTCGACAGTCTGTTGGGTGAACCCGGAGGTCCGGGCGGCGAACCCGCGGAGCTGATCTCGATTTCCCACGCAGCCAGCAAGCGCGCCCTGGCCCCTGTGCGGTCCGACGGTCGGGATCGCGGTCAGCTTCTCACCGACTCGTTTCTGCATCCTGGCGACCCGGCAACAGCAGCGGGGCCAGCGGTGGTCGCGCTGCCCGTCGACTCGGCGCCGGCAGTGACCTATGGCGACCTCCAGGCGGACTCGGCGCGCGTGCGCTCGTGGCTGCTCGAACGCGGCGTAGTCGCCGGGGACCACGTAGCGCTGATCGCGCCGGCGAGCGCAGAGTGGCTCAGCGCGTGGTTGGGGATCCTCAGGGCCGGCGCAGTCGTCGTGCCGCTCGACCCCGGGCTCAACCAGAGTGAGCTCGCCGCACTCGTCTCGCGCAGTGGCCTCGCCGCAGTCGTAGTGGCCGAACCCGCGCGCCCCGTTACCGACAGAGCCGCCGGTCGGTTAGACCCGCGCCCGGCCATTCTGCAGATCGAAGACATTCCGAGGCTCGCGGTAGGCAGCCATGCAGACGTCGCCCGCCAGCCCGACGACGTCGCGCTCCTCGTGTGGACGTCGGGTACGACCGGTGCGGCGAAGGGCGTGTGCCTGACCCACGCCAACGTCGACTACGTGGTGACCGAGCTCGTCGCCGCCCAGGACATCAACCCTGACGACCGGTGGCTGACCGTGCTGCCGCTCCATCACATGCTGGCTCTGTGCGGCGTGCTCGCCGGGTTGCGGGTCGGCGCACCCGTGCACGTGGTCACGTCGCTCATGCCGCACGAGCTCGTCGCGGCCGTCGCTGAGCACCGCGTGACCCGGATGATGGTCGTGCCACTGCTGCTCCGCATCCTCCAGTCCGATCTGGCCCGAAACCCCGACGCTGCGGCCTCGCTGCGCAGCCTGTTCTGCGGCGGCGCCCAGATCCGCACCGAGCTGCTCGAGTCGTACGCCGACCTGGGCGTGGAGGTGATCCAGGGCTACGGCCTGACCGAGTTCGCACCGACGGCGACGATGAACACGCCCGCTGACAACCGGCTCGGCTCGGTGGGCCGGCCACTTCCAGGCACCGAGCTGCGCCTCCAAGACGGCGAGGTGTGGTTGCGCGGGCCGGGCCTGATGGCCGGCTACTGGCAGCAGGATGGCACCGTCGTACCGGCGACCGACAGCGAGGGATGGTTCCACACGGGTGACCTCGGTCGGGTCGAAGACGGATTCCTCTACATCATCGGCCGAGCGAAGAACGTCATCGTGCTGGAGAGCGGCAAGAAGGTGCAGCCCGAGGAGGTCGAGGAGGTCCTCGGGCAGAGCCCGCTGTTCACCGAGGTATGCGTCGTCCCGGTCGTGCCGCTATCCGGGCGCCAGGCCGGCCTGGAGCAGGTATGCGCCGTCGTCGTCCCGAGCCACCACGCGAGGTCGACGTACGCATGCCCGGTCTCGCTCCTCGAGGCGATGAAGATCGAGGTGGCGGCGCTGGTCCAGGACCTGAGCGGCTACAAGCGACCCACCATCGTGGTGCTCCGCGACGACGAGCTGCCGAAGACGGCGAAACGATCCGTGCGCCGCGAGCTCGTGGTTCGCGAGACCCGTGAGAGGCTGGTCCAGTGACGTCCCCGGTCTACGTCAGCGACTTCTGCTACTCGCTCGGCAGCGAGCGGCACAGCGTCGCGGAGAGCGCCGGGCGCGGTCGCACGCTCACCGCCGCGGAGGCGCTGGAGGACGCGGGGTTCCGCTTCCACCACGTGTGCCCCGACGGCGAGTCGGCCTACGATCTCGCGGTTGCCGCCGTCGACGACCTCGCCAAGCAGCACGGGGACGCGCTCGACGCCATCGTCTACGCGACCTGCCTGCCCGGCAGCGCCAACGTCGGCTCTGCGGATCGATTCGCCGACAGCGGCGACGTCAAGCACCTGATGGACTTCCCCGCCAGCCGGCTGCAGTCCGACCTGGGCCTGCACCGCGCGATCGTGATCGGGCTGAACCAGCAGGCGTGCACGAGCATGCTCGGTTCGATCCGGATGGCTCATGCGTTGCTGGCGGTCGAACCCGACATGGAGCAGGTCCTGTGCCTCAGCGCCGACCGCTTCCCGGCCGGCGCTCGCTACGAGCAGGCGTACAGCCTCATCTCGGACGGGGCAGCCGCGTGCGTGGTCAGGCGCGAGCGGGGGGGGTACCGCCTGCTTGCCGCGGAGCACATCACCAACGGCGCGATGGTCCAGGCCGACGACGACGAGACGGTCGGTGCCTACTTCAGCTACACCAATCAGGTCGTGCAGCGGCTGCTTGCCAAGGCCGGGCTCACCGCTGACCAGATCCGCTGGGTCGTTCCGCAGAACACCAACGTGAAGGCGTGGCAGATCCTCGCGCGACTCCTCGGCATCGCCGAGGACCGCGTCTTCCAGCCGTCACTGCCGGACGTCGGCCATGTGATCAGCGGCGACAACATGGTGAACATGGCGTATCTAGAGGAGTCGGGCCGGGCAGCGGCGGGTGACGTGGTGCTGCTCGTCATGGCCGGGTACGGCATGAACTGGCAGGGCCTGCTGCTGGAGAAGGTCTGACATGGACCAGCTGCTCGAGACGTCGCGTCGGCTGAGCGACCTGTCTGCGCGCCACCAGCGCCCGATCCCTGTCAGCGGGTGGCCGGACAAAGTCGAGCGACCGCGGTGGTTCACCTCGCCACAGCTGATCTCGCTGTACGGCACCGCCACCTGGGACAGCCTCGACGAAATAGCGCGCCAGGAGCTCAGCTTCTGGGAGGCCGTCAGCTTCTACAGCCTGAACATCCACGGCGAGCGGCTGCTGATGGCGGGTCTCGCTCAGCGGCTGTACCGGCCGGGGCTTGACGTGGTGAGCGAGTATCTCCACCACTTCCTCGCTGAGGAGAACACCCACAGCGTCTGGTTCGCCACGTTCTGCCGGCAGTACGCCGGGAAGATCTACCCCGAGCGGACGGTGGCCTTCGGAGCGGACGAGCGCGCTGACGACCCCGCCGACGTCGCGGACTTCCTCTTCTTCGCGCGGGTCCTCATGTTCGAGGAGCTGGTCAACCGGTACAACGTGACCATGGCCAACGACGATCTCCTGCATCCGGTGGCTCGCCGCATCAACGCCGACCACTACGCGGACGAGAGCCGGCACCTGGTCTTCGGTCGGCGCTTGGTCGCGCATCTGTGGCGGGAGCACTGCGCGGCGTGGCCCGCGGACACGATCGCCCACGTGCGCGGGCACCTCACCAACTACCTGTCGTCGATGTGGCGGGAGTATTACAACCCGGCGGCGTATCTCGACGCCGGGCTGCCCGAGCCGTGGGCGCTGGCGCGCGCCACGTGGTCCGACCCGGTCGCCGTCGCGCACCGAGCACGGCACACCGGGCCGGTCCTGCAGCCGTTCGTTGACGCCGGCGTCCTCGACGCCGTCACCGCCGGATGACCGAGACTGACGTCCGTGCGACCCTGCGGGACTGGGTGCGCCGACGTGCGCCATCGGCATCGGTGGAGATCGCCGACGACACCCCGCTCATCAGCAGCCGGCTCATCACGTCGCTGCAGGTGACCGACCTGCTGCTGCTCATCGAGGAGCTGCGGAACGCGCCGATCGACCCCGCCTCGTTGCGGCCCGGCGCGTTTCACGACATCGACGCGATCTACGCCGCCTTCTTCGCAGGTGAGGCGTGACCGCGGTCTCCGGACCGCTGCTGACACTGGTCGATGAGCTCGACCGGCGGTTCGTCGCGCTGGCCGAGCGGTGGCGTCCGGCGCACGTTCGGTTCTCCCCAACCGTGCCCGTCGCGCTCCTCGAACGCATGGACTACTTCCGGTCCTTCCCCCATCTCTTCACCGCCGCGGTGTCGCTGGCGGACGACGACGCCGTCCTCAGCTCCTTCACGGCCGGTGAGCCCGTCCGCGACGGCGCGCTGAGGCTCGGCCCGCTCGCGCCGGTGACACGCGTTCTCTCCCCTGCCGCCTGCTACCCGCTGTACGGCCATCGAGCCGGCGCGCGGGTCGATGCACGCGAGCACCACACGATGGCGGCGACCTGCTTCCGCCGCGAGGCGGAGTACGTCGACTGGGAGCGCCAGCCGTCGTTCACGATGCGCGAGGTCGTCTGCATTGGCACTGCCGAGCACGTCGCGACGTTCCTGTCGGAGGCGCGCGTGGCGGTGGATGAGCTGACTGCCGAGCTCAGGATCCCGACAGAGTGGCAGCGCGCGTCCGACCCGTTCTTCAAGCCGGCCACCAACCCCAAGCACCTGATGCAGCTGATCGACCCGACCAAGTATGAGGTCGTGTACGACGGCCGCCTCGCCATCGCGTCGGTGAACCTCCATCACGACCACTTCGGCCGCGCGTTCGACATTCGGATTGCGGCAGACGGGATCGACGGCCCCGCCCACACCGGGTGCCTCGCTTTCGGCATCGAGCGCTGGGTGGCCGCGATTCGGCAGGAGCACGGCTCCGATCCGAGCGGCTGGCCGGCGGTCGCGCCGTGAGCGCCCCGCGCGTCCTCATCACCGGAGCGTCGGGGTACCTCGGTGGGCACGTCGCTGCGCGGCTGCTCGACAACACCGACGCAACGCTGCTGCTGGCGGTGCGATCGGCCGCCGCGCGTGAGGAGCTCCAGCGAGCACTCGGCGCTCACGGCAGCCGTATCGCCTTCCTCGATCTCGACCTGGCCGCGCCCGACCCTGCGGCACAGGTGGGAGATGACGACCTCGTAGACGTCACGCACGTCGTGCACTCGGCCGCCGTGACGCGATTCAACGTCGAGCGCGAGCTCGCCGAGCAGGTGAACATCGAGGGGACCCGGCGCGTCGTCGCGCTCGCCCGCCGGTGCCCGCGGCTGGAGTCGTTCGGCCACGCGAGCACGCTGTACTCCACCGGGCTGCGGTCCGGCCCGCTGAGCGAGCAGCTCTACGACGACGGCGGGTTCGCCAACTTCTACGAGTGGTCGAAGTGGCACGCAGAGAATCTGGTGGCCGCCGCCGACGACCTGCCCTGGCGGATCTTGCGCATCGCCACCGTCGTCGCCGACGGCGACAGCGGGAGGATCACGCAGTACAACGCCTTCCACGAGACGCTCAAGCTGTGCTTCTACGGCCTGCTCTCGCTGCTCCCGGGCCGCGAGACAACGCCGCTCTACCTGGTGACCGGCGACTTCGCGACTGAGGCACTGGTCGCGATCGTGACCGCGCCGTCGGCGCGCGGCGTCTTCCACGTGAGCCACGACCGGGCTGCGGCCCCGACGCTGCGGGAGGTGCTCGACATCGTCTTCACCAGGTTCGAGCTCGCCGAGGACTTCCGTCGCAAGCGCATCCTGCGACCGCTGCTCGCGGACAAGGCGTCTTTCGACCTGCTCGTCGAAGGGGTGTCCCCGATGGCCGGAGGCCTCGTCACCCAGGCGTTGAGCAACGTGTCGCCCTTCGCTCACCAGCTCTACGTCGACAAGGAAGTCGACACCTCGCGGATGCAGGCCGCCTTCCGGCCGCCGCCGGGCGATGTGCGTGACGTCGTCGCGTCCGCCGTGCACACGCTGGTCGAGACGCGCTGGGGGCGGCGTGCGAGCGCCTGAGGCCGTGCTGGCCCGGCACCTCGACGAGCCCGTACGGATATCGCGCGGTGCCGATCGGGCCGCCGCGCTGACGCCGCTGCTCGACGTCCACGAGCGCGTCGACTCGCTCGTGTTCCCCCATGTCGCGCTGTCGCTGACGCACGCCGGCGGCCTGGCGTTCGCTGCGCGCGTGGACCACTGCGCGGGGGTCGGCGTCGACTACGAGCCCTGGCGCGAGGTGGATATGCGCGTGGCGAGGTTCTTCCTGCGACCTCGTGAGGTGACAGCCGTGGCCGGCCCGCGCGACCTGCTGCGCCGATGGACGATCAAGGAGGCGCTGTTCAAGGCGACGCCGCATAACGGCGACCGCGTCCTGACGGACTACGAGATCAACGACCCCGGCGCCCCCTGCGGTGTGGTGGCGGCTGCCGGCGAGCGACTGCGATACGCCTGCATCGACCTGGGGTCCGGTCACCTGGCGGTCGCGGTGTGCGAGGGGCGGCGCGATGGAGGTCTCTGAGGACGAGTTGTTCCTGCTGAGCTTCTACCGGACGTCGGAGATCAACGGATCGCTCTTCTTCGGCCGCCTCGCCCGAGTCCTGCGGCCCAGCCCGATCCAGCACGACCTGTCCAAGCACTTCGCGGACGAGGCTGCCCACGCGTGGTACTGGACCGAGTGCATCGACCGGGTCGGAGCGCGACCGATGAAGCTCTCGGAGGCCTACCAGGACCAGTACCTGGAGGCGGCGGGCATGCCGATGAACCTGATGGAGGTGTTGGCCATCACCCTGGTGTTCGAGGGCCGCGTCATCGGCCAGTACCGCCAGCACGCTGAGCTGCCCGCGGTGCATCCGGAGGTTCGCGCGACGATCGAGCGGATCATGGACGACGAGCGCTGGCACCTGAAGTGGGTGCGGGAGGCTCTCGCGGGGCTCGAGCCCAAGTACGGCAAGGAGCAGATCGACGCGACCCTGGCGCGTAACCGCGCTGCGGACCGCGAGGTGTACGCCCACACTTTGGCCGAGTTCGAGAGCCGCTTGTCCTTCCTGTCCGCACCCCGAGAGAGCGAGGCGTAGGTGGCCGCAACCCTGGACGAGATCCGCGCGCTGATGGCGGAGGTCCTCGACGTACCGGCGTCCCGCGTGACCGACGACGTGGTCCTCACCGATCTCGTCAGCGACAGCTTCCGGCTCGTCGAGATGGCCATCGAGCTGCAGGAGGTCTACGACGTCGTTCTCGGCCAGGCCGATCTCAAGGACTTGCGCACGGTCGGCCAGCTGGCAGCGCTCGTGCACTCCCGCATCCCGGCCGGCTGACGGGCCCAGTCGGTAGCGGCTCATTCCGGGGGGCTGCGAAACTTGGTGGATGCCCGCAGCCGTGCTCCTTGCCTTCGCGCTCACAGTCCTTCCACTCAGCATTACCCCTGGCGTGAGCTCGGCGCTGGTGACCTCTCGGGTGCTCGCCGGCGGGCGTCGCGAGGGCTGGAAGGTGGCCTGCGGCACGGTGACGGGCCTCTACGTCCACGCCACAACCGCTGCCGTGGGGCTGGCCGCTGTCGTGATGGCTTCCTCCCGCGCGTTCACCCTGCTCAAGGTCGCCGGCGCGCTGTACCTGGTCGGGCTCGGGTCGTCGATCCTGCTCCGTCGCCCGACACCGCAGGCGAGGTCGCTGCCGTGGCACGGGCTCAGCTCCTACACGCAGGCGGTCCTCGGCAACGTGCTCAACCCGAAAGCGGCCGGCGTGTACCTGACGCTGCTGCCCCAGTTCGTTGACCCCAGCCGCCCGGTCGCGCCGCAGGTCTTCGTCCTGGCGACGGTGCACGCGGCGGTCGCCCTGGCGTGGCTCGGCCTGCTCAGCCAGATCGTGACGGCAGCGAGCTCGCTGCTGCGCGGGGACGCCTGGCGCGGCTGGATGGGACGCACGACCGGCGTCGTCATGGTGGTGCTCGGACTGCGGACTGCCGTTGCGACCCGCGCCTGAACCGATGCGCCTGGGCGAATTCGGCCGAACCGACCAGCTCTGGCGATGCTCCTTCCAGTGAAGTGCCGCGCAACCGCCGTCTTCTTTGACCGCTCCGGCCGACACATAATGCAAGGAGAGTCAATGTCACCACCTCGCCGCCGCGCAGTAGTCCTCGCCGCGGTGCTCGTCGCGGGTGTGCTCGTGCCGTCGGCGTCGGCGGCTGTCCGCACTGCGCCACGCAAGGGTCCGAGCGTCGTCGTCGCAGTGGCTGACACAGGCATCAACCC
>DATLOQ010000141.1:0-3142 GCA_035536235.1 Mycobacteriales bacterium
GTGCGGCACCGCCGTCCTCGCCCTACGGTTCGCCACCGCGTACGACGAGCCCCTCGGACGGGCCCTGTGGCTGGGTGGGTTCCACGCCGTCTCGGCGTTCAACAACGCTGGTTTTGCGCTGTTCAGCGACAACATGATCGGCTTCGCGACCGACCCCGTCGTGAGCCTCGCGCTGTGCGTACTCGTCGTAGCGGGTGGCCTCGGCTTCCCGGTCCTGTTCGAGCTCCGCCGGGCCTGGCGGGCGCCCCGCAGGTGGACCCTCCACACGAAGATCGTCATGACGATGACGGCGATCCTGCTGGTCGTCGGCCCGAGCATGTTCCTGGTGCTGGAGTGGTCAAACCCGAAGACCCTCGGGCCGATGAGCGCCGCCGGGAAGGCTGTCGCCGGGGTCTTCCAGGGCATCCAGCCGCGGACCGCCGGGTTCAACAGCGTCAACACCGGCGACCTCAATCCGGAGACGTTGCTCGGCACCGACGTCCTCATGTTCATCGGCGGAGGCAGCGCGGGTACCGCCGGCGGGATCAAGGTCACGACGTTCGCCGTACTGCTGTTCGTCATCATCACGGAGGTCCGCGGCGACCAGAGCGTCATTGCATTCGGCAGACGGATTCCGCGCGAGGTCCAGCGCCAGGCGCTGTCAGTGGCGCTGCTCGCCGTCGCCGTCGTCGTCGGCGGCACGATGTCACTGCTCCTGCTGACGCCGTACTCGCTCGACCAGGTTCTGTTCGAGGTTGTCAGCGCAGTCGCGACGGTTGGGCTCTCCACCGGCATCACGGCGCAGGTCGGTACTGTCGGGCAGCTCCTCCTCTGCGCCCTGATGTTCTTGGGTCGGCTCGGGCCGATTACCTTGGCAACGGCCCTCGCGCTGCGGACCCGGCCTCGCCTGTATGACTTACCCGAGGAACGCCCCCTTATCGGCTGACCAGCCGACCGACGATGGAGACCTCCCATTCCCGACCTCTTCAACCGCAAGGACCAGACCGCCCGGCGGCTGGCCGAGATCGACAGCGTCGTCGTCATCGGGCTGGGCCGGTTCGGGCGCTCCCTCGCGGACGAGCTGACGTCCTCCGGCACCGAGGTCCTCGGGATCGACTCCTCGGAGTCAATCGTCCAGGAGCTGAGCAGCACGTTGACGCACTGCGTCCGCGCGGACAGCACCAGCGAGGCCGCGCTCAAGCAGCTCGGTGTAGACGAGTTCGACCGAGCCGTTGTCGCGATCGGCAGCCACATCGAGGCGAGCCTGCTGACCGCGTCCCTGCTCAAGAACATGGGTGTGCGCGACATCTGGGCCAAGGCGATCAGCGTGGCCCACGGTCGGATCCTGACCCAGCTCGGGATCGAGCACGTCGTCTACCCCGAGCACGACATGGGCCGACGCGTCGCACACCTGGTGAAGGGCCGGATGCTCGACTTCATCCAGTTCGAGCCGGACTTCGCGATGGTTAAGACCGTTCCGCACCAGGCCCTCCTCAACATTCCGCTCTCGGAGAGCGGCGTACGACGTAAGTACGGCGTCACGGTCGTCGGCGTGAAGAAGCCCGGCGGAGCGTTCACCCACGCGACGGGCGAGACGGTGCTGACCGAGGGTGACACCGTCATCGTCTCCGGCCTGCCGCGCGCGGTGGAGAAGTTCAGCGACTTGCGGTGAGCGCCGCGAGCACGGCGTCCGTCGACGGGGGCTCCGGCGGCGTGGGCAGCCGTCCAGCGGCCTTGAGCTCGCGGACTTTCGCAGCGATGGGTTCGCTCCACGCCGTAGCGGGCTCGTCGAGGAGATTCACCCCGCGCTGAAACTGGGTCCATACCTCCGCATCGACCATCGTGGCGGCGACGACATCGACGAACCGCACGCCAGGCCGCACCTCCAGGATGTCTGGGGCACGTCCAGACCAGGTCGCGCCCCAGACCTCCGCGCGCTCTCGGTCGCGCTGGACCACGTCATCGAAGTAGTACGACGCGAGCTCGCCCAGCTCTCGGGACCAGGCCTCGGCCAGGGCTGAGCGATCGGGCGCCTGGGACGCGATCCGAGCCAGCCGTAGGGCGCCCAGCACGGCCACCGAGACGCCGCGCGCAGCGGCGGGGTTTGTGTGCATGGCGGCGTCGCCTGTCGCTACGAAGCCCGCTGGAGCGGGCTCGTCGATCATGCGCCGGCGGATCGAGTTGTTCAGCCCGGCCATGACGCGTACGTCGGTGATGGGCTCGCCGGCACCCTGCTCGGACCACGGCAGAGAGGCCGGGGAGAGCTGCAGCAGCGACTCGAACACTTCCGGCTCGCGCAGTGCCCGGCACTCGTCGAGCCATGGCGGCGTACCGACGGTTACTGAGTAGGTGTCTCGATCGGCGGGGAACGTTACGACGACGTGGGTGGGGAAGTTGGCACCGCCGCCGAAGCCGCGGCTGAGGGGCGGTCGCGCGACGCCTGGCCGGTAGCGGTAGTAGCGGGTGTGGTAGCCCACGCCGCACTCCGAGCTCTCCCAGCCCGCGGGTGCGAGCCCGACGGCGGCGAACCAGGCGTCGGCGCGGGTACGGCGACCCGAGGCGTCGACCACCAGATCTGCGGCGATGGGCTCACCGTCCACGACAACTCCGCTCACGGCGCCGCCGTCGTACGTGATCCCGGAGACGTCAGCCGTACGGCGCTCCACCCCGGTCTCGTCTTCGGCCGCGCGGCTCAGCGCCCACTCGAAAACGCCGCGCCGCGCGGCGAGCGCTATCAGGTCGGCGCAGGCTGCCGCATCGAGCTGGTCGCGAACCGCGGCCGGCGCGTGGTCGGTGATGCGCACCTCCTCGACACCGGCGTCCATAAGTCGGTCGAGCACGTCCGGCAGCTCGGCGCGCAGCTCGCTACGGATGCGCGCGTAGAAGTTGTGGCTATGACCGGTCTGCGGCACCGAGGGTCGGGGCCAGGCCGCCCACGCGCCTTCGGGCCCAGTGTCGAGGGGGAGCGGATCACGCTCGACGAGCGTGACTGCCCAGCCTGCTCGGGCCAACGTCAGCGCCGCCATTGAGCCCGCGATGCTGCCCCCCACCACCACAGCTCGCATGCTCGATGCCCCCTCGATGTCGCGCTTCGGCCTTCGCAGTCTGCCAGTCCGGCCGAGCTCTGTTCATTTGTATATCGGCGCTGTCGGGGAGCTGACAT
>DATLOQ010000142.1:0-2333 GCA_035536235.1 Mycobacteriales bacterium
ACCGTGCCGCGCGAGCCAGACGGGGTGTCCTGGCTGGACGACCACTTCATCGCCACGGCCGACGAGGGTGACCTGGTGGGCGGCAGCCGCACCTGGACGGTGTTCGACACCCGCGACGGCTTGCCCGTGTTCTCCTCGGGCGGCGAGCTCGACCAGCTCGCCGCCCGCTACGGCCAGTACCCCGAGGGCCGCGCCGAGAACAAGGGCGTGGAGCCCGAGGGCATCGCGGTGGCCACCTACGGCCGGCAACGCTACGTGTTCGTCGGGCTGGAGCGGGCCAACCTGGTCGGGGTGTACCGAGTGACCGACCCGCGCCGCCCCGAGCTCGTGCAGGCCGTGCCCACCGGCGTCGGGCCGGAGGGGCTGCTGGCGCTGCCGCAGCGCGACGCGCTGGTCGTCGCGGCGGAGGCGGACTCGGCCGGCGACAACGTGCGCGTCGATCTCCACGTACAAGATGACGCGCCACCTGCGTGCTGAGCATCGACTTCCTCCGGCGACCCGCGCTGCTCACCGGCGCGCTGACGGTCACGAGGAACGGCTCGGCCATCGGCTACGACACCGAGGGCATCGCAACGCGGCCGGGCGGCGGCTACTGGATCGCTGCGGAGGGCAACGGGAGGGCGATTCCGAACCTGCTCGTCGAGGTGGCCGCGAACGGCGCCGTCGTGCGCGAGGTGGGGCTGCCCCCGGAGATCGCGGCCGATGCGACGTCGAACGGCTTCGAGGGCGTCACGACGACCGGGCGCGGCACGGACGAGCGGGTGTGGGTCGCGGTGCAGCGCACGTGGGCCGACGACCGGCCGGGGAGGTCAGCTGGCCCGGTTCACCCCGGCGACCGGCGCGTGGGACTTCGTCGCCTACCCGCTTGACGCCGCCCCCGCGGGCGCAACTGTCGGGCTGTCCGAGGTCACCACGGTCGACGACGACACGCTGCTACTGATCGAGCGTGACAACCGGCGCGGCGACGACGCCCGGATCAAGAAGGTCACGCGGGTGGAGCTGGCGGGGGTGACGCCGGTGCCCGCCGGCGCACCCCGGCCTGTGCTGGTCAAGCAGACGGTGCACGACCTGATCCCGGCGCTGAGCGCCGGCGGCGGTGTCGTCGCCGACAAGCCCGAGGGTCTGGCGATCACCGGGCTGGGCTCGCTGGTGGGTGCTGTGGACAACGACGGGCTCGACGATGCGCCGGGCGAGTCGGTGCTACTGCGGCTGGTGCGGGCGCCCCGCCGCTGACGAAGCTCCCGCAACGAGCAGCCATTTCTCTTCGAGACTGGAGGCGCGTACCGTAGCCCGAGTGCGCGTCACGGGGGTGGCCGAAGCCGCCCGTGGCTATGATCGTCATGATCATTTATGCTGGGCTTTCGACGAGCTCGGCGAGTTCCATTCGAGGGCTCTGGAGTTCCTGACCGACGGTCTCGCCCAAGGCCAGCGGGTCTGCTACGCCGCCACCAGCGACACCGCGGCACTGTGGGACGACCTTCAGGATCTCGAGGAGATGAATCGGGCCCGCCGACCGGGCGCTGTGCAGGTTCAGTCCCTCGATAACCGATACGTGACCGGCACGGTGGTGGACCGCGCCGCGGCCTCACTCAGCGGGGACCTCGATCTCGCCAGTTTCGATCTGTTCCTGATGGCTCTGCAGCGGGCCGATCTCCAGCCCACCGGTGGCGACCTCGTGATCGACGCGACAGAACTCGAGTTCATCGACTACCGCAGCCTGCTCGCGCTGCGGAGCACGCCTGGCGCTGCGACGCAACAGCTGTGCTGCAGACCGGCCTTCCCAGCGCGGCGCGGATGATCGAGATGCTCGACCTCGCGGATGTTCGAGTCGAGGTGCCGACATGAGATCGGGCGCGGTGACGGACCATCGCGGGTTCTTTCATGAGACCGCGTTCTACGGCTCCAACGACGAATTCCTCGCCCTCGTGGTCCCGTTCCTCCACGGGGGCGTCGAGGCCGGCGAACCGACCATCGTAGCTCTGCGTGAGGGAAACGCGGAACTCGTCCGCGCGGCGATGCACGACACCTCGAACATCTCGTTCGTGGCCGGTCCCGGCTTGCGGCCGGCCAGTGTCATCAAGGCCTACCGGGACGTACTGACCGCGCTCATGGCCCGTGGCGCACAACGAATCCGGCTCGTCAGCGATATACCACCAGGTACGGGGCTGCCGTGGGAGTGGTGGGCACGCTACGAGGCCGCGGCCAACCACATCTTCGCCGATTTCCCGCTGTGGGCTCTTTGCCCCTACGACACCCGCATCACCCCCGACGATGTGCTCACCGACGTCGCGCGGACCCATCCTCATGTGGCGACCGCCGACGGCCAGCACGTC
>DATLOQ010000143.1:0-19279 GCA_035536235.1 Mycobacteriales bacterium
CCAGTCCGGCCGAGCTCTGTTCATTTGTATATCGGCGCTTTCGGAGAGCTGACATGCGAACGAGGTGTCGGAGAGGAAGGTGATCCAAGCCGAACCTGCGTCTGCGTCAATCTTCGAGGGGAAGAGTCATGCGCACTGGAGTACGTCGTGCGTCGCTGATCGGGCTGCTGATCGCTGCGGTGGGGATGGTCACATCGGCGCCTGCGGCCCCGGCCGATCCCGGCACCGATCACCCGGCGATGGCCAACGACGGCACTCGAGCCAACGAGCCCGCTATCGCGGTCAACCCGCGCGACCCTCGCATGGTGATCACTGCCGCCAACAGCAGTGGAACGGGGACGTTCGGTGCGTTCGACGCGCAGATGAACGGCTACTACTCCTTGGACGGCGGAAAGACGTTCGCGTCCGGTGGGGGCATGCCCAAGGCGGATGGTGCTCGGTACCTGTCCGACCCACATCTCGACTACGACAGCCGCGGCCGTGCTTACAGTGCCTATCTCACCTACAACCCCACCATGACCAGTGCCGTCGGTGGTGTCGCGGTCGCTGTCGACCAGACGGGTGGCCGACGCTGGCCCGACGCGCGAATGACGTTGGTCGAGCGCAACCGGGGCTTCGACGAGGACGGTGAATGCAAGTTCCAGGACTTCCCGGCTCTCGCGGTCGACCGGGGCCGGGGTGCGGGTGGGCGCCCTCGCGACATCGTCTACGTCGCCTGGCAGCAGCCGACTTTCGACGGTGACTCCTGCTCCAACTTCGTCGGCACCTACCTTCGGTTCGCTCGCTCGACCGACGGGGGACGGACCTTCAGTAGGCCGATGGCGTTGGGCGATCCTGATGACGGCATCGGCTACGTGCCCACGCTCGCCGTTGCTCCGGACGGCACGGTCTACGTGACGCACCTTCAGTACCCCGCCGCAGAGAGCTGCCCTGGTGGCGGATACGCCGTCGACGTCGTGGTGGAGGTCTCCCGTGACGGCGGCCGGACGTTCACGTCGAATGTCGCGGATCTAGCCTGCTTCGGGATGGCGCTGCCCGGGCTCGGCCTCGTGGGCTTCAACTCCACGACGGGGGCGATGTACCGCCTGCACCCGGCCCCCAACCTCTCGGTTGACCCACGATCCGGCGCGCTCGTCCTGGTCTACGGCCACCTGGGCGCGGACAAGCTGCAGGACGTGCGCGTGCTGACCTCGCGTGACCGCGGGACGACCTGGCGCGTCGGCGGTTCGATCACGTCGGAGCTCGGGGCTGAGCAGCACTTCCCCCGCATCGCGACTGCGCCCAACGGCCGGGAGATCGTGCTCTTCTACGCCACCCTGCCCGGCGGCGGCCTGATCGCCTCGTCGGCGGTCTCTGCGGACGACGGCAAGACGTGGTCGATGCCGACGGCGCTGGCCACGCTCCCCTCGAACGGCCACGACGCCCTGTACACCGGCAAGTTCATCGGCGACTACATCGGCATCGCAGTGGGGCGCGACGGAGTGGCCCACCCGGTGTGGACCGACCTGCGCGAGGTGCGCGGTCTGTCCACCCAGGCCATCTGGACCCGCGAAGTCTCGCCCTAGCCAACCGCGTCCATCGGCTTGGGCTTAGGGGCAGCGAGGCTCGGCGCTGCGACGACACCGACTACGACGACAGCGGCGCTAGCAACGGTACGGAGGCGCATCTGAATCCCTTTGGCAGATGGGTGTACGCGGAGACTTCGTGAGCGTTCGCCTGGGTCCTGCCAGATCCGCTTGCTGGACGCGCTCGCCCTCGCTGTGTGGGTCGGCAGCGGTCGGGGTACGCCGACGACACCGAGGGAGGAGGACGCATGGCCAAGCTCACTGCAGCACAGCGGGCCAAGCTCAAGCCACAGGAGTTCGGACTGCCGGAGAAGGCCCGCACCGAGGAGCAGCGCAAGGAGAGCGGCAACTACCCGATGCCGGACGAGGGGCACGCCATCAGCGCGAAGTCGCTCGCGAAGCGCCAGCATGAGAAGGGCGATCTCAGCCAGAAGGACCTGGAGCGAATCGAGCGCAAGGCCGACAAGGTGCTCGACGACTGAGTGTGCGACTGATCAGTCGTGGAGGCGCCGGCCCTCTTCGAGCATGACGACGTACTGCGCGATCCGTCGGGCGCGCGTCTCGGGGCGCTTGGCCTCTTGCAGCCGGTGCAGGATCGCGTAGCGGTTCTGCGCGTCGAGGGAGTCGAAGAACCGTCGGGCGGCCGGTGACCCGTCGATCGCCTCTTGCAGATCGGCCGGCACGACCGCCGTACTCGGCGAGTCGTACGCCGCCGCCCACCTCCCGTCGGCCTTCGCCGCCTCGACTTGGCGCAACCCCGGGCCGCGCATCTCCCCGCGCGTGATCAGCTGCTCAGCCTTGGCCACGTTGATCTTCGACCACCGGCTGCGCGACCGCCGCGGCGTGAAGCGCTGCACGTAGTACTGCCCGTCAAACCGCCGGACCTGGCCGTCGATCCAACCGAAGCACAGCGCGACCTCCACCGCCTCGGCATAGGTGATCGAGGTGATTCCAGAGTCCTTCTTGGCCAGCTTGACCCACACGCCGCCGTCTTCGTGGTGCTCCGCGAGCCATGCCGTCCACGCGGCTGCGTCGGCAAAGGCCATGACGGGCAGGTCATCAGCGGGCACCCCGCCATGCTTCCAGACGTCTTTGCCGGCGCGCGAACGTCGTCCTGCAGCAGCACCGGGCAGCGAGTCTGGTGATTCGGCAGACAGGGAGAAGCAGGCCTGGCACCCTGGCGGACGGACCGTCGGCCATTCGCAGCCACGGCGGGCAGCGACGGGGGTCGGCGATGCGATGGGTAGCGCCGCCAACCTGGCCGACGCCCCCGGACGGCTGGTCGCCGGAGCCGGGCTGGACGCCCGATCCGCAGTGGGGCCCGCCTCCTCCTGACTGGTCATTCTGGCAGGACGGCACCAGCCGCCCGGCGCACGCCCCGGGGGAGCCGGCCCCAGTCTCGGTCTTCGCCGTCGATCCCGCGGCGGCTCGCACCTGGACGGTCCTGCCCACCGCACCGCCTCGCCGCGGGCCGAAAAGAACCGGGGTGGCAGCCGCGATGGTGCTCGGCCTCATCGGAGTCGGCGTCATCACCGAAGCCGGTGACGACAAGGCGCCCACTACGGTTACTCAGGTCCGCCTCGAGCCCGTTGCGTCGGCGATCCCATCTCCCTCCCCATCGCCGCAGCCCAGCAGCCCGGCGGCGATTCCCAGCCGTGCTGCGCCGACGACGGACGAGCTGGTCAGCGGAGCCCAGCCGGGTACGGCGCTCGCCCTGCTCGGCACTGTGACGGTGAAGGGACGGGCGGCGAAGACGGGCTACGACCGTGCGGCGTACGGACCGGCATGGTCCGACACTGACCGCAACGGCTGCGACACCCGCAACGACATCCTGGCGCGCGACCTGGTGGACGAGACCTTTCGCGGCACCCGACGATGCGTCGTGATGAGCGGCCGGCTCGCGGAGCCGTACACCAATGTCACGATCACCTTTACCAGAGCCGATGCGCAGGCGGTGGAGATCGACCACGTCGTCTCGCTGTCGAACGCGTGGCAGACCGGCGCGTTCGCGTGGGTGCCCGCTAAGCGGCTGGCTTTCGCCAACGACCCGCTCAACCTGCTCGCCGTGGCGCAGGCGGCGAACCGGCAGAAGGCCGACGGTGATGCGGCGACCTGGCTGCCGCCGAACAAGCCCTACCGCTGCTCGATGGTCGCGCGACAGGTCGCGGTCAAGGCGAAGTACCAGCTGTGGCTGACCCCGCCGGAGCGCGACGCCATCGCTCGGGTGCTCGGCAGCTGCCCGATCTTCGCAGCACCTACCGGAGGAAGCCCGACGCTTGCCCCGACTGCCGCGCGCCCCGCCGCAGCGCAGTCGCCGCGGCCGGTGCAGCCCCTCGTGGGCTCGCCGCCCGCATCTGCTGCCACGGACTACGCGAACTGCGACGAGATGCACCGGGACTACCCCGGCGGCGTGGCCCGGCCGGGTGCAGTGGATCAGCGCGCCAACGGCGGCCGCGCGCGCTACCGGCCGCACTACGACCAGGCGCTGTACGACGCCAACACCGAGAGCGATCGCGATCAGGACGGCATCGCCTGCGAGCAGTGAGCCTGCCTACTAGCGTCGTACGTGTCACCGCGAGGTGAGGTGCGTTCGCTGTTGACCTGGTGCGGTATTTGCTCGCTAATGGACCGATTGCGCTGTTCGTTCTTGGCGCTATGAGCGCTCGAACGGTCCTGACCGGGGGGTTATGGCATGCGAATCCAGTGGCAGCGGCTGACCAGCACTGTGGCGGTGGGCACGGCCCTCACTCTCGGCACCGCGGTGCTGGCGTACGGGGGGAGCGCGCTCGTGCAGGACAGCGAGCAGCGCCGTGACCTCGGGCTGCGTGCCCACGGCAGCCACCATGACGGCAGCGGCCACCAGCACCGCGGCGAGGACGGTCACCTGCCTGCGGTCAACCGCAACGTCGAGCTGGTCTCGAAGCTGCGGCTCACGAACGAGCTCGGCCGCGTCTCTGACGTGTCCGCACTCAACGGCTTCGCCTACCTCGGTGCGTACGACGAGCCGGAGTGCTCGACCGGCGGGGTCTGGGTCGTCGACATCCGCGACCCGCAGCGGCCGAAGAAGGTCAGCCTGATCCGCTCGCACGAGGACACCTATACGGCTGAGGGGGTCCAGGCGCTGCGGGTGACGACGCCGAAGTTCACCGGTGACCTGCTGCTGTTCTCCAACGAGGTCTGCCAGTCTGGCAACACTGCCAATGGCGTCGGCGGGATGACGATCTACGACGTCAGCAACCCGTTCGCCCCGAAGCGGCTGGTCGAGGGCTTCGGCGACTTCAGCAACGCCGGCAAGTCGCAGCGCAAGGCCAACATGATCCACTCGGTGCTGGCCTGGGACGCGGGTGACCGCGCCTACGCGGTGACGGTCGACGACATCGAGGCGCTGGATGTCGACATCTTCGACATCACCGACCCGTCGCGGCCCAAGCTCGTCTCCGAGACCGGCCTCCCGCACTGGCCGGCCGCAGTCTCTGACGGTTATGGCAACGAGAACCTCTTCCACGACGTGGAGGTCCGTCAGTTCGGCCGCCGCTGGATTCTGATGGCGTCGTACTGGGACGTCGGCTACGTCAAGCTCGATGTCACCGACCCGGCGAACCCGGTGTTCCTCGACGACTCCGACTTCGGCCCGACCGACCCGGAGTTCCCCGGCGTCGGTGCGCCCGAAGGCAACGCGCATCAGGGCAACTGGACCCGCGACGGACAGTACTTCGTAGCCACCGATGAGGACTTCTCGCCGTACCGCACGTCACCGCTGCGTATCACCACGGGGCCGCACGCCGGGTTGTACTCATCCCAGCCGATCAGCGGCGGCGGACCAGCCACGCTCCTCGCCGACAAGCGGCTCAACGGGCCGACCGTCTATGGCGGCTACGGGTGTCCTGGCTCCGCGCCGATCCCGCCGCGGTCGTCGACGCTCCCAGGCGCGCTCGCGCCCGGCGAGGAGGCCATCCTCGTACTGCAGCGAGGGCCGTCCGGAGATCCCAGCGCGCCGGAGGACGCGTGCTTCCCAGGTGAGAAGGCGGAACTGGGCCGAGCGGCGGGATACGACGTCGTCGTCATAGCAGCACGCCACCTCGGCTCGGCCGCGGCCGACGATCCGCCGTACTGCGGCGCCGGCGGCTATCCAGTCGAGCCGATCGTGTCGTTCTGCATCACGCACGGCGCGCTGCACGCTCTGTTCCGCAAGATGCCTGCGCAGTACGGCACGTACGACCCCGCGCTGGAGCCGGTACGAGGGGCAGTCGGCGAGCGCGTCGAGGTGACAGCGACGTTCGACGGCTGGGGCTACGTCCGGCTGCTCGACGCCCAGACTTTGGCCAACCTCGACACCTACGCGGTCCCGGAGAGCAAGGAAGAGCAGCACGCCGTCGGCTCCGGCGACCTGTCAGTGCACGAGGTCGACCCAGACCTGGCGCGAGACGACCTCATGCACTCGGCGTACTACGCAGCGGGTTACCGAGCGCTGAAGGTCGTGCCTGACGCTGGCGGGGCGCGACTGGAGGAGGTGGGCGCCTTCATCGACGAAGGTGGCAACAACTTCTGGGGCGTCCATCCGATCGCGGACACCCGACCCGGCCGCCAGGGAACGCTGGTGCTGCTATCCGACCGGGATTTCGGCTTGTACGTAGTGAAGTACACCGGCAGATAGCGGTGCCGGCACCAATCCACTTAGGGATCCGGGGGGATCATGAAGAGAACAGTGGCTCATGCTCTGGGCGCGGTAGTGCTCGCGCTCACAACCGCGGTGGTGACGGCGCCCACAGCGAACGCGCACCGGCCGGACGAGATTTCCGACTTCGAAGACTTCAGCGGGGGTGATCCGGCTCACTCCTCGCACGGCAGCGCAGACCTTGCGAGCCCCAACATGTCCCACACCGCCAACCACCCGAATGCCGGACGCACCAACTCCGACCTGGCCTTCTGGAAGGGGGGCGGGCTGCGCGGTCCGCACCAGGACATCGCGGTAGCCGGCAACTACGACGGCTTCCGGATCTTCGACATCAAGAACCCGGACAACCCGGTGCTGGTGACCGACTTCGCGTGTCGCGGGCCGCAGAACGACGTGTCGTTCTACCAGGCCAACGATCGACTGCTGCTGATCATGTCCATCGACCGGCCGCAGACGACCGCCGCGTGCGCCACCAGCCGGGACACGCCGCTGGCCACGGGCGTGCCGGCCTGCGAGGCGACGCCGGAGTTCCCGACGCCGGAGTGCCCCTCGGCAGCGCGCCGTCTCGCGGAGCCGGGCTTCGAGGGTCTGCGGATCTTCGACGTGAGCCGTCCCGAGTCACCCGTCCAGATCGCGTCGGTGCCGACGGCCTGCGGGTCGCACACCCATACGACGATGCACGACCAGGACGACCAGCGGGCGATCATCTACGTGTCGTCGTACCCGACCGGCTCCAGCCCCACGCCGAACGGTGCGGGCGACTTCGGCGGCCCCCGCTGCACCATCCCGCACGCGCGGATCTCCATCGTCGAGATCCCGGACAAGTCGCCGCAGAACGCGCGGGTCCTGAAGGAGCAGTTCCTCGACGGTGACACGATGCCGTTCCTTGGGACCGTGGGCAGCGGCGGCAGCGGCGCGATCGGCTGCCATGACATCACGGTCTTCAACCGTGACCAGGGCCAGTCCGCCGCTGCCGCGCTCGGGGCCAACCCGCGGCGAGTCGCTGGCGCAGCGTGCCTTGAGGAAGGCCAGCTCTGGGACGTCACCCAGCCGGAGAGCCCGTCCACGCTGGGCGACCACACGCACATCCGCAACCCCTTCATCACCTCCGGCGTCCCCGGCTCGTTCAAGGGGCTGTTCCACACCGCGTCGTTCACCTGGGACGGCGAGGTCCTGCTCTTCACCGACGAGTTCGCCGGCGGCGGCGGCCACGCGTGTGACGGGTCGCACGACACCCGGGGCAACGTGTGGTTCTACAAGAATGTCCGGCCCGGGACGCCGAACGCCCCGACGTACGGCCGCTTCATCATCCCGCGGCCGCAACCGTCGCAGGAAGCCTGCACGATGCACAACGGGAACGTGATTCCGACCGAGGAGGGCTACTTCGGGGTGTCCTCGGCCTACGAGGGCGGGACTTCGGTCTTCGACTTCACGGGCGTGCAGAACAACCCCGAGATCTTCCTCGACGCGCCGCCGCCGGGTGACCCGGGCGACCCAAGTCCGGCGCCGCCGGTGGTTGCCCGTGAGGTCGCGTTCTTCGACGCGCAAGGCGTCGACGGACGCGGGCGCGACGACGTGTGGTCGAGCTACTGGTACAACGACCGCATCTTCGCCAACGGGGGGCTCGGCCGGCCGCACAACCCCGGCGGGCGTGGGTTCGACGTGTACAAGCTGTTGACGAATGGCGGACGGTTGGTCAATCCCGACGGCAGCCCGACCTTCGGGGCGGGAGACGACCCCGCGGCCCCGCGCGCGCAGGAGTTCCGAGCGCGCAAGTACCCGTACCTGAACCCGCAGACGCAAGACAGCTTCCAGAGAGTCGGCAGCCCGTAACTCGCTGGACGTGACAGATCGGCGGCGGCCCGATGGCCGCCGCCGATTGTCGTCGTGGCGGCCGCCCGCGATAGGCAGTCCTAGTCGTACTCCGCGGAGCCTTGAACCCAGAGGAAGGACTGCACGTCGATCAGATCCCGTGGTCGCAGATCGGCGAGATCCCGGCGCACGGTGGCCGCGAAGTCCAGCAGTCGCGAGTAGGTCTCCCACGATGGACGGGACCGATAGCCGAGGTCGTAGCCGTACGCCGCCGCCGCGGCCTGAGTGACACGCGGCTTGTAGAAGATGTGCACCTTCGGCCGGGCGAGAAAGCCGAAGACTGTGGCGAGCGGCCAGGTGAGCACCCGGGTCTGCCGGCGAGGCAGCGCCTCGACGACTTCACACCAGCGCGTGAAGCGGGCCGCCTCGGGCCCGGCGCCGTACAGCCAGTCGTGCAGCCCGGTGGCGAAGAGCTCGGCACCGTCGTCGGTGGACACCGCGTCGCGCAGCGCCATCTTCTCGAAGGAGAAGAGCAGGTTGGTCCGTGACTCGATCCGCACCGCGGCCTGCGCTACCTCGCCGTGGCGCCCGGCCGTGATCGCTGCCGCCATCGCTTCTCTGCCGAGTGCGCCGGACCACGCGCGGTGCGCAGCCCACTTGTAGTCGCGCTCCCACGCGAGGTAGGTCTCGTCGTGGAAGCCGCCCGGGAAGAAGCCCAGGAAGGTGCGCCGGCAGACCGCAGCGGGGGTGAGGGGTCGCGGCACGTTCTGCGCCCTACCCCCACGAGAATCTCCCTACGCGCGGCCGCTGCCGAGCCCGGCGAGGTGCCTCCTGCTCGGCACGCGATCTGCCCTGCACGGTGGGTGGTCAGCTCGTCACGAATTGGCCATTGACCGCGGGCCCGGCCACCCCTACGGTCGCAGCCAGGGGCATGTCGGTGGGGGCCGACAATCAATGGGTGCTGGGCGTCGCGACGGGAGCGACGGCCACGAGCACCTGCGCAGCACTACGAGCGATCGTCCGCCACCAACCAGGCGGTGGCAGTTCGCCCGGCAAGACGGTGACCTGACGTCCGCGCTAGACCCAGACCACGTCCGCAGGACACGAGAACACCGTGCCGGCCTTGAACGCGGGGGGCTGACCACAGATGTAGTCAGGGTCTCTCGACGAGACGGTCGGGCCGCCGCCCACGCCCCCCCTGCGGCGGCCCGACCTCCGGCCCGGCTCTCGCCGGCCCGGTCTTCGCGGGCCGACCTTCGGCCGGCCCGCCAGTCTCTTGGCGTATTCCCACACGCCGTACGCCGCTACCGACGGCGCCCGATCACCAGCAGGTACTCCCGGGTGTGCGCGATGCCACCGTCGACGCCGTACTTGGCCTCGTAGAGGTCCACCCACGCCTGCTGCAGCTCGCTACGGCGCTCGCCCAGGTTCTCGGCGAGGGTCTTCGTCGGGCCGTAGCTGCTCGAGAACAGCTCCCAGTACGCCTGGCCGGACTCGCTGCGCACCGTCGAGACGTGCTCGGTGATGTCGAGGTCGAAGTTTTCGGCGAGAAGCTCCTGCAGCCGCTCGCGCTTGCCCCAGTCGAACGGACTGCTCGGCGGTGGTGCCGGCTGGAACGGAGCCATCACCCGGAACATCTCCCCGACTCCTCCCTCGGGCGTCCAGTTGGCCAGCCCGATCCGTCCGCCGGGGCGCGTCACCCGGGCGAGCTCACGAGCCGCCGCCGCGTGGTCGGGCGCAAACATCACGCCGCACGTCGACGACACCACGTCGAAGCCGGCGTCCTCAAGGTCCAGCGCCTCGCAGTCGCCGACGCGGTAGTCGATGTCGAGCCCGAGCTCAGCGGCCCGCTTCTGTGCGGTGTCGATGAGGCCCGGCGCCAGGTCGACACCCACCACGGAGGCGCCGGCTGCGGCAGCTCTCTCGGCGACTGCCCCGGTGCCGCAGGCGAGGTCGAGCCAGCGCACGCCGGGAGCCGGCGCCAGCTCGTCGATGATGAGCTCGTGGATGTCGATCAGCGTCTCGGTGATGTTCTGATAGGGCCCGTTCGCCCACATCACGCTCTGCCGTGCCTTCAGGTCCTCGAACGCCATGACCATTCCCCCAACTTGTCGACGGTGACCTCGTCGGCACCCTAGTCCCGACACGTCCGGCGGTCACCGGGTATGACGCCCTGGGTCAGCCCCGCCGGTAGAGGCGGGTCGTCAAAGGCGCGAAGACCAGCGTCAGCCCGGCGGCCACCACCAGTACCACGGCGATGTCGCCGAGGTCGGCGTTGCCGGCCATGAGCCCGCGCGACGCGGTCGACAGGATCGAGATGGGGTTCACCCGCACGAAGCCCTCGAGTGCCGAGGGCAGAGTCTTGGGGTCGACGAAGACGTTGGAGAGGAATGTCAGCGGGAAGATGCCCATGAAGCCGGCGTTCATCACCGCGCTCGGTGAGCGAAGCAGCAGCCCGAGGGTGGTGAAGAACCACGACAGGCCGAAGGCGAAGACGACGACGAGGCCGAGCGCCGCGAGCACCCCGAGCGGACCGCCGTCGGGTCTGAATCCCAGGATCAATCCGAGCACGATGATCACCATCCCGGCGACCAGGTAGCGCACGCTGTCCCCGAGGAGTGACCCGAGCAGCGGTGCCGGGCGCCAGATGGGCAGCGAGCGGAAGCGGTCCACGACGCCCTTGGTCAGGTCGGTGTTCAGCGCCACGCCGGAGTAAACCGTGGTGAAGAGCACCGACATCACCAGCATCCCCGGCAGCACATAGTCGAGGTACTCACTCGTCGACCCGGCGATCGCACCGCCGAAGAGGTAGGTGAACATCAGCACGAACATCACCGGCGTGATGGTCACGTCGAGCAGCTGCTCGGGCACGTGCTTGACCTTGAGCATCCCGCGCCAGCCGAAGGTGAGCGCCGCGGACAGCGCACTGGCGCTCGGCGGGCGCGGAGCCGAGGAGATGGCCCGGCGTACGGCGGCCTCGTCCGTGTCCGGCGTGACATCGATCTCGCTGGTCGTCTTGGTGGTCATGATGCGGTGGCCTCCTCGGCGGTGTGTCCGGTCAGCGCGAGGAACACCTCGTCGAGACTGGGCTGTCCCAGGGAGAACTCGGCGATCCGTACGCCGGCGCCGGAGAGCCCTGCGATGGCCAGCGCAGCCCGGTCCGCATCGGCACACTTCACGGACAGCGCAGCCGGATCCGGCTCCGCGGTGACCGCCCCCAGCTCGCGGGTCAGCACCCGTTCCGCCTTCTTCCGCTGGCGCGGATCCATCAGCCGCACGTGCAGCGCCCCAGACCCCACCGACGCCTTCAGCTGGGCCGGGGTTCCCTCGGCGATCACCTTGCCGCGGTCGATGACGGCTATCCCGTCGGCGAGCTGGTCGGCCTCTTCGAGGTACTGCGTGCAGAGCAGGATGGTCGTGCCCTCCGCGACCAGCGCGCGGACGATCGCCCACACCTGGTTGCGTGAGCGGGGGTCGAGACCGGTCGTCGGCTCGTCGAGGAACATCAGCTGTGGGGTGACGACCAGGCTGGCGGCGATGTCCAGCCGGCGCCGCATGCCGCCCGAGTAGTTCTTGACGAGGCGGCCACCGGCCTCGGCGATCCCGAAGGCCTCGAGCAGCTCGGTGGCCCGGGCCTTGGCCGCCGGACGACCGAGCCCGAGCAGCCGACCCAGCAGGATCAGGTTCTCCCGCCCCGTGAGGTCCTCGTCGACCGAGGCGAGCTGGCCGGTGAGGCTGACGAGGCGGCGTACGGCGTCCGGCTCGGTCACGATGTCGTGACCGAGGACTCGGGCACTGCCGGCGTCCGGGCGGATGAGCGTGGCCAGCATCCGGATCACCGTGGTCTTGCCCGCGCCGTTGGGGCCGAGCACGCCGTAGACGGTGCCCGCGCGGACGGTCAGGTTGACGCCGTCCACGGCGCGCGTGTCGCCGAAGGAGCGGACGAGCCCGTTCGCCTCGATGGCGAGGGGTGACTGCGATGCCATGCGGCTCCTCGATGCATCTCGTGATGGCGCGTGAGCCTGCGATCTCACGTGTCTTCTATGACTTGACGCGCGAGACCGCACCCCCCGTGGATGCCGCATCCTAAGGCCGCCAGCCGGCTTCACTTGCGTCGCGACCCTCGAGGCGCGGCCGGCTCGCCAGGCGACCTGGGCGCTGTGGGGGGTGGCCGCCGGGGCGAGACTCAGGGACGCGCGATGTAGTAGTTGTTCAGGATGTCGCCGTCGACCCGGCGTACCTCGACGTCGCGGAAGCCGGCGTCCGCGAGCATCGACAACGCGAGCTCCTCGCCCCACATCGCGCCCAGCCCGTCGCCGTCGAGCGCGAGCGACACAGTCATGCAGTGCATGCAGGACACCGTGTAGAGGAACGTGCCGAGGGGATGCTCGAGGTTCTGGTGCACAGCGCTGGACGCGCCGACATCCACGCAGAGATATATCCCGTCGGGTCGCAGCAGGTCGTGGATTCCCTGGAGCAGCCGCGCTGGGTGGGCCTGGTCGTGCACCGCGTCGAAGGTGGTGATGAGGTCGTACGCCGCCGGTCCGGTGAGGGTGGCGGCGTCGCGCACCTCGAAGCGCGTGTTGCGCAAACCCTTCGCGGCAGCCTCCGCCGTCGCGGCCGCGATCCCCTCCGATGAGAAGTCGTATCCGACGAAGCGGCTGCTCGGGTACCGCTCTGCCAGCAGGTTGATCGCGTGCCCTGAGCCGCAGCCCACGTCGGCTACGTCGATGCCAGCACTGAGACGCTCGGGCAGTCCGGGCACGAGGGGGACGGTCACCTCGAGCAGCGTTGCGTCGAAGACGAGGGCGCTGTCCTCGGCCATCAACTGCTGGAACCGCGGGTACTCGCCGTAGGGGACCCCTCCGCCGCTGCGGAAGCGCTCCACCACTTCGGTCTCGACCTGGCCGAGCACCGCCAGGTACTGGGTGCTCGAGCCGAGGTTGTCCGGTCCAGCGGCCCGGGTGAGCATCGCGGCGTGCGGAGCGGGCAGCGAATACGTTCCGGCGACTGGATCGTGCTCGACGATCCGCCCGGTGGTCATCGCCCCGAGCCACTCGCGGACGTAGCGCTCGTGCAGGCCGGCGGCATCGGCGATCGTCTGGCTGTCGGACGCCGCCAGACCGCTCATCGTGTCGAACAGGCCGGTGCGATGGCCGACGCTGATCATCAGGGAGAGCGCCCCGGAGTTGAGGACGCCGAGCAGCCGCCCGGCGAACTCCTCCACCGCGACGGGGTCAGGCCCGACGCCGTCGTCGGCAGTCAGGGTCTGCACATCGGACTCGGTCGTGAACGCGGCCATCGCGATCCCCCAGACTGGCGATTCCCTCGCGAAGAGCAGACACACTCTCCTCGGTGCGCGGTTCAGTGACAAGGCTGCCGGCCAGAACTCGCGACCTCAACTGGGTCTAGCCAAGTGGAGCGGAGCGGGATTAGCCTCCGCGCAAGGGGCTAACCGGGGGGGTTTCACCATGCGCGGTCGCGTTGTACTCGCTGTGTCCACGGCAATCGCTGCAGTCACCGTCTCGGTCGGACCGGTGACGCCGGCCGGCGCCGATTCGGCGCAGTCGGAGCAGAGCTCTACCAAGGGTTTCCGCAAGGGTGTGACGGTGGCCGGGATTCGCGAGCATCTGCTCGCCTTCCAGGCGCACAGTGACAACAACGGCGGCAACCGGGTGGCGGGCGGGCCCGGCTTCGAGGCGTCGGCGGCCTACGTCGCCGCCCGCGCCACGGCCGCGGGCTACACCGTGACGAACCACTTCTTCGACTTCCTCTTCAACGCCGACCGCACGCCGCCGACGTTGCGCGAGACGTCGCCGAATGCCACGACGTACGTCGACGGCGTGGACTTCGCCTCCATGACGTTCTCCGAGTCCGTTCCGTCGACGACGGCTCCGGTGTGGGCGGTCGACCTGGTGCTGCCGCAGGCGCCGGCACCAGGAGCGACAACGTCGGGATGCGAGGCGAGTGACTTCCTCGGCATGCCCGCGGGGAGCATTGCGCTGCTCCAGCGCGGGACCTGCTCGTTCGCCATCAAGTCGGCGAATGCCGAGGCTGCGGGCGCAGTCGCCGCCGTCATCTTCAATGACGGTGGTGATGCGGGTCGGGTGGGCATCATCAACGGCACGTTGGGGAGCCCCAACAACGGCGTCGCTCTCGGCGCCACCCTCGCGGTCGGTCAGGCCCTGGCCAACGGAGTGACGAGCGGGAACACCGGCTCCGTGGCCGAGGTGAAGGTAGACCGGGTACAGGAGACTCGGACCACGCGCAGCGTCATCGCCGAGACGCCCGGTGGCGATCCCGACCACGTGGTCGTGGTCGGCGCGCACCTCGACTCGGTGCCGCGCGGGGCAGGGGTCAACGACAACGGCAGCGGCTCGGCGGCGATCCTCGAGATCGCGGAGACGCTGGCAGCGCAGGGCCGGGACGTCCGCAACAAGCTTCGCTTCGTCTGGTGGGGCGCGGAGGAGTTCGGCCTGCTCGGGTCTAGCGCCTACGTCGCCAGCCTCTCGCAGGCCGAGCGCGACCGCATCGAGCTCAACCTCAACTTCGACATGATCGGCTCGCCCAACTACGTTCGGTTCATCTACGACGGGGACAACTCGGCATTCCCAGTGGGACCAGGGTCGGCGGACGGCCCCGCCGGCTCCGGGGAGATAGAGCGGGTGTTCCGCGACTACTTCGCCGCCGAGGGTCTCGCGTCGGAGCCGACGCCGTTCAGCGGGCGGTCCGACTACGGCCCGTTCATCGCCGCCGGCGTCGGCATCCCCGCGGGTGGGCTCTTCACTGGCGCAGAGGGGGTCAAGACTCCTGCGCAGGCGTCGGTGTACGGCGGCACGGCAGGGACGGCGTACGACCCGTGCTACCACCTGGCGTGCGACACCATCAACAACGTCAACCTCCGTGGCCTTGATGAGATGTCCGATGCGGCCGCCCACGCAACGCTGCACTTCAGCAAGCGCGACTTCGCGCGCCACCCGCTCGTCGACCCGCCGGCTGCATCCTCAGGCAGCTCGGGCTCCGGCGGTGGCGGCGGCCTGCACGACGACCATGAGGCGGTCGACAGCTAGCCCTGCTCTCAGACGTCGACAGATCGGCGCCCACCTGCCGCCCCGATCTCTTCTCACCCGCCGCTTGTTAGGAGTAGTCATGCGCATCCACCAGCCCGCGCCCGACGTCACAGCCCTGTCCGACGAAGCGGAGATCCCCGGCCTCGGCTTCTTGCCCATCAACGCGTACGTCCTGCACGCGGCCGAGCCAGTGCTCATCGACACCGGCCAGCCGGTTTCCCGCGCGAAGTTCCTCGATGCGCTTTGGTCGGCTGTTGACCCGGCCGACCTCCGCTGGATCTACCTGACGCATCCGGACCGGGACCACACCGGGTCGCTGGCCCAGGTGCTCGAAGCTGCGCCAGAAGCAAAGCTGGTGACGACGTTCCTCGGCTTCGGCATCACGTCGATCGACTTTCCGGTGACACCGGATCGCAGCTATTTCCTCAACCCGGGCCAGTCCCTCGACGTCGGTGACCGACGGCTCACGGCGTTTCGGCCGCCGGTCTACGACAGCCCGGCTACGACAGGCCTGCTGGACGAGAGCACAGGTACTTGCTTCAGCTCCGACTGCTTCGGAGCGCCGTTCGGCTCGGTCGACGATGTCGCTGCGGCGGACGTCGGGGAGCTACCCACTGCCGACGTCGTCGCCGGCCAGCGGCTCTGGGTGAGCGTCGACAGCCCGTGGGTGGCTGACGTCGATCGCCCCCGCTTCACCGCGTCTCTCGAGCCGCTGCGGAAGATGGACCCGGAGGTGGTGCTGAGCACCCATCTGCCACCGGCGCGCCAGGCGATGCCGCGGCTGCTCGACATGCTCAGGGACGCCCCCGACGTGGATCCGTTCGTCGGTCCGGACCAGGCGATGATGAACGCCATGCTCGCCTCGCTCTGACTGACACTGACCCCACGCTCGGCGCAGTAGGGCTTCATGAGAATCACGCTGGTCCGTGGCGACATCACCACGCAGGACGTCGACGCGATCGTGACTGCCGCCAACTCCGCGCTGCGCGGTGGGGGTGGGGTGGACGGCGCGGTGCACGCCGCGGCAGGGCCACGTCTGCTGGGGGCCTGCCGTGCTCTTGCCCCGTGCGCCACCGGCGCCGCCGTGGCTACGCCGGCCTTCGACCTCGCGCCGGTGAAGTGGGTGATCCACGCCGTCGGCCCGATCTACTCGGGACCCGCGGACGCCGCGCTGCTGGCGGCGGCGTACACCTCCTCACTTGCCCGCGCGGATGAGGTGGGCGCGAGAACGGTGGCGTTCCCGTCGATCTCCACTGGGGTCTACGGCTATCCCATCGAGGAGGCGGCACGGGTCTCCGTCGTGGCGCTGCGTGGCGCGGTCACCCTGGTAGAGAAGGCGCGGTTGGTGGCCTTCAACGACGCGGCCTACCGAGCGTGGTCGAGCGCGCTCACCCAGTCTGGGCTCGGCTGACGAGCTCTCGCCTGCGCGGTCTGCGGGCGCCACCGGACCAATCGTCGGCGGCGAGCGTGGCTGGCGCGGAGCGGGCCACCACCTCAGGGGTGGACTAGGCCGTTCTCGTACGCCGCAATGACGGCCTGGACGCGGTCCCGTACCTCAAGCTTCGCCAGCACGTTGGCCACGTGCGTTTTCACCGTGCCGGCAGAGAGCACCAGGTCGACGGCGATCTCGGCGTTGCTGCGCCCTCGCGCCATCAGCACCAGCACCTCTCGCTCCCGGGGCGTGAGGCGGTCGAGGGCGCGCGAGTCTGCCGCCTCCGGGCGCTCGCCCTGTCGCCGGAAGTGGCTGACCACGGCGGCAGTGACTGCCGGGTCGAGCGGGCTCTCCCCGCCGGCTACGGCGTGCACTGCGGCGATGAGGTCTTCGGGCCGTACGGGTTCGTCGACGCCAGGGACAGCATCAGGTTGGTCGCGCACACGACGGTGGCGACGACAACCGGGTTTCGCCGCCGCCAGGCGAGGGAGAGCAGTGTGGTCAGGGCGACGCCGTACCCGAGCACCGGGTGGACCCCCGTGTAGTCGAGCTCGGTGGCGACAAGCGCCGTTGCAGCGAGGGCGAGGGCGGCATCGACCGGTGTCGTGCCGATGCGAGATGTCGCCTGGTGCAGCTTTACGACGATCGCATGCGCGGTCATGGGCGCCACGCTAGCCGGGCACCGGATCGCGGCGCATCAGCCGAAAGGCCGAGCCCGCCTCGGCCGTCGTACCGAGCTCGAAGTCCGGCCCGCGGGCTGATCCGCTGCCGGCGCTCGCTGCCTAGCGTCGATCTCGCCCGCACGACACCGCGATGGAAAGGACGACCGTCATGACCCGCACTGCTGCCCGCCACACCTGGGTGCCCTATGTCGCCGCACTCGCCGGGCTGATCCTGGTGCTCAAGGTAACGCTCGTCGTCGCCAGCAACAACGAGGCCCTCGATGGCCCGATGGGTCCGGTGAGCCACCTCGGTGGCGTCGGGCTCGGTGTGGTTGCCGCGATCGGCGTCGGCCTGCGCGCGAGCGGTGGGGTGGCACGGCGGATCGCCTTCGGCTTCGGCGCGGTGCTGTTCCTCATCGCGTGGGTGATGGGATTCGGCGACCTTGTCGAGCCGGCCATCGGCGTCTTCAGCGACGCGGAGCACGTCAAGGACGAGGTGCCGATCGGGATCGCGGGGCTGGGGCTGCTCGCCGGCGCGTACGTCGGCTACTCCCACGACCAGGACGTCGTACCGGCTGGTGCGCCGGCGCCGACCGCCGCCTGACGCCCCGCGGGGCTGCGACCTGTCCGCAGAGTGATCGCCGCGGCCCACCGGGCACGAACGTGGTGATCAATGGTGCGTTCTTCGGCATGCGCGCCGAAGAACTCACCATTGATCTCCTGGCAACGGCCCCGCGGAGCGTCAGCTGGGTTCGTCGCCTTCGACGAGCTCGGCGCGGGCTTCGCGCACAGTGATGTCCACGCCTGGTCCGGGCACGGTGACGGTGCCGACGATCGGCGCGGTGGCGCCGCCGTCGACTGAGTAGGTGCCCGTGTAGGTGACGGTGACGTGCACCCGGTAGCTGCCCGGGCGGCGGTAGACGTGGGTGACGTCGTGGTCGGGGTACGGCGTGCCGGGGCTGGCGGTGTCGAGCGAGCTGCCGTCGCCCCACGTCCAGTGGTAGTTGGTGGCGGTCGCGGTGATCGCTACGTCGAAGCCGAGGATTCGCAGCGGGGCAAGGGTGATGGTTCGCGGCGTGTCAGCGTAGAAGATCGTCTCGAGGTTGACGACGCCGCCGTCGCGCGGCTGGTAGCTACCGGTGGTCTTGACGACTGCGTCGGCCTTGAACTCGCGACGTACCAGGCCGGGCAGCCGGGCGGTCGCCGGGATGGGCAGGGGTGTGTCGGCGCCGAGGCAGACGCTGTCGAGGCGTTCCCACCCACCGATCGGTACGCCGGTCGCCCGGTCGAGCTGGCGGCGGAACACGAAGAAGAAGACTCGGCCGTCTCCGCACACGGTCGCGGCACTGGCACAGGTGGTGTCCGGCGTGCCTGGCGGTGGACCGTTCGCACTGCAGGCCGGTGTGTAGTGGTAAGCGAAACGCGGACCAGTGCCTACCGGCCGCCTGCTGCCCGCTGCCTCCGAGCCGCCGCCGGCATCCGGACCCGCCAGCGTTCCGCCCGCTCCAAACCCATCCTCTAGGGGAACGGCTGTGACGCAGTCGCGATGCGTGCAGGAATGTGCATCGGCGAGGGCGCGCTCAGTAGTGGCGAACGAGACAGCGCCGAGCAGCAACACTGATGTTGTGAGCAGAGTCATGGGACCTGCAGCACGAATTCTTGGAGTTGCCATCGTCCGGTGGCGCTAGTCAAGCTCATGCGGCCTCGGTCTCCCTTCGATGCTGCCGCCACTTGAGCTACTGAACCGTCGGCGGCGCGTTTATCCACCTTGGGAAAGTCGACCACGATGTCAACCTCCGCCACCGGAGCGGTGTAGGCGGGGGCTTCTGCGAATCGAACTACTGTTTCTCCAGCCATAAACATCTCCCCGGCGCCGTAGGCAGATTTAACTGAAGAGATGTAGCGGTCGCAGACTTTGCAACCGGGCGCGGAGATTGCTTCCAGGGTGGACGTATCTCCGGTGTTGTAGGCGGCGTCGAGCACCTCGAAGAAGTAGCGGGCGAAGTCGGCGGCGCCTTGCGGAGTCAGCGCCGACGGGACTGCAGACACCAGCCGGCTCGGCG
>DATLOQ010000144.1:0-8105 GCA_035536235.1 Mycobacteriales bacterium
CAACGGCACCGTGCACGGCGTGATGCACGTCGGCTGGGTCGACGTGGGCAACGGTCGTCACCGAGCCCAGCTGGGCGTCTATGTGAAGCCCCGCGGCCGGCTCGGGGCGATCTACCTCAAGGCGATCGAGCCGTTCCGCCATCTCATCGTCTACCCCGCCCTCACGCGCCACATAGGATGCGCCTGGGCACAGAGGAAGATCCCGGATGAGTGAAGCTCGGCAAGGTGCCCCCGTGGCGGTCAGCGAGGAGCAACGGTCGCCGGGGAGGGCGCTCGCCTTCTTCGCGGTCGCAGTGATCATCGGACACCACATCGGGACACTGGCCAAACCCCTCGGCACGGTCGGTCCGACCGAGTGGGCGGACTGGATCGACTTGCTCGTCCCTCTCGCGGTGCTCGGCACAGCGGCGTGGGTGCTGGCAACGACCCGAGCGCTCCTCCCGGAGTGGCTGCTCTTCGCCGTGGGAGCGATGACCTACGCCCAGGGTCATGGACTGCACCTGGGCGCCAACTCCGTCTCCAACGCCGGGCCGACTGGGCGTGCGCGTGACGCGGCCCACCTATGGGACGAGGTCGTCAGCCACTACATCTGGTACGCCGGACTAGCCGTGGTGGTCTTCGCGCTTGCCCGCGCCCTCGCCCGAGGCGGCGCACTGGCTCAAGTGGGCCCGGCCGGATATCTGCTCGCAGGCCTCTTCGGCCTGACCTGGACGACGAATGCGATCGAAGGCGGCACAGTCGCACTGTCGGCCGCCGCCGCGGTGGGCTTCGTAGGGTTCGCGATGAAGACGCGGGGCGCGTCCGTCTCCCGCGCGCTCCTGTCGGCGTACGGGCTCAGCCTGGTGCTGCTGACGGTATGGGGCGGGTGGCACCGCGGCTTTCCGCAGTTCAGCGAGCTCGGCTGGATCTGACGGAGCGTGACGCTCCGGCTTCGCTCAAAAACTGCCAGTATTCGTGGGCAACCAAGCGGCGTAGTGTGGGTGACCGACACGCGAAACACCCCATGTGTCGGGCTGGCTGCTGCCAGCCGGGGGGCGGTGCTCCGGACCTCTGGTAGCGCGACTGATCAACAGCGCACGGAGAAGACATCCATGGCCAGCGCTCGGCGGAGCACGGAGCAGCGCCACACCGTCATCTACCTACGGGGTGAGCACGACCTGTCCACGGTCCACTCGCTGACCGACGAGCTGGCGCCGGTCACCGCGACTGGCGACGCAGATGTGGTGCTCGATCTGAGTGGTCTCCGGTTCCTGGATGCGTCGACCGTCGGCGTCATCGTGCACGCCGCGGCGAGCCTGCGCTCGCAGTCGAGGACGCTCACGTTGCGGCGCCCTCCAGCTTTCATCCAGCGGGTGCTCGACCTCTGCGGGGTAGCACACCTCGTCGAGACAGCGCAGCGCCCGGAGCTGCCTGACCCTGCGGCGGCGCTGGCCAGCTGGGTAGCCGTCCCGCTGATGGAGCCGGACGGGCATGACGTGGCCAGCGACCAGGTAGTCGAGGATCCGGACCGGGTCTCCACCGGGCGTCGGTGAGCAACGACCCGGGAGCGCGTCGCCTTCGGATCCTTCATCAGCTCGTCGACAGCGTGGAGAGCCCGGTAAAGACCAAGCGGCTCTGCGAGGTCAGCGCCGAGGTCATCGGCATGAGCGGAGCGGGCATCATGCTGATGTCCGAGGACGTGCCGCATGGGGCGGTGTGCAGCACGGACGCAACGAGTGCGCTGATCGAGGACCTGCAGTTCTCGCTCGGCGAGGGACCGTGCGTCGACGCCTTCCACCAGGACCGCCCGGTGACGGAGCCGGACCTGGCCAATCCCCGTACGCCGCGTTGGCCGGCCTTCGCCGGTCCGATCGTCGACGCGGGCGCGCGGGCCATTTTCGCTTTCCCGCTGCAGGTGGGCGCGGTCCGGCTCGGGGTGCTCGACTTCTACCGCACCGAGCCGGGTGAGCTCACCCACGACCAGCACGCCGACGCGCTGGTGTCGGCAGGCATCGTCGCGCAGGCGCTCCTCGTCATGCAGGCCCGCGCGCCCGAGGGAACGCTTTCGGTGGACCTCGAGGCGAGTGCGGACTTCAAGTACGTCGTGCATCAGGCCGCCGGGATGGTCGCCGCTCAACTCGACGTCAGCGTCGGACAGGCACTCGTCCGGCTCCGGGCCTACAGCTTCGGCAACGAGCGATCACTGAACGACGTGGCTCAGGACGTGGTGGCAAGAAAGCTCCGGTTCGGCTCGTAATCGAGGGAAAAGGGTGCAGAATGGACTCATCAATGACGGGGGAACGTGGTGGCCACTAGAGAATCGGTGTTGGCCAGGACGTTGGTGGAGCTAGCTGACAGTCTGGTCGCCGACTTCGACGTCGTAGACCTGCTCACGCTGCTGGCCGACCGGTGCGTCGAGGTGCTGGGGGTGGATGCGGCCGGGCTGATGCTGGCCGCCCCCGAGGGCGGACTCCGAGTGATGGCGTCCTCCAGCGACGCGATGCGCGTGCTGGAGCTCTTCGAGATCCAGGCCGAGGAGGGGCCGTGCCTGGACTGCTACGCCACGGGTGAGCCCGTGCTCAACCAGGGTTTGGAGGGCACCGACAGCCGGTGGCCGATTTTCGCTCCGGTGGCGTTGAAGGCCGGATTCCACGTGGCGCACGCGCTGCCGATGCGCCTGCGCGGCGTGACGATCGGAGCTATCAACCTCTTCACCAACTCGCCGGGCGAGCTGAGCTCAGCCGACCTCGCCATCGCCCAGGCGTTCGCTGACGTTGCGACGATCGCGATCCTCCAGCACCGGGCTGCGTCCGAGGCTCAAGTGCTCACCGAGCAGCTCACCCACGCGCTCAACTCGCGCATCGTCATCGAGCAGGCGAAAGGCATGGTGGCGGAACGGGAAAATCTGAGCATGGAGCAGGCGTTCGCCCGCTTGCGCCGGCACTCTCGCAACCACAACCTGCGCCTCGCCGACGTCGCCCGCGATGTGATCGCCGGCGTGATTCCCGCCGCGTCCCTTGACCAAGTCACGCCCGCGAAGAAGCGTCGCTGACCCGTCCTCCATGACCGGTGCGGGTTGCCCGCGCCGGTGGTAATACGCTCCCGCGCGTGCAGCAGCTGACCGGACTCGACGCCGCCTTCCTGGCTTTGGAGTCACCGGGGGTCTACGGCCATGTGGGGAGCGTCTGCCTCCTCGACTCGTCCACTGGAGCGCAGCCGCTGACTCTCGAGCGGCTGAGTGCCGTGATCGAACAGCGGTTGCATCTGGTGCCGCCGTTCCGTCGCCGACTGGCGACCGTCCCGCTCGGCCTCGACCAGCCTTACTGGATAGAGGATCCGGACTTCGACATCGAGTACCACGTCCGCGAGCTGGCCCTCCCGGCGCCGGGTGACGACCGACAGCTCGCTGAGCAGGCAGCTCGACTGCACGCCCGGCCGCTCGACCGCAGCCGCCCACTGTGGGAGCTCTACCTCATCTCGGGCCTGTCGGGCGGTCGTCTGGCGATCTACAGCAAGGTGCACCACGCGGCAATCGACGGCGTCTCAGGCAACGACATCCTCGGCGCGCTGCTGGACACCACGCCGGAGGGCCGGGAGATCGAGCCCCCGCCGCCCTGGGAGCCGGAGAACCTGCCCGGCCCAGCGATGCTGCTTGCGCGCAGTGCCATAGCGCTGACCGGTCACCCGATGCGCGCGCTGCGGCTCTCGACCGACCTGGTACGACGACTGCCCGCGCTGGTCAGCAGCCCGGCCCGTCCCCGGCTGCCGCTCATCGATCGCCTGCTGCGCCGCGGCCAAGAGGATGTCCTGTCGCAGACCGGCCTTCGGGCGCCGCGCACTCCGTTCAACAAGCCGATCACCCCGCACCGGCGGTGGGCCTTCCGGACGATCCCGTTCGCCGACGTCAAGCGGGTCAAGCAGGCGTCTGGCATGACCGTCAACGACGTCGTGATGGCGCTGTGTGCGGGCGCGCTGCGGCAGTGGCTGCAGGATCACGACGCGCTGCCGGAGAGCCCGCTCATCGCCGCCGTACCCGTCTCGGTACGCAGTGCCGCTGAGTCAGGCGCCGGCGGCAACCGGGTCTCCACGATGCTCGCTCCGCTGCCCACCCACGTGGCTGATCCGGCCAAGCGGCTCGGGGCGGTGCACGAGGCGATGCGCGCTGCCAAGGAGCAGCACGGCGCGATGCCCGCTGACCTGCTCTCCGACGTCACGCAGTTCGCGATGCCGGCGCTGGCCGGTCAGGCCGCGCGGCTCACTGCCCGGCTGCGGCTGCTCGAGTGGCTCAACCCGTTCAACCTGTTCATCTCCAACGTGCCCGGTCCGGCCGTCCCGCTCTACTACGCGGGCGCCAAGCTGATCGCCTACTACCCCTTGTCCGCGATCAGCCACGGACAAGGCCTCAACATCACCGTGATGAGCTACGGCGACGGCATGCACTTCGGGCTGATCGCCTGCCGCGAGCTGGTGCCCGACCTCGAGGACATCGCCGATTACCTCGTCACCGAGCTGCAGGTCCTGCTCGACCTGGTCGAGGCGTCTGCCTGACGGCCTCTCTTACCCCGCTCTCACCGATCTGCGCGATCATCCGTGCGTGAGCGCGCTGGTGCTGGTGGCGGATGACGACCGGGCGATCCGGGAGAGCCTTGAGCGTGCCCTGCAGCTGGCGGGCTACGTCGTCGTCACCGCATCCGACGGCGGGAACGCGCTGACAGCGGCCCGGGAGACCCCGCCGGACGCGATGGTGCTCGACCTGATGATGCCCGGCGTCGACGGCCTCTCGGTATGCCGGGTGCTGCGCGCCGAGGGCGACCGCACGCCGATCTTGATGCTGACCGCTCGCACCGAGACCAGCGATCGGGTGGCCGGTCTTGACGCCGGGGCCGACGACTACCTGGCCAAGCCGTTCGCGCTGGAGGAGCTGCTTGCCCGGCTGCGCGCGCTGCTACGCCGGGGGCAGCACCTTCTACCTGACGCCAGCGAGCTCTCGTCGCAGCTAGCTGTCGACACCCTGCGCCTGGACCCGGCCGCCCGGCGGGCGTGGCGCCGTGATCGTGAGCTGGACCTGACCAAGACGGAATTCGACCTGCTGGAACTGCTGGTGCGCAATGCCGGCATCGTGCTCGACCACAGCACTATCTACGACCGGATCTGGGGCTACGACTTCGGGCCTGAATCCAAGAACCTCGCCGTCTACATCGGCTACCTCCGCCGCAAGGTGGAGAGCCCGGGTGAAGCCACGTTGCTGCGCACCGTGCGCGGCGTCGGCTACACGGTCCGCGCGTGACGTCGCCGTCGGCGACGCTGCGCGCCAAGCTGGTCGCAGCGCTCGTCCTGCTCGCCGCGGCAGCAACCGTCTCCGTTGGCGTATTCAGCTATCGCGCGACCGCCGACCGCCTCGATGTCGAGGTGGACCGGTCGCTGGACGAGACCCTGCGCGAGGTGATGGCCCGCCCGCGTGACGCATTGGGCCTGGCCCCGCGCCCGCGCGGCCAGCGCCGTGCCGCCGACGCCCGGCAGTTCGATCTCGTGGTGGTCCAGCTCGTCCGGCCTGACGGCACCGTCCTCGCGGCCGACGGCGCTGTAGCTCTGCCGACCGCAGCGCTCGGCACCGGGCGCTCGCTCGACGGGGGACCCTCGGTTCAGCGCAATGAGCTCGAGGTCGAAGGTGAGCACTACCGCGTGCTCACCGCACGGCTTCGCGGCGGAGGCGCGGTGCAGGTCGGCCGCAGCCTGGCCGAGACAGACCGGCTGCTGACGTCGTTACGCAACCGAACCGTCGCCACCGTGCTCGTTGTTGTCGCGGTCGCCGCGGCGCTGGGAGCCGTCATCGCTCGCCAGGTCACCCGTCGCCTGGTCGAGCTCACCGAGAGCGCTCAACAGATCGCCGCGACCGGTCGTCTCGACATCGGGGTGCCGGTTGGCACAGATGAAGCCGGTCGGCTCGGCGTCGCCTTCAACGAGATGCTGGCCGCTCTCACCCGCTCGCGGGAGGACCAGCAGCGCCTAGTCCAGGACGCCGGACATGAGCTGCGCACCCCTCTGACCAGCCTGCGCATGAACATCGCGGTGCTTCGCGACTTCGAGCGGCTGCCCGCTGCTGCGCGAACCAGGCTGATCGACGACCTCGACGGTGAGACGCAGGAGCTGACCCACCTCGTCGACGAGTTGGTCGAGCTGTCGGTGGAGCGCCGCGGCGACGAGGCGAAGACCGACGTCGCACTGCGCAGCCTGGTCGAGCGGGTCGCCGAGCGGGCACGTCGGCGTACAGGTCGGGAAGTCGTCGTCGATGCCGACGACGGGGTAGTCACGGCGCGCGCCGGCGCACTGGAGCGGGCGCTGACCAACTTGGTGGAGAACGCGGTGAAGTTCGCCGCGACCGGGCCGATCGAGATCGTCGTACGCCGGGGACGCGTGGCGGTGCTCGACCGCGGGCCGGGCATTGAGGCGGCGGACCGACCCCGGGTCTTCGACCGCTTCTACCGGGCGGACTCGGCACGCAGCCAGCCCGGGTCGGGGCTCGGGCTCTCGATAGTGCACGGGGTCGCGGAGTCGCACGGCGGCACGGTCTTCGCCGAGGAGCGGGACGGCGGGGGCGCTGTGATCGGCTTCACGCTGCCTGTCGTCTGAGATCACACCCTGCTCTTACCCGAGCGAGGGATGCTCCTTACCCGCGGCACCAATGCTGCACTGACCGCACCACGGCGGGGAAGTCACACGAGGAGTCCACCATGAAGAACCGTCTCGTTGCCCTCGGCCTCACCGCTGGCCTTGCCGGTGGCCTTGCTGGGAGCCTTGTCCTGTCACCCGGCGTCGCCGTCGGGCAGTCCAGCACGCCGTCCAGTCCGGCTGACGAGCGCACCTCGGCGGACGAGCGGGTGCGCCGGACCCGCAGCGGGCACTTCGCCGAAGCACTCGCGCCGCTCATCGCCGACGGCACGATCACGCAGGCGCAGGCCGACAAGGTCATGGCCGCTCTTCAGGCGGCGCGGGCGGGCAAGGGACCGGGGAGTCACCGTGGTCAGCACAAGGTCCGCGTGGCACTCGAGACCGTCGCCGCGCGCCTCGGGCTGACCGAGGCGGCGCTGCGCACCGCCCTCGAGTCGGGTCAGAGCATCGCCGACGTCGCGCGGAGCAAGAACGTGCCGGTCCAGTCAGTGATCGATGCGCTCGTCGCTGACGCGAAGAGCCGGCTCGCCGCCAAGGTGAGCGCCAGAGACATCACCCAGGCGGAAGCCGATACTCGGCTGGCGAAGCTGACCGAGCGGTTCACCGAGATCGTCAACAGCACCCCGCCGAAGCTCTTCGGTCGCGAACGTCGGAACAACCGCGTCCGCCCGGACACCACGGAGCCGGCCGCCGCCACCAGGGGCTCCAGCCCGGCATAGCGACGGGCTCGTCTGCACCCGGGCGGACAAGCGGCCGGATGTCACAGGTCGGTCATGGGTGCGCGCAGCCCTGCGCGGGCATGACTTTGGCTATGACGAAGACCCGTGAGCACCCGGCCGGTCCCACCGCGCAGGACGCACGACCCCAGCACAAGGGATTGGGCCGATCGAGCTCACCCGACGCGGAGGCGGTCAGCGATGACCTTCGTCGCGGCGCGGGCAGCTTTCTCGAGCAGCGCCGCCGGGTAGCCGGCCTGTCCCTGCTGTCTTCGGCGTCGCTCGGTGTGGTCGCGCTCTACCAGTACGGCTTGCTGCGCAAGGTTCCGGAGCCGCACCTGCCTGGTCTCGACGCGGATCGGGTCGACGCCTCCGGGGAGGCGTATTCCTTCCTGCGTACGCCGGACGCCTCGGTCGGCCTGATCAGCTACGGCGTCACCCTTGCGCTCGCCGGGATGGGCAAGAGAGACCGGGCCAAGACCCAGCCCTGGCTGCCGCTGCTCCTCGCTGCGAAGGTCGGTCTGGACACCGTCGGCGCCCTCACGCTGACGGCAGAGCAAGGCACCAAGCACCGGAGGTTCTGCTCGTGGTGCACCCTCTCAGCCCTCGCCACGCTGGCGATGGTGCCGCAGGTGCTGCCCGAAGCCCGGGCCGCCGCGCGCACCCTGCGCGGACAGCGGTGAATCGCCGGGTCGCCGTCGTCACGGGAGCAAGCGCGGGAGTGGGCCGGGCCACTGCCCG
>DATLOQ010000145.1:0-15665 GCA_035536235.1 Mycobacteriales bacterium
AGAGAGTGCTTAGAAAGGTGGCTCGTCGGACGACGCAGCGGGACCCGCAGCGGCCCACGGGTCCTGAGCGGGTGCGCCGCCGTCGAAGGACTGACCACCGCTGCCGTTGAACCCGCCGCCGGAAGACTGCGCGCCCCCGCCCCCGCCGCCGCCGAAGCCACCGCCGCCGCCGTTGCGCTGCACCTTGTTGACCTTCGCGGTGGCGTACTTCAGCGACGGACCGACCTCGTCGACCTCGACCTCGTACACCGTGCGCTTCTCGCCTTCCTTGGTCTCGTACGACCGCTGCTTGAGCCGGCCCGAGACGATGACGCGCGCACCGCGAGTGAGCGACTCGGCCACGTTCTCCGCGGCCTGGCGCCAGATGGAGCAGCGGAGGAACAGCGCGTCGCCGTCCTTCCACTCGTTGGTGGTCTTGTCGAGGAACCGCGGCGTGGAGGCCACGGTGAAGTTGGCGACCGCCGCGCCGTTGGCGGTGAACCGCAGCTCGGGGTCGTCAGTGATGTTGCCGATGATCGTGATCGTGGTGTCGTTAGCCATGTCGTAGTCCTCGTTGCCCTTCCGGTGGCAGGCGATGAAGCCGGCGAAGTCATGTCCGCGGCGGACGCCGGGGACCGGGCGGGGAAGGGGTGGGGGTGGGGTGTTCGGGAACAGCTCTGCTAGTGGAGCTCAGGCCGCATGATCTTGGTGCGCATGACCGACTCCGACAGGTTCATCTGCCGGTCGAGCTCTTTCACGGTCGCGGGCTCGGCCTGCATGTCGACGACGGCGTAGATGCCCTCGGTCTTCTTGTTGATCTCGAAGGACAGGCGGCGCCGGCCCCAGATGTCGACCTTGTCGACCGTGCCGCCGCCGTCGCGGACGACGCTGAGGAACTGCTCGAGAGCCGGGGCGACGGTGCGCTCCTCGAGATCGGGATCGAGGATGACCATCATTTCGTAGTGACGCATAGAAAGACCTACCTCCTTCGGACTAGGCGGTCACGGGCACTCCGTGACAGGAGGGTCGTTCGCGTCAACGAACGTCCCGAAACTAGCACGGGGCGACCCCCACGGCCGAACCCGCTCCTCCGAACGGTAGGGGCAGGGTGCGACAGCGCAGGACGGCGTACGGCGATCTGTGGAGGAGCTGAGCCCCGCAGGGTCTCGTCAGTCCGAGACGGGCATCGCGAGCAGCGCGCGGACCTGGGCTGAGACGACTCCGCCGAGCGCCAGGACGGCGAGGAAGGTGGGCAAGCCTCGCCCGCGGTCGGTGACCGACCGCGGCCCTAGGCCGCCGTCACCGAGGTTGACCAGCGGCTCGGCGGACGTCTCCGCGGCGGGCTCCGCAGGGACCTCGGCCACCGAGGGCAGCGGTACGGCGGCCCGCGCAGGGGTCTTGCCCGGGGCGACCGAGGGCAGCCCGAGAGCCGGCGGGCCAGCAGCGGACCGCGTGGGTGTGGGCCGGGCCGCGGGCGTCGGCGAGGCGGCGGCACTGCGGGACGGCGAGGGTCGAGCTGTGGTCGGCCGAGCCGTCGGGAGACGGCTCGCCGTCGGGCGCGGAGCAGCAGTGGTCCGGGTCGGCCGCGGCGCCGGCTTGGGCGCCGTCACGACGACGGAGCCGCGCATGCCGGTGGTCGGGGAGCCGTGGGTCTTGCAGAAGTACGTGTACGTGCCGGCCTTGTCGAAGGTGAAGCTGGTCGACCGGCTGACCAGCGGAATCGAGTCGTCCTTCTTCCAGTTCGCGCTCGATGACGTGACGGTGTGGTTGACCCCGCCTGTGGTCGTCCAGGTGACGGAGTCCCCCGTCAGGATGGTGACGGACCGCGGGTCGAAGGTGTTGGTGCCGGTCGCCGAGACGGCCGCGTTGGCTGCGTGGGCCGCGCCGGGGCCGGCCATCAGCGCCGCACCGGAAAGCACTCCGGCGGCAAGGAGGGCCACTCCGGCCGACTGCGGGCGGAGGCGCCGGGAGAGGTCGCTCACCCACTCAGTGTCGCATCCGTATCGCGGCTGCGCTTGTGAACGGGCGGCACCGCGGCGTAGAAGGGGGGTCATGGACGCCTCCCACCTCCTCTTCGTCGACGGGTCGCTCTGCCCCGCTGCCTCCGGGAAGACCTTCGTCTCGCACGACCCGTCCACCGGTGAGGAGGTGGGCACTTTCGCCGACGCCGGTGTCGCCGACGCGGAGCGGGCGGTTGCCGCGGCACGTCGCGCCTTCGACATGGGCGACTGGGCGACACAAGGCCGAGAGTCGCGGATCCGCGTCGTGCGCGCCTTCGTGGAGGGCATCACCGCGCGGCTGCCCGACTTTATCGAGATGGAGATCCGCGACGCCGGGCACACGGCGCGGCTGGCGAACCTCTTCACCGTGCCGCTCGCGGTGGAGCACGCGCGTCAGCAGATCGACCTCTACGAGCAGCTGCGCGAGTTCGAAGCGCTGCCGATGATCACCACCCCCGCTCCGAGCTGGAACTACGTGCGCCGGGAGCCGATCGGCGTGGTGAGCGCGATCAGCCCGTTCAACTTCCCGCTGCTCATCGCGATGTGGAAGCTGGCCCCCGCCCTCGTCACCGGCTGCACCGTCGTGCTCAAGCCGTCGCCCTTCACTCCCGGTACGGCGGCGCTGCTGGGCGAAGTGGCTCAAGCATCCGATCTGCCGGCGGGTGTGCTCAACGTGCTGACGTCGACGTCGATCGGCGTCGGCGAGGTGATGAGCTCTAGCCCGCTCGTGGACAAGGTCGCCTTCACCGGCTCGACCGAGGTCGGCAAGCGGATCATGCGCAGCGGCGCGGACACGGTGAAGCACCTGACCCTCGAGCTCGGCGGCAAGGGCGCCACCATCCTGCTCGACGACGCGGACCTCGACGTCGCGGTGCCCGGTGCAGCCTGGGGCTTCCTCATGCACCAGGGCCAGGCCTGCGAGTCCGGCACTCGGCTGCTGGTGCCGCGGTCGACGTACGACGAGGTGCTCGACCGGCTGGTCGCCGCCGTCGAAGGCCTGCGGGTCGGCCCAGCCGCCGACTTCACTACCGACCTCGGTCCGCTCGTCAACGGGGCGCAGCTCGATCGGGTGCAGCGCTACGTCAAGCTCGGCCTCGACCAAGGCGCGCGCCTGCTCACTGGCGGCACCGTCCTCGACGACGGCGACCTCGGCCGGGGGCACTTCCACTCGCCGACCGTCTTCGCCGACGTCACCAACGACATGACGATCGCGCGGGAAGAGATCTTCGGGCCGGTGCTCTCCGTTCTCCCCTACTCGACGGAGGGGGAGGCCGTCGCGATCGCCAACGACTCGCCGTACGGGCTGGCCGGCTCCGTCTGGTCTCGGGACATCCCACGAGCTCTCTCGGTCGCCCATCGGGTTCGCAGCGGCACGATCTGGATCAACGACGCCCACCTGCTCAACGGCTACGCACCCTTCGGGGGCTACAAGCAGTCCGGCGTGGGCCGCGAGCTCGGGCCGGCGGGACCCGACGGCTACCTCCAGACCAAGCACGTGCACGTCGACCAGTCGCCGACCCTGGCGCAGAAGTTCTGGTACGGCGTTCTCGGCCTGGACTGACGCGCGGGAGGCCTATGGCGAGGGGGACGGCGACGGCGCCCGCTGGGGGATGACGACGGTGAGCTGGCGGCGGGCGGTCTCGGCGGGCGTCCCCTCACAGGGCCGTTCGGTGTTGGCCGTCACCACCACAGTGAAGGTGCCGGCGGCTTCGTACGGGTGCGTCACGGTGAAGCTCTGGTCGATCGGCCGCGCGCGGTATCCCGGCGGCGGTGAGGACGGCCGGGTGCGGCAGGTCTCCGCTGGCCGCCGCGAGTACACGTTCGAGGTGCCGTCGCCGAAGTCGATGGTGCCGTTGATCGCGCTGCCGTCGTTGTCCCGTACCCGGATGCGGAAGCGCACCGCGGGCGGATCCCCGCTGATCGGCTCGCCGGTGACGTCGACGACCAGGCCCTTGGCGGGGAAGGCGCGGCCCGCTGATCGGGTGGGGCTGGGCCGCACAGTCGGCGCGGCTGATCGGCTCGGCGCGCGGGCCGGCGTCGGGCTAGCCGTGACCCGCGGCGTGGGGGTCGGACTCGGCGCCGCCGGCGGCGCGACCCGAGTGGGGCTCGCCGTGGCGCGAGGAGCCGGCACGAGCGGCGCGGCTGGGCTCGCGGTCGGGCTGGGGGTGCGACTCAGGACCGGGTCAGGTGACTCGGTGGGGGCAGCAGCGGTCCGAGCGTCATCGTCATCGGCCGCGACCAGGTACGCCGTGCCGACCCCCGCTGCCACCGCGAGGGTCGCAGCGGCCAGCGCCAACGGCCACCGCGGCCGCGGCCGGGCGGTCTGGTCGTCTCCCACCTGGACGAAGCTCATGAGTCCCCTTCACTGAAGTCACGCGCAGCGCTGCATTGTGCACTCGTGAAGGTCGCTTCGGGCGCGAACGGCGCACGACCCGCCGCGGCCGCCGCCCCGGGCGTACCCGCGCTGCGGCCTACAGCGCCTGGGACGGCGAGGGTGACGGATCGGGCGAGGGCTCGTCGACGGTCACCCGGAACGCCTTCGTCGCTTCCTCAACCGGCGTGCCCTCGCAGGGGCGGTCGGTGCGGACCCGGACGAAGACATCGAAGCTGCCACCCTGCGGGTAGCGGTGCACCAGCACCAGCTGCTCGTCGGACGGAGCAGCCCGGTAAGGCTCGGACCGAGGCGAGGAGCAGCGGGGCGCGGCCTGAGTGAAGACCTCGTCAGTGCCATCGCCGAAGTCGATGCGCCCACCGTTGAAGCTGCCGTCGGTGTCGCGAATCCGCAGCGTGATCTCGGAGCGGGCCGGACCAGCGCGGCGGGCGCTCACCTGCAGGGAGATGCCGGGCGGCGGGTACCGGAACGGCGTAGGGCTCGGGGTCGGCCGGGCCGAGGTCGTCGGTCGCGGCGACGCGGCAGGGGACGGCGACCGGGGCACGGGCCGCGATGACGAGGTCGCGGCGCTGGGCTCGCGCGGGGTGGCAGCAGCGGTCGGCTCAGGGTCGACCTCGGGCGACGGCTCCGGCGAGATCTCCGACGGCTGCTCAGAGGGGAGCCCAGAGGGCGCCGGCGTCGGCTCAGCCTCGGCGCTGCCGGCCGGCGATGCCTCAGGGGACGCGGAGAGCGACTGCACGGTGTCGAGCGCAGCATCGCCGTCCGACCCGCGCGTGCCGATCAGCACTCCCGTCGCTGCGGCAGCGACGAGCAACGCCCCGACCCCCGCGACGACGGGCCAGCGTCGCCGGCGACGGAAAAGAGTCTCTGCCATGGGCACAGTGTGCCAACTCACGGCGATCGGCGTACTTCCCACCAGGTGAGAAGTAGTGTCGGGCCATGCTGATCGGTGCCCACGTGGACCCTGCGGACCCCGTGGGCGAGGCGCAGGCCCGTGGCGCGGACCTCGTGCAGATCTTCCTCGCCGACCCACAGGGCTGGAAGAAGCCGGAACCGCGCAGCGACGCGGAGACCCTGCGCGACAGCGACCTCACCGTCTACGTGCACGCGCCCTACATCGTCAACGTGGCGACGACCAACAACAAGATCCGCATTCCGAGCCGCAAGATCCTCCAGCAGCACTGCGACGCCGCCGCCACCGTGGGCGCAGCGGGCGTGATCGTGCACGGCGGGCACGTGGGCGACGACAGTGAGCTTGAGACGGGCCTGGAGAACTGGCGCAAGACCTTCGAGCGGCTCGAGTCCGACGTGCCCGTGCTCATCGAGAACACCGCCGGCGGCAACCACGCCATGGCCCGTCGCTTCGACATGCTCGCTCGGCTCTGGGCGGCCCTCGACGGCCACGACGTCGGCTTCTGCCTGGACACCTGTCACGCGCATGCCGGCGGTGAGGAGCTCGTCGGAGTGGTGGAGCGCGTGCTGGCTATCACCGGTCGGATCGACCTGGTGCACGCCAACGACTCGAAGGACCCGGCCGACTCCGGGCGGGACCGGCACGAGAACTTCGGCAGCGGCCATATCGACCCGGACGTGCTGATCTCCGTCGTCCGGACCGCCGGCGCGCCCGTCGTCTGCGAGACCCCCGGGGGTGCCGCCGGCCAGGGCGCCGACATCGCCTTCCTACGCGACCGCTTGTAGCCGTCGTCCAGCGGGCGCCCGGGCTTACCCCGCGGTGACACCCGCCCCCTGCCTCTGCTCAGGGCCCGCGCAATCCGACGTCGCAGGGTTGCCGCTGCACCAGCGGCGGCGCGAGAATGCGGCCTTCCCAACCCCCTGCGCTCCCGGGATCCACTGTGCACTCCCGCCGCGACCTGCTCCGCGCTGCCGTACTCGGCGGCCTCGTGGGTCCCGCGCTGTCCAGCTTCGCTGCGGAGCCGGCGACGAGGTCGACGGTTCTTCGACGCGCGGCGGGAGCAGCCGCCCACCAGCCGGACGGGCTCGTCGCGGCACTGCCGCTGGGCACCCGGCTGGTGGGGGTCGTCTGGACGACCGGGGCGGTGGCCGTCGACGTGCGCTGGCGCACTGCGGCCGGCTGGACGCCATGGGCGGCGGTCGAGACCGACCTCGGCGCATCAGCAGAAGCCGGCGCCGACAGCGGGGCGCGGCCCGGCACGGAGCCGATGTGGCCCGCCCTGGGCGCGGACGCCGTCGGCATCCGACTGCTCGGGTCCGGCGGAGGGTCGCCGGAGCTGCTGATCGTCACCGACCACCCCGGCACCCCATCCGATGTCGTCGGCGGGTCCGAGCGGGGCGCCACGGCGTCGTCGACTGGCGATCATCGGCTGGGCCCGGTCCTGTCGCGAGCGCAGTGGGGTGCCGACGAGTCGATCTGCAAGCGCCCGACCTACCAGCGGCGGGTCGACGCCGTTGTCGTCCACCACACCGTGAACGCCAACGACTACACCGAGGCCGAGTCGCTGGCCATTCTGCGCTCGATCTACGCCTACCACGTGCGCGGGCGCGGCTACGACGACATCGCCTACAACCTGCTCGTCGACCGCTTCGGCCGGATTTTCGAGGGGCGCGCTGGGGGCTTCCGCAGCCACGCGATCAAGGGCTCCCACACGGGCGGGTTCAACGACCGCACGCTCGGGGTCGCGATGATCGGCAACCTCGACGTGGCCGCTCCGGCGGCGCCTATGGTCGACGCCGTCGTTCGCGTCGGCGCTTGGGCCGCCGACCGGTGGGGCCTCGACCCGCGCGCGACGACCATCCTGACCTCGAAGGGCTCCTCCCGCTACCCCAGCGGCCAGCGCGTCACTGTGCCGCGGCTGCTCGGTCACCGTGACCTCAGCAGCACGGCCTGCTGCGGCCGCTTCGCCTACCCGATGCTGCCCGATCTGCGCGAGCGGGTGTGGCGAATGCTCGCGCCGGTGATCACTGACGTCGTCGTCGAAGGGGCTCCGGTTCGGTCGCCGGAGCCGTTGCGCATTCGAGCCCGGCTGACTGCCGCGGCGGCGTGGACGATCTCGGTGACGTCGCCGTACGGCGTGGTCGTCAGCTACAACGAGGGCCGCGGCACCACGCCCATGCTCGAGTGGGACGGCCGCGTCGGCGGCCTGCCGGCTCTCCCCGGGGAGTACACCTGGACCGCGACAGCGGACGACGGGGTGCACGGTCCGTCCGACCCGGTGGGCGGCTCCGTCCTCGTCGGGCCGCCCGGGCTCAGTCCTCCCGGTTGACCACGCCTCTCGGCTAACGCAGCGCCCAGACGAGGACACCGCCCGACTCTCGTGGGGGTCGCCCGATGACCCCCGTCAGATAGGCGAGCAGCTCGGCCTGCTTGGGCGAGGGTCCGAGGATGACGTGGGAGGGGTTCCAGTAGCCGATGTCGGCGGCCGCGTCGGCCCGGGTGGCCGGGTCCAGCGGCGGGTAGGGGTCGCCCTGGTGGATCTTGATCAGGGTGCTCTGGGTGTTGCGATTCACCGGAGTGAAGAAGGCCCGCCGATCGGGGCCTGGGCCGAGGTAGAAGCCGCCCACCATCCGAAAGCGCAGGCCCGCTGCCATCTGCCAGCGCATCGGCTCCACGTTCTGCGGAGTCGGCACCGGCACGACGAGCACGGTGCTGTCCTCCGGGACGTCCCGCCGCACGGCTTCCTCGAAATAGCTCGGCACCGGCGTCTCCTCGACGGCCGCCAGTGGCAGCGGTGAGATCAGCAGCAGCGAGACGAGGATGGCGGTCAGCGGCGCTACCGAGACGGCGGGCGGGTGCCGCGTCACGTGGTCGACAGCGAGCGCGAGGATGAGGGCGATCAACAAGTAGATCGCGAAGGCGAATCGGGTCGGCAGCGCGGACTCGAAGACCCGACGGTGCGCGACAAGGCCCCACGGGAGCCCTACGCCAGTGGCCTTGTTCTCGACGAGCAGCGCGGGCCCGAGCGACAGGACCGCCAAGATCAGCGCGGCACCCGCGGCCACCCGCACCAGCAGCCGCCGGCGTAACGCCACCACCGCAGCGCCGACGACGACAAGGAATGGCCATCCCATCGCTGCGTTCTGCTCGGTGCGCCCACCGCGAAGCGACAACGACCGTGCCTTGTCCGCAGCCGAGCCGAATCGCTGCAGGGAGCTGGGCAGCACGTAGCTCTTCAGGTCCATCGAGAAGGCATCGAAGAGGAAAGGGCTGCCCACGACGCTGCCCGGCCCCGCGAACTGGATCCACAGCGGGTAGCCCACCACCACCAGCACGACGCCGACCGCCAGTCCGCCGCCCTTGAGCAGCCGCCCCGCCACCCGGGGCACCTCCCGCGGGCGACATGCAGCAGCGCACACCAGTGCCGCAGTGGCGAGGATGGCCGCAATGAAGAGCCACTCCTCCCCGATGAAGATCTGGACCACCGTCAGACCGGCCAGCCGCAGTGCCGGTGGAATGGGAGATCCCGACGACGTGACGAGTTCGTAGACCTGCAGCAGGATCAGCGGGACGAGGAACGCGAGGGTCATGTGCAGGTGCGCCAGCGACTGCGCGATCATCGCCGGGCAGAACCCGAAGACCAACCCGCCCACCACCGCAGCGCCGGGGTTGTACACGAAGCGGCGCAGGACGAGGCACGTCGTCCACGCGGTGAGGGCCGGACCCAGCGTGAGCAGCAGGACGAACGACACTGCCGGGCCGAACAGCATCGTGATGGGCGCCACCGCGACGCCCGGGGCGATGATCGAGGCGTTGGCCATGAGGTTGACGCCGCGGGGAGCGTTCATCAGCGGGGTGATCAGCGAGAAGTCGAGCTGACCGACTGCGTGGGCAGTCCGGGCGAGGAACCACTCCAGGAGCACCTCGTCGTGCGGGTTCTCCGCGAGTGAGCGCTCCGACGGGGTGGCCCACATCGCGCGCGTCAGGCTGAGGGAGAGGAGCCCGTAGCCGAGCAGAGACAGCACTGGAAGCGTAGCCACTCGCCGACGAACACCCCGCACCCCCGCTGCCGACCGCACGCGAGGAAGGGTGTCACAGCGCCTATGCTCGGCGCTCGTCGTCGAGGGGCCGGGTGAAGAGCGTGAAGCTGTCCATTCTCATGCCCGTCTACAACGAGTCGGCTACCCTCCGCGCCGCGATCGAGAGAGTTCTTGCCGTCGCGTACCCCTGCGAGATCGAGCTGGTCATCGTCGACGACGGCAGCGTCGACCCGACCCCGTTGATCCTGGCCGGCCTCGATGACGGTCGCCTCGTCGTCCGCATTCACCCCCGCAACCGCGGCAAGGGTGCCGCGATCCGGACGGCCGCGGACAACGCAACTGGTGACTACCTGGTCATCTGCGACGCCGATCTGGAGTACTCCCCCGAGGACATCCCTCGCCTGGTCGAGCCGATCCTGCGCGGTGACAGCACCGTCGTCTACGGCACTCGCTCGTTCGGCAGCAGTACCGCCTTCTCGTTCTGGTACGTCCTAGGTAACAAAGCCGTGACGCTGTGGGCCAACATGCTCTTCAACTCCTGGATCTCTGACCTGGAGACCTGCTTTAAGCTGATGCCGCTCGACCTCTACCGGTCCCTGAACATCCGGTCAGCCGGATTCGGGATGGAGGCCGAGATCACCGGCAAGCTGCTCCGCCAGGGCATCCGACCGTTCGAGGTGCCCATCAGCTACAAGGCCCGCGGACGCGACGAGGGCAAGAAGCTCACCTGGAAAGACGGCGTTGAAGCGCTGTGGATTCTGCTGCGGCTGCGGGTCCGGTGACCGGGGCGGCGGCCCCTTAGGCTGTCGGGGTGCAGACCGACCACTCGCCGGCGCCGCCGGCGCCGCCGGCGCCGGCCCCACGGAGCCGACTTCAGGCGTTCGGGCGCTCCAGCTTGGCCCGTTACCTCCTCGTGGGAGGGCTGAGCTTCGGCGTCGATGCCGGCCTGCTGGTGGCGCTGCGGGAGGGTGCCCACGCACCCCTGCTGCTCGCTGCCAGCGTCGCCTTTTGGTCAGCGCTCGTCTTCAACTTCACCCTCAACCGGCTCTGGTCTTTTGGCGGCCGTGAGGATGTGAAGATCTCCTTCGCCAAGTACCTGACCCTCGTCGCCGGCAACTACCTCGGCACGTTGGGCATCCTGTCAGTCGGCACCCGCGTCGGGTTCAACTACGTCCTCGTCAAGGCCGGGGCGGCGGGCACCGCAGTGTGCTGGAACTACCTCGCCTACCGCTTCTGGGTCTTCCGGTGAAGGTCTCGGTGGTCGTCCCCGCCTTCAACGAAGAGGCCGTCATCGGCGACGCCGTACGGCGGCTGCACGACTTCTGGGCTGCCGACCCGACGACCGGAGCATTCGAGATTGTGGTCGTCGACGACGGCAGCACCGACGCCACCGCCCAGCGGGTGCGCGCACTGGACCTGGCCCCGGTGCGCGTCGTGCAGCAGACGAATTCCGGCAAGGGTGCAGCGGTTCGCGCGGGCGTGGCCACGACGACCGGAGACGTCGTCTACTTCATCGATGCCGACCTGCCGTACTCCCTCGACAACCAGCGGGAAGCGGTGCGGCTCATCTCGGCCGGCGCGCTGGCTGCCGTAGGGTCGCGGCGGGCCACCGGAGCCCACGCGGCCGGCTACCCGATGGCGCGGCGCGCCTTCTCCTGGGCCCTGAAGGTGCTGATGCGGCTGCTCCTCGGGCTGCGGGTGTCCGACACGCAGTGCGGCCTCAAGGCTTTCCACGGACCTCTCGCCCGACAGCTCTTCCCGGGGCTGGCGGTGACCGGTTTCGGCTTCGACCTCGAGCTCCTCGTCGTCCTGCAGCGCAACTCCGTCGACGTGCGGGAGCTGCCGGTGGATCTTCAGCACACGGCGCGGACGAGCGTGTCGCTCGTCCGCGACTCGGTGCGCATCCTCGCCAACCTGGCGACCCTGAAGTGGGGAGTGGTCCGCGGCCGGTACGACGGCCGGCTCACCCTTCCCGCGGCTCTGTCATGAAGCAGGGTCAGTCCCCGCGCATCAGTGGGCGCGAGGTCCTCGCCTACGTCGTCGGCGGCGTGCTGCTCGCCGTCGTGATGAGCTGGCCGCTGGCCAGGCACCTCGGCCAGCGAATCCCGCAAGACATCGTCGATCCGCTCAACCAGGCCTGGCAGCTGGCCTGGGGCGGCCACGCACTGCGAACCTCCCCGGGGTCGCTGTGGCAGGCCAACGCCTTCTTCCCGGTGCCGGACAGCCTCGCGTTCAGCGACAGCCTGCTCGGCTATGCCCCGATCAGCCTGCTGTTGGCACGCGGGACGGCCGGAGTGCTGAGGGCGTACAACGTCGCCTTCCTGACGGCGTACGCGATGTGCTTCGTCGGCGCCACCCTCCTCGCTCGGGAGCTCGGTGCGCGGACCTCAGCCGCGGTGGTGGCGGGGGTCGCCTTCGCGTATGCGCCGTGGCGGATGACCCACAACGGGCATCTCAACATCCTGTCCATCGGGGGCGTGGCGCTGACCCTCTTCCTGCTGCTGCGTGGCTATCGACGCTCCAGCACTCCGCTGATCATCGGCGGTTGGGCCACGGCGGCGTGGCAGCTCAGCATCGGCTTCGCCATGGGTCTGTTCTTCGCCTACCTGCTGATGCTGCTCGGTGTCGTCACCGTGGCGTGGTGGCTGCGTGCCGGCCGGCCTGGCATCCCCCGGACGACGGTCATCGCCTCGGCCGCGGGCATGCTGCTCTTCCTCGTCGCGGCCGGCCTGCTCGTCCGGCCCTATCTGCGGATCACCGCGCGCTACCCCGAAGCCGAGCGATCGATCGAGAGCGTCGACTTCTTCTCCCCGCCGCCCCGGTCCCTGCTCGCCGCACCCGGCGAGGGCCGCGTGTGGGGGGAGCGGACGAAGGCAGTCCGCGACGCGCTGCCGTTCGCCCCGGAGCAGGCGCTCTTCCCGGGCGTGCTCGTAATCGCGCTGGCGGGCGCCGGACTCGCCAGCCGACGGATGGGCCGCTCGTGGCGGGCCGGCCTCGCGGCCGGGGTCGTGATCTCCACCCTGCTGGCGCTGGGCACCCGGATCGGGCTGACCCGGCCGGTCTACGTCTTCCTCTTCGACCACGCGCCGGGCTGGAACGCCGTCCGCACCCCCGGGCGTCTCATCGCCTTCGCCTCGCTCGGCCTGGCGCTGCTGGCTGCCCTGGGCGCCCACGCCGTACAGGACACGCTGCTCGCGCGTGACTTCGGCCGACGCGCCCGCGGCGGTGGGTCAGCGCGGCGGGGTGCTGCCTTGGCAGCGGGCGTCGGCGGCGTGCTCGCCGCGGTGGTGTTCGCGGAAGGAATGCCACTGCTGCCACAGCCGGATGTGCCGCGGCGCCCGGCCGCGCTCGACGCCGTCCCCGAGGCTCGGGTGCATCTGCCCACGGACTTCTTCCACGACACGGCGTACGTGTACTTCTCGACGGAGGGCTTCACTCCGATCTCCAACGGCAGCACCTCGTTCGTCCCGCCGCGGCTGGAGCGACTCCGTCAGGAGCTGGTCACCTTCCCTGACGCCACGTCCGTCGCCAGCCTGCAGGAGCTCGGGCTGCGGGCGGTCGTCCTGCACCTCGACCGGGCGCCCGGCACTCCGTGGCAGGACACCGCCTCCCGCCCGATCGACGGTCTCCCGCTCACCCGTGAGGTGCTCGGCGACGTGGTCGTCTACCGACTCACGTCGTAGCAGTCGCTCCACGACCGGGACCTAGGGTCGCGCCGCCGCGCACTCGCTTGCCCGGCGCCGACACCGACCGGGCTCGAGGGTCGGGGGCGTTGTCGAGCACGCCACCGGCCGGGTCGTCGACCCCGTCTTCGCGTACGACGTCGTGCTCGGGTCGCAGGATCTCCCGTACGACGAGCCCCATCAGCACGATGAGCGCGATGTCGCGAGCCGCGATGGCGACGAGGAAAGCGTCGATCGGCAGCCCCCGGTCCGCCTTGGAGAACTGCACGAACATGTAGAAGCGGGTGAACATCACCCCGAGCTCGAGGATCTGCCAGGTGAGGAACGCACCCCACCGTGGCCGCGCCATCACGGCCAGCGGGATGAGCCAGATCGTGTACTGCGGGGAGTTGACCTTGTTGGTGAGCAGGAACGCAGCGAGGGTGAGGAAGAGCACCTGCCCGACGCGCGGCCGCCGCGGGGCCCGCCAGATGAGCACTCCGATCGCGATCAAGCTGAGCAGGAAGGTGGCGGCCACCAGCCGGTTCAGCGTGAAGGTGTCGCCGTTGGCGCTGCTGATCGGGAAGGTCCAGTCGCGATTGCCGGTGACGTCGCGCATGACCTCCTGCGCCATGAACCACAGCGAGTCCCAGTCGGCGCCGCGCTCAGAGTTGAGGACGAAGAACCGACCCACCGAGTTGCGCGGCTCGTCGCTGTCCCCGAAGAACGGCAGAGACTTGCCGGGGTCGCCGTAGACGAACTCGCCGGCGATCCGGTACACCAGGACGTTGAGCACCGCGTAGACAGCGAGAGCCGCGCTCACGCACTTCGACCAGGCTCCGAGCCGGTGCGAGCGTAGGCACAGCACGAAGAGCGGCACGAAGAAGATCGCTGGATAGAGCTTGGTGGCGACTGCCAGGCCGAGCAGCAGGCCGGAGACGACCGGCCGGCCGCGCGCCCACTGCCACAACCCGAGCCCGGCCAGGGCTGCCGCCGGGAGGTCCCAGTTGGTCGTGCCGTGCAGCAGCAGGCCCGGCGCCAGCGCGACGAGGGCGGCGTCCCAGCGACGTCTTCGCCCGGCGAGCGCGACGCTGGTGCCGGTCACCACCAGCGCCGAGACCAGCAGCAGCACCGACGTGCGGTTGTAGAACTCGGTGGCGCTGTCGGCCGTGAAGGTGGCGGCTTGCATGATGCCGCCGATCAGCACGGGGTACTCGACCGGGTGGTCGACGTACGGCGTCTTGCCGTCACTCAGCCCCTCGGCGAACCACAGCGCATGCACGTCGGTGTAGCAGAGCTTGGTGTAGGCATGGCGGTTGGCCTCGCCGTAGTTGCCAGAGTGGCAGGGCAGCTTCTGCAGCCAGCCGAGGCCGAAGGTCAGCATGGTCAGCGCGAGCAGCACCCGCAACGGTGTCCAGAAGGCGTGCGAGCCGATCCGGGCGTGTCGCCCCACCGGACCGCCGACGAGCGTGCTCGCCTGCCGGGCGATCGGGTCGACCTGAGACGGCAGGACGGGATAGCCGGACTTCGCCCCTTGGACATCAGGAGCTGCTCCGGCCGGAGCGACCTCGGGGGGTGCAGTCACAGGCATGCCGTGCATCGTGCCCGAGACCGGACGGCGACGCGAGATCTACTGCCCCGCCGGCGAGGGTGGCGAGCTGGACGGCGGGGGGTCGCTGGGGGGTGGCGAGCTCGGCGGTGGCGAGCTCGGCGGCGGGTCGCTCGGGGCCGGGCTCGGCGGCGGGTCGCTCGGGGCCGGGCTCGACGGCTCGGACGGCACCACGACCACGCTGGGCGATGGCTCGAAGCTCGGCAGCTCGCTCGGTAGGGAGCTGGGCGATTCCTGCACTGTCTGCTGGGGTGCGGGCGAGCGACTCGGCTGGCTCCCGGACTGCTTCTTGCCGACGTAGACGGGCGGCGGAAAGCTCTCCACCGGCGCCCCCTTCAGCGCCTCGTCCATGAAGCGCTTGAAGATCGCCGCGGGGAAGCTCCCACCCGTCACGTCGCGGCCGAGGATGTTCTTGAGCTGCTTCTCCTTCGGCTTGTCGAAGCCCATCCACACGGCGGTGGACAGCTGCGGGGTGAACCCGACGAACCACGCGTCCGCGTTGTTCTGGGTCGTGCCGGTCTTGCCGGCCGCGGGTCGGCCGTCGAGCTTGGCGCCGGTGGCGGTGCCCTTCTCGACCACCTGCTGCATCGCGAACGTGACGTCGGCCGCGATGTCCGGCTCGAGGGCGGTGGAGTCAGTGTCCTTGTCAGCCTTGAAGACGACCTTGCCCTCGCGGTCCACCACCCGCTGGATGAGGTACGGCGTCGCTGCCGTGCCGTTGGCGGCGAAGGTCGAGAAGGCAACGGCCTGGTCGAGGACGTGCACCTCGCTCTCGCCGAGGCCGAGGCCGCCCTCGGGGCGCAGCTTGACCGGCTGCTGGAGGCCGACGTCGGGCTGGTCCTCGTCCGGGATGCCCAGCCGGTGCGCGGCGTCGATGACCTTCTTCGGCCCCGCGTCCAGCGCGAGGCGGAAGTAGACGGTGTTCACCGACTTCGCGGTCGCCTCGATCAGGTCGATGCGGCCGAAGGACTTCTCGTTGGCGTCACAGCAGTTGTTCACCGGCGCCTCGCGGCCGGGGAAGGACTGCGGCGCGCGCCCGTCGTACCGGCTGCGGAGCCCGATGCCCTCCT
>DATLOQ010000146.1:0-5046 GCA_035536235.1 Mycobacteriales bacterium
GCGGCGAGCGCGCCGCCTGACCCGCCTTCACCGACCAGCACGGCCACCGTGGGTGCGCGGGTGGCGAGGAGGGCATCGACCGAGTCGGCGATGGCGCTCGCGATGCCCGCTGCCTCCGCTGCTGCGCTGGGGTCGGCGCCCGGCGTGTCGATGACGGTCACCACCGGCAGGTCGAGTCGGTGGGCGAGCCGGGCGGCCCGCGCGAGCACGCGGTAGCCCCCCGGAGTCGGGCGAGCGTGCTTCGTCGCGGCCACCGCGATCGCGACGACGGTGCCGACGCCGGGCAGGCCGCCGAGGCGAGCCGCCACGGTGGGGTCGTCGTCGGGGCAGCGCAGCGGTGAGGGGTCGGTGAGCATCTGATCGAGCAGGGACAGCCCGGACGGCATCGAGGAAGTCCGCGCGCGCAGCACCTGGTCGAGCCCGCCCCGAGTCACCAAGTCGGGGATGAACGAGACGTCATCGACCTTGTCCGGAACGGCGCTCAGCAGCCGCAGCCAGCGCCCGAGCACGTCGGCCATGTCGGTTCCCGGAGCTACCTCGTCGACCAGACCGGCGGCCAGCGCGGACTCGGCGGTGTGGCTGTCGCCGACGAGCGGTACGCCGGTGACCGCTTCGACGACTCGAGGTCCCGCGAAGCCGACGGTCGCCTCTGACACCGCGAGGCGTACGTCGGCCCGGCTCACGACGCCGATGAAGACGCCGCCGGTCGTCGGGTGGTCGGCCACGGCGATGTGCGGCACGGCAGCAGAAGCGAGCCGGCGCAGGGCGAGCTGGGTGCGGGCGATGCCGACGAGTGCAGCGTTGCCTTCCTGCAGCCGCGTGCCGCCGGTGCGGACGAAGGACACCAGTGGTTCCCGGTACTTCGCGGCGAGGTCGCAGGCATCGCCGAACGCTGTCGCGTCGAGCTCACCGAAGCTGCCGCCGTACGCCGTGAAGTCCCACACGCAGGCGACGACCTTCACCCCCCCGACCTCGCCGATGGCGTAGCGCACCACTTCGGCGGGGGAGTAGCCGGGCCAGCCGAGCGGGTTGCGACCCGCCCGCTCGTAGCGCGGAAAGGAGAAGCGCTGGAGCAGCCGATCGCGCCAGTCGTCCACACCGGTAGCATCCCAGACCAGCACAGCCCCATAGGCACAGACCCATAGGCACAGACCCATAGGCACAGGCACCGAGACCAGCGGGACTCTCCCGACCAGCGGCGAGGAGGTGGGCGATGGCGAGCGGCCGCATCCGTGTCGTGGTCGCCAAGCCCGGTCTCGACGGGCACGACCGCGGCGCCAAGGTCGTCGCCCGGGCGCTGCGGGACGCCGGCATGGAGGTCATCTACACCGGTTTGCACCAGACGCCGGAGCAGATCGCGGACACCGCGATCCAGGAGGACGCCGACTGCGTCGGCCTGTCCGTCCTGTCGGGCGCGCACATGGCGTTGTTCCCCCGGCTCATCGACCTGCTCAAGGAGCGTGGCGCCGGCGACATCGTCGTCTTCGGCGGCGGCATCATCCCGGCCGCTGACATCCCCGAGCTCGAGGCGATCGGCGTGCGCAAGGTCTTCACCCCCGGCGCGACGACCACGGAGATCATCGACTGGGTGCGGTCCAATGTCGGGGAGCCGACACCCGCCTGACGCTGAACGAGGTGGAATCTCGGGTATGACGACTCCCCGCAGGACCTCTCGACGTACCGCCGGATGGGTTGCGATGGCGGCAACGGCCGCCGTCCTGGTCGCGCCGGCGTCCGCCGCACCTGTCCCGGACGGAGCGGTGCACTCCGAGCACTACTTCCCGTCCGCCGACGGCACCTCACTCCATGCCGATGTCTTCCGGCCCGCGGGCCGTAGAGGCAAAGTGCCCGTGATCCTGCTGGTCAGCCCCTACACCGCGAGCGGCCCCACAGAGCAGGGCCCGCCGGTCAACTACACCGGCTTGGTCGAAGACGGGGAGATCTTCCGCCGGGGCTACGCGTACGTGCAGGTCAGCCTGCGCGGGGTGGGTGGCAGCGGCGGCTGCGGCGATATGGGCGGCAAGGGCGAGCAGGCCGACGCGAAGGCCGCAGTCGAGTGGGCCGCCTCGCAGCCGTGGTCCACCGGCAAGGTCGGCATGTGGGGCGTGTCCTACGACGCGTGGACGCAGGTGATGGCGCTGGCCACCAAACCCAAGGGCTTGGCCGCCGCCATCATCGCGTCGCCGCTCATCGACTACTACCGCGGGCTCTACATGAACGGCGTCCACTACGCCGGGGGTTGGCACGCGACCCCGACGCTCTACGCGGCCGGCGACCTGACCCCGTCGAGCGTCCACTCGCCGCCGCAGCAGCACGTCAATGCAGTCCGGGGAACGGCGGAGAATCCCGACTGCTACGCGCAGAACCTCGTGGAGAGCGAGCGCACCGGCCGCAAGTCGGCGTACTGGCAGGAGCGCGACCTCGTCGCCCGGGCGTCGGGCAGCACCGTTCCCGTTCTGTGGTCGCACGGCTTCTTGGACGCCGCAACCAAGCCGGACAACTTCCTGGACGTCTACTCGCGGCTGGCCGGCCCGCACCGCGGCCGGTTCGGGCAGTTCGGTCATCGGGGTGTCGACTCGGGCGGCATCGGCCGCGACGTCGGGCTCGAGCAGTCGCTGCGCTGGTTCGACCGCTACCTCAAGGGATCTAGAGCGCCGATCCGCGACGCGGCTGTCGAGGTGCAGCAGGGTGACGGCCGGTGGCGGGCTGAGCGCCAGTGGCCGCCGACGGACATGCGGCGGGTCAACGTCCCGCTGCAGGTCGGCACCTACACCGACATCGCCGGCAACAACGCAGTGGGCCGGTCCAGCGGCATCGGGAGCTGGACGTTCACCCAGGCGCTGCCGTACGACGTACACCTCGCCGGAGTGCCCCGGCTCACCCTGCAGGTCGACATCCAGCCGCCAGGTGCCAATCTCGTCGCGCTGGTCTACGACGTCGACGCGGAGGGCGAGGCGGCGCTCATCACCCGTGGTGCCGCAACGATCTCCATCGACGGCGGGCTGAGCTTCGACCTCTACCCGCAGGACTGGCGGCTGCCTGCCGGGCACCACCTCGGGGTGCTGCTCTCCGGCTCCGACGACAGCTGGTTCGACCCGGGCCACACCAACTCCCAGGTCAAGGTCCTCAACGGGTCCCTGCAGGTGCCCTTCCTGCACTACGACCGAGATGCGGAGCCCTACCTCGAAGGGGACGCCGGCGCCGACCTCGAGCGCACCGGCCGCGCGCTCATCTCGCCGGCCACGATCGACGACCGGATGGTGACGTCGCCACTGCCGCCGAAGATGACTCCCCGCCGCCGTCGCTGAGCCCGACTCCCCGGCCGGTGGTCTCCCTGGCCAGTGGTTCCCTGGCCGGTGGGTCACCGCCGTTTAGCCGTCCTCGGCCGCCCGGGCTACGCTCCACGCGCCCTTCCTGCCCCTCTTTCAAGGACGCCCGTGGACCTCTACGAGTACCAGGCCAAAGAGCTCTTCGTCACGCATGGCGTGCCGACGACGCCCGGCTCGGTGGCCACCACTGCCGCTGAGGCTCGCTCGATCACCGAGGGGATCGGCGCCCAGGTCGTGGTCAAGGCGCAGGTGAAGACGGGGGGTCGAGGCAAGGCGGGCGGGGTGAAGCTGGCCGAGGACCCGGCTGACGCCGAGGCTAAGGCGGCGGCGATCCTGGGCATGGACATCAAGGGCCACACGGTGCACAAGGTGCTGGTGGCTGAGGCGAGCGACATCGCCGAGGAGTACTACGTCTCCTTCCTGCTCGACCGGTCTAACCGCAGCTTCCTCGCGATGTGCTCCCGTGAAGGCGGTGTCGAGATCGAGGTGGTGGCGGTCGAGAACCCCGCCGCGCTCGCCAAGATCCCGGTCAGCGCGCTCACCGGCTGCGACCTGGCGAAGGCCCGCGAGATCGTCACTGCGGCACAGCTGCCCGCCGACGTGGTGGACGAAGCGGCTGCCTTGGTCGTGAAGCTCTGGGACCTGTTCGTCGCCGAGGACGCGACGCTGGTCGAGGTCAACCCGCTGGTCAAGACGCCCGAGGGTCGCATCCTCGCTCTCGACGGGAAGATCACCCTCGACGACAACGCGAGCTTCCGCCACCCCGCACACGAGCAGTTCGCGGACGCCTCAGCCAACGACCCCCTGGAAGCACAGGCGGCGGCGCTGGACCTCAACTACGTCAAGCTCGACGGCGAGGTCGGCATCATCGGCAACGGCGCCGGGCTCGTGATGAGCACGCTGGACGTCGTCGCCTACGCCGGCGAGGAGCACGGCGGCGTGCGGCCGGCCAACTTCCTCGACATCGGCGGCGGCGCCTCGGCCGAGGTGATGGCCAACGGCCTGCAGATCGTTCTCGGCGACCCTTCAGTGAAGAGCGTCTTCGTGAACATCTTCGGCGGCATCACCCAGTGCGACGCGGTCGCCGACGGGATCGTCCAAGCGTTCGGGATCATCGGCGACGTGACCAAGCCCGTCGTCGTACGCCTCGACGGCAACAATGCCGAGGAGGGCCGACAGATCCTCGCCGACGCCGCGCTGGCCGGCTTGCGGTCGGTGGACACCATGGACGGCGCGGCGCAGCTCGCCGCCGAGCTGGCGCACCAGGGAGCCTGAGCAGATGGCCATCTTCCTCACCGAGTCCAGCCGGCTCCTCGTCCAGGGGATCACCGGCTCCGAAGGCACAAAGCACACCCGGCGCATGGTCGCCGCAGGCACGCAGGTCGGGGCCGGCGTGACGCCGGGCAAGGCCGGCCAGGCCGTGGACGGGATTCCAGTCTTCGGCTCGGTGGCCGACGCGGTCGACGCGACGGGTGCCGACGTCAGCGTCATCTTCGTGCCCCCGAAGTTCGCCAAGGCCGCCGTCATCGAGGCGGCCGACGCGGGCGTCGGCCTCGTGGTGGTGATCACCGAGGGCATCCCAGTGCACGACTCCACCGGCTTCTGGGCCCACGTCGAAGCCAAGGCGGGGGCCACCCGGCTGATTGGGCCCAACTGCCCCGGCATCATCAGCCCCGGCAAGTCCAACGCCGGCATCATCCCGGCGGACATCACGCCG
>DATLOQ010000147.1:0-15884 GCA_035536235.1 Mycobacteriales bacterium
AGCCAGAGCGACAGCGTTCGACCACCGCCCCAGCCGCGAGCCGGGGGTGCCGTGCATCACGATGACGGGAAACCCGTCCGGGTCTCCCCAGTCCGCGAAAGCCACGACACGACCAGCGACGCAGACCGAGCCGAGAGCCACGAAGGCTGACCGGATCACTGCATGGCCGGCGCGCGACGCGCCGTTCTCGCGGCGATAGCTCTTGCGCGTATGAGCCGTCCTCTCAGCGGTGCACGGGCTGGAAGTAGTGCTGCTGCACCCAGCGCGCCACGTCCCGGCCGAGGTCGGCACCTTGCTCGTTGGGGGTCCGGAAGTGGATCCCGAGCAGCATGCGGGCTTCGATCACGTCCTTGACCACGTCGCGGAAGTGCGTGTACTCGCGGGTCACCGGCGCGGGCGGCGAGCCGATGAACGCCGTGACGCTGAACGGCAGCTTTCCGGCGCCGAAGAAGCCCTGCGCCGTGTACATGAGCGCAGCCGTGATGCAGTTGTAGCCAGACGGGTGGTCCGGGTAGGGGGGCGAGGGCACGAGTGACGTCCACCCCGGGTCGCCGGCGGTCTTGGCGTTGCCGTCGTCCGCGCCGGCCCGGATGGCGGTGATCGGACGCCAGAAGTTCCAGTGCGCCTTGTCGTCCCAGCAGTTGATCAGCGCGTCTGCCGCGGCCATGTTCAGCATCGCGAACAGGCGTGCCTGCTCGGGCAGCGTGAGCCCCTCTGACGCCGCGAGGGCGCGGAAGGTGCGGCTGAACATCTCCGGCGGGTGCACGGTGTAGAAGAGCGCCAGGTTGGTCTGCTCCTGAGTGCGCCGGGTGGGCGTGCTCGTGCCGTTGCCGCCGTAGTCCTTGACCTCCTGGTACTCCTTCGCGTACGCGCCGCTGGTCAGGGCGTGCGGGCCCTTCGTCCGGAACTGGGAGGTGCTCGTCAGGGTGAACGGCTCGACCCTGGCCACCCAGCCGTTGGGGTCGTTGACCCCGGACGTCGCGCGCCACTGCCCGATCCCGGAGGCCTCCGTGAACCGGAAGGCGCCGTAGCGGCCATCGGCCGCGCGGTCGTTGAGCATGGCAGCGGCCGCGGCCCGACCGGCCTCCACCCCCTCGGCGACCGCCGCCGCTCCGTCCTGCGCCGTTGCGGCAGCGAGGGACTCGTCACGCAGGCGGCGCAGCCGGTCGACGACCGACGCGGGCAGCGCGGGCGTAATCCGCATCCCGACCAGGACGTCGTGCGCGGCGGTGGCGACGGCGGCGCTCTGCGATGCCGACGGGGACACGCGGGGCAACCCGGACAGGTAGGGCTGGTGGCCGCCGTCGATCAGGTTGACGGCGTCGTAGACGGCGCCTTGGACCATCGCGAGGTGCTGGATGGCCACGTGCGGAGGCTGCCCGACGCCCGGCGTCGAAGCGCTGGGAGCGTTGACGAGCGCATCCATCGCATGGCGGTTCCAGTCCAGCACGGCATCAGCGGGAGGCCCCGCCTTCGCCGACTCCGACATCCCCGACCATGGCGCCGGAGCCACCGCCATCAGGGCTACGAGCCCGACGATCTGTACGGCGCGGCGTGTCGCTGATCGTGGCTTCATGGTGAACATGACGCGTCCCTCCCCTAGCTGCGGGCCCCCCGGCCGCAAGAGCAATCGAGAATGCTCACGCCAAGGTTAGGCGGCCGCCCCAACGCGGGCAATGCCTGCCTGGAAATGCGTTGGCAGGGCTGCAGCGGCACAGCCCTGCGCGTGAGACACTCCTTCTACAGCGCGCCTGGTCGGTCCGGACAGTGTGCTCCCTCGCCGCCGTGTCCTATTCGGCGACGGAGGGGTCGGCTAATGAGTGACCTGGATGAGCTCCCGACTGGCGGCGCCCCTCCACGGACCGCGGTTGCGCAGACCTTCGCCGGCATCGTCCGGGAGCTGCAGTCCGACGGCAGCGCGCAGGAGATCCTGCAACGCATCGTCGACCTTGCACCGCGGCTGATCGCGCCTTGCGAGCACGCCGGCATCACGATGGTCGTCAAGCGCGAGGTCACCACCCCGGCGGCGAGCGGCCCGGTACCCAGGGCGGTCGACCAAATCCAGTACGCGGCCAACCAGGGACCGTGCCTGGATGCCCTGCGGAAGCATGCGGTGTTCGTCACCGAGGACCTAGCGGCTGAGGAGCGCTGGCCACAATTCGCCGCGCGGGCCGCAGCTGAAACGGGAATCCGCAGCATGCTCAGCTTTCGCCTGTTCGTCGACGAGGACACCCTCGGCTCCCTCAACCTCTACGCCAGCCACCCGGCGGCCTTCGGCGCGGAGGAGACTGCGACCGGCGGCATCTTCGCCGCGCACGCCGCGGTGGCGCTGGTCACCGCCCAGCAACGCGACCGCGCAGACGAGCTCGCGGACGAGCTCGCTAATAGCGAAGAACGCGTATCCAGCTTGCGTGAGCAGGCCACGGTCGCCGCCGTGCTGCAGCGCAGCATGCTCACCGTGCTGCCACCCGTCGACGGACTGCAGCTCGCTGCCCGGTACCAGCCGGCCGGGTCTGGCTCCCAGGTCGGCGGGGATTGGTACGACGCGTTCTCCCTCCCCGACGGGTCAACCGCCCTGGTGATCGGCGACGTGTCTGGGCACGACATCGGCGCCGCGGTGCAGATGGCGCAGCTCCGCAACATGCTCCGGGCCATTGCCTTCGACCAGCCCGGCACACCCGGCGATGTGCTGCACCGCCTTGATCGCATCACGACCGCGCTAGAGGTCGCGGACGCCGCGACCTGCGTGTTCGCGCTCCTAGACCAACCGACCGACTCCCCCCCCGGGCAGTGGCGCATGCGATTCGCCAACGCCGGCCATCCCCCGCCGCTGCTGATCACCGCAGCCGGGGCCGAGCTCCTCGAGACCGATGCTCACCTGCTGCTCGGCCTCGGCGATGTCGGGGCGCGGGCTGACCGCTCGGTCGAGGTGCCCGCGGGTGCCACCCTCCTGTTCTATACCGACGGCCTGGTGGAGCACCGCGATCGCAGCCTCGACGACGGCATAGGCCGACTCGCGCGGGTGGCAGAACGGCTCGCCACCCTGCCCATCGAGGAGTTCTGCGACGTATTGCTCGCCGAGCTGCACCCCGCCTCCGACGACGACGTATCTCTGCTCGCCGTACGCAGCCGACCACTCCACTAGGCAGCACTGACGCAGTGCTCTGGCAAATCGCTCCGCGGGGCGTCGATCCGGAGCCGGAGGTTACGAATCGCGGAACGTCGGCTGTTCGGCAGACGTTTGCCGAGTGAACAGGCGCACACTCGACCCAACGCGTTGCGCACTCAGAGGAGACCCGATGGCAACGGACGTCGAGCGGGGCAGCGCGCCAACGAAGGAGAAGAGGCACCAGACGAGAAGCTGGTGGCAGCTGCTGCCCGCGATCGCCGTGGCGGGCACGTTCGGGTTCTTCTTCGTCGACAAGACCCGCGAGGCGGGGACCGTGCTCCGCAGCGGGCGGGGCTTGCTGACAGTCGGCGTCATCGTGGCCGCATACGTCGCGGCCGCCACAGGGCTGCGGCGGGTCTCCCGCTCGGCGTGGATGCCGCCCGTAGCTCTCACCGTGGTCATCTTGGCCCTGGCCGGCTGGATCGTGCGGCCCTACTACGTCGACGAAACCGCCAACCGAACGCTGGTGACGGGCGAGGTGCAGGACGCCCCCCTCCAAGACGTCGCTGCGCCAGTGCCGGGCGATCCGGCGCAGGCAGCCCCGGGAGCCGCCCCTGCAGCAGCGGCAGCCGGGTCAGCGGCGCGAGGCCCGAGCCGAATCAGCTCCGGCGCGCTGCGCGGCATCGACCACGACGCAAGCGGCCGCGCATCACTGGTCGAATCGGCCGACGGCCGGCTCGTCGTGCGCTTGGAGGGCTTCGCGATCGAAGGCTCACCTGACCCGCAGGTCTACCTCGCCGAGGGCAAGGACGTTCGGCGGCCCACCGGCGCCAAGCTGGGCCCACTGCCCGGCAACAAGGGCGAGGTCCTCGACATCGCCGTGCCGGAGGGAGTCCGCGCCGGACGCGACTGGACGATCCTGGTGTGGTGCGGCCGCTTCGGCGTACCGATAGCGAACGCGACGCAAGCCTGACCGCCTCATGGGCTAGCTGGCACTGACCTACTTGTCCTCGTCCTTCGTGTCCTTGTCCTTCGGGGTCTCGCATCCGCATTCCTGGCACATAGTCTTCACCTCCTCCGAGTCCATCGCGCTGCCGGCTGATCGGTGGCCGCTAGGCCAATCGCTTCGGAACGACCTCCTGCACCCGGGTCTTGCGGGGTTTGATCAGCTGGTCCAGGAAGGTTCGGAGACCCTGATCGGCAACCGACGCGCGTAGGTCATCCAGCACCGCGAGCCGCTTGGCCTGCTGGTCCCGGACGTCATTCAGCTGTGCCACGAGTACGTCGATGCGCTCCGACAGTGCGCTGACTGCGCGCACTTCCATCTCGATGGCGCCGAGGTAGGTGCGCAGACCGCCGGCGAGGTCACTCTTGCCCGCGGGCGGCGCCTTCGTCTCTGCCGACGACGCTGCCGCGGTGGCCGCCGGTGCGGCGGGGCGCCGGACTGACTTGGCCGGGGCCTTGCGCGCCCTCGGTAGCGCCGTAGCCTTGCCGCCTGCGCGCGCAGTGGTCTTCTTACGAGCCGGTCGCGTCACGGTCGTTCCCTTCTTGGTATGAGCGGCGGCGTAAGCGCGCACCACCTTTGGGGAAAGGCTGCCTCGTTCGTTCACCGCCATGCCCTTGGCACGCGCCCACGTCCGCATCTGAGCTTGCGTCGCTGTCGCCATCTCTGCTCCTCGTCATGCGGTGCGAGAGCACTCCCTCGTCGTCTGGCGAACAGCGTAGGGCTTTCTGACTCGACGCACTCACCGCGGTAGTCCGGTGCGGACAGCAAGGCGCTCGTTACGGCTGAGCGCATGGGTAATCTGAGCGCATGAAGTCCGGCTCGAAAGACATCGTCGCGAAGGTGCTGACGTCTACGCATCGCAGGCTGTTCTCACTTACCGGTGGGCGCATCGGCGGTGCGTTAGCCGGCATGCCGGTGCTGGTCTTGACGACGACGGGGCGCCGCAGCGGTCGACCGCGGCAGACAATGCTGACGTCTCCGGTGCAGGAAGGCGAGCGCCTGGTCTTGGTCGCGTCGTACGGCGGCGACGACCGGCATCCTCAGTGGTTTCTCAATCTGCGGCACGACCCGGACGTCCTCGTCACGATGGGCGGGGCGACGAAAGCGATGCGTGCTCGAGTGGCGACCGCGAACGAGAAGGCGCAGCTCTGGGACGCCGTCACGGCGTCGTACCAGGGGTACGGCGGATACCAGCGGCGCACCGATCGCGACATCCCGCTGGTGCTCCTCGATCCAGTCACCACGATCGACGACCGACACTAAGATCCGCGCATGCACTTCGCCCTGCTTTACACCGTCGTCGACGACTACCTCGAGCGACGGGGCGAGTTCCGGGAGGAGCATCTCTCCCTTGCCAGGGCAGCGCACGCGCGAGGGGAGCTGCTGCTGGCGGGCGCTTTCGCTGAGCCCGCCGATGGCGTGCTGCTCGTCTTCCGCGTAGACAGCGCGGCGGTCGTGGAGGACTTCGTCCAGCAGGACCCTTACGTCGTCAACGGTCTCGTCGTCAGCTATCGCATCCGGCCTTGGACGGTTGTCGTAGGCGCTGGTCCGGACCGATGATCGACGCGGTGCGCAGCGGCCCACTGGACGGGCTGCGGGTCGTGGAGATGTCTGCCATTGGACCGGTCCCGTTTGCCTGCCGGCTGATGGCCGACCTCGGAGCAGAGGTCGTGCGCCTCGAACGCGACGATGACCGGGCCAGGGTTGACGGCGCAGGGCAGCACGACCTCTACGCTGGCCGTCCCGCGATTGCACTAGACCTCAAGAGCCCAGCGGACGTGGCGCAGGCTCGTCAGCTGATCGCCTCCGCCGAAGTGGTGATGGAGGGGTTTCGTCCCGGTGTGATGGAACGGCTCGGACTCGGCCCTGACCTCCTCCTCGCCGACAACCCCGCGCTGGTCTATGTCCGGATGACCGGCTGGGGCCAGGACGGCCCGCTTGCCGGCCGAGCGGGTCACGACATCAACTACCTCGCACTGACCGGTGGGCTGCATTCCATCGGCGAGCCAGGACGGAAACCGGTCGTGCCGATCAACCTCGTCGGCGATTTCGGGGGCGGTGCGATGTTCGCTGTCATGGGGGCACTGGCCGGTGTCCTCGCGGCGCGCGGCGGAGCGCCCGGACAAGTGGTGGATGCCGCGATGGTGGACGGTGCGACCTACCTGCTGTCGATGACCTACGCGATGCTCGGAGCCGGGCGCTGGGTGGATGACCGCAGCAGCAACCTCTTCGACGGTGGCGCCCCGTTCTATGACACCTACCTCTGCGCCGATGGGCGGTGGATCGCCGTGGGGGCGCTCGAGCCGCAGTTCTGGGCCGCGTTCGTCGACCGGCTCGGGATCCCCGACCTTCCGTCGCGGAATGACCCCACCCAATGGCCGGTGCTGCGAGCGCGGCTGACAGCGGCGTTCGCGAGTCGCCCGCGAGATGAGTGGGCCGATCACTTCGCCGGCACCGACGCCTGCGTCAGCCCGGTGCTCTCCCTGACCGAGGCGTCCCAGCACGCTGCGATGACTGAGCGACGAGTGTTCCGTACGGTTGACGGCCACCCTCGACCGGCGCCGGCGCCCCGGTTCGCCGCTACCCCGGCGGTGGCGGCGCCGTACAGCCTCACGGAGATCTTGGATCGTTGGGGTGTGGAGCGGCATCTCGCGGGCGAGCTCTCGGCCTGCGAGTCCACGCGCTGACCTGGTATGCATGAGTCGTCGGTGCCCTGCCGACCTGTAGGAGTAGGAGCGGCATGAGCGGGATCTGCGAAGGACGGGTCGTCGTCATCACCGGCGCGGGCAACGGCATCGGGCGAGCGCATGCGCTCTCCTTCGCCGCTGAAGGCGCGGCGGTCGTCGTCAACGACCTCGGCGGGTCCCGCGACGGTCAAGGCGGCTCCGCCGGGCCTGCGCAGGCGGTCGTCGACGAGATCACGGCACAGGGCGGCAAAGCCGTCGCGCACACCGACGACATCTCGACGTGGGCCGGGAGCAAGAGCCTGATCGATCTCGCCGTCGAGACCTTCGGCACCCTCGACGTCGTCGTGAACAACGCCGGGATCCTCCGGGACCGGATGCTGGCGAACATGGAGGAGGCGGAGTGGGACTCCGTCATCGCCGTGCACCTCAAGGGCACCTTCGGCCCTACTCGGCACGCGGCGGCGTACTGGCGCGACAAGTCCAAAGCTGGTGAGGCAGTCGATGGGCGGGTCATCAACACCAGCTCGCCGTCGGGTCTCTTCGGCAACGTCGGTCAGGCCAACTACGGTGCGGCCAAGGCCGGCATCGCCGCCTTCACGGTGATTGCCGCGGCCGAGCTCGGCCGCTACGGCGTCACTGTCAACGCCATCGCGCCAACCGCGCTGACTCGGATGACCGAGGACCTGGGGATGGTGGCAGAGGCCGCCAAGAACATGGATCTCGCACCCGAGACGATCTCGCCGCTCGTCGTCTGGCTCGGCAGTGCGGCATCGAAGCCCATCACTGGGCGCGTCTTCTCCATCTTCGGCAACCGCATCACTGTGGTGGAGGGCTGGGTCAACGGACCCACCACCGAGCGCACCGAGCGATGGACTCCTGGCGAGCTCGGCGAGGTTCTCCCCGGGTTGGTCAGCGAGGCCGCCCCCAACGCCAACATGCTCGGCGGTCGCACCTAGCCCTGCGTCGCACTCAGCCAGGTCAGCACGGCACGAACCCGTCGGTGCTCGTCGCTGGCTGGCTCCAGTCCGAGCTTGACGAAGATCTGGCCGATGTGGCGGTCGACCGTCTTCGGACTGAGCGCGAGCTCGGCGCTGATCGACGCGTTGGATCGACCCTGGGCCATCAGCGCAAGCACCTCGCGCTCGCGCGGGGTCAGGCTGGCCAGCAGATCGTTGCTTCGCCGGCGGCGCAGCAGTGCGTCCACCACGTCTTGATCGACCGCCACCCCGCCGGCGGCCACCTGGTCGAGCGCGGCCAGGAAGCTCTCCAGGTCGGCCACCCGGTCCTTGAGCAGGTAGCCGCGGCCGCCTGGAGAGTCGAGGAGTCGCTCGGCGTACGCCGGCTCCACGCGCTGGCTGAAGACCAGCACTCCGGTCCCCGGCAGCGTCGACTGCAGCGCGACGGCGGCTTGAAGGCCCTCGTCGCTGAATCCTGGTGGCATCCGCATATCGGTGATGACCACGTCGGGGTGGTGCTCCGCGGCAGCGGCAAGGAGCGCAGGCAGGTCACCGACTGCCGCGACGACGTCGACTCCGGCGCCGATGAGCAGGCGCACGACGGCTGCGCGCAACATCCCGGCGTCCTCGGCGACGACGACCCGCACCGCCCTCGGTGCCGCCTTCGCGCTCATCGGTTGATGATGGCGCGCCGCGGGTCTCTTCCGCAGGATCAGGGCCGTGGCGCGGTCAGAAGTCGCTCGCGACGACCTTGGCCAGTCGAGCGCCGCTGAGCTCGGCCTTGCTGATGAAGCCGCTCACGGCTGCGGCCTTCACCTTCGAGCCGTAGTCGACCGCCTCGCGGCTCGAGCACAGCACCACCACGGGGGGGTCGTCGAGCGCGGCCAGCCGTCGGGCGACTTCGAAGCCGTCGATGTCGGGCAGCTGGACGTCGAGCAGGACGACCGCTGGGTGGAGTCGCTCAGCATCGGCAACCGCAGTCTCTCCGTCAGGGCTCTCGCCCACGACCTCAAAGCCCTCCGATTCGAGGAGGCGACGAGCGGTCGCGCGATAGGAGTCATGGTCGTCGACGATCAGCACCCGCGTCATGCGCCGACCTCCAGGGCACTGGCTCCGCCAACAGGCCGCACCGAGCGCTCCGCGGGTGGGGCGGGGAGGCGGGCGATCATCGTGGTGCCGTTGCCGTGGGGGCTGGTGAGCTCGAGGGTGCCGTCGAAGGCGGCGAGGCGGTCGCGCAGCCCAGCCAGCCCGCCGCCGGTGCTGACGTGCGCGCCACCCCTGCCGTCGTCGGAGACGGTGAGGACCAGCTCCCCGCCATCGACTTCCACGCTGACCTGGGCACTCGCCGCCTCGGCGTACTTCGCCACATTGGTCAACGCCTCCGCGACGACGAAGTACGCCGCTGCCTCCACCGCAGCCGACAGCCGCCGATCCGGCGCCACCCGCAGCCGAGTCGGCACCGGACAACGGTCCGCCAACGACTGCAGCGCCGCCGACAGACCCTCATCAGAGAGCACCGCCGGATACATGCCCCGGGCCAGATCCCGCAGCTCCCCGATCGCCGCAGCGAGCTCCTCCGCAGCGGAGTCGAGCGCCTCTTCGACCGCGGGGTCAGTCACCCCGACCCGGGCCATCCGCAACGCCAACGCCGTCGAGACCAGCCGCTGCTGAGCACCATCATGAAGATCACGCTCCAGCCGACGCCGCTCCGCATACGCCGCCTCCACGATCCGCAGCCGCGACGCTTCCACCTCACGCAGCTGCTCTAGCAGCTCCTCCTGCAGCCGGTCGTTCTCCACCGCCAGGCGCACCGCCGCCGTCACCGACGCCAGCGTCCCCGGATCATCCAGCAGCGCCTCATCGTGGATGACCACCGCCAGCGGCCCGTTCTCCCGAGCCAGATACGTCGCATCCAGACCCGACCCGCGCACCGGCGGATCCAAGGGCATCCCGTCCGCCCCCACGTACAACGCGACCTCCGGCCGCCACACCCCCACCTGCACCGACGGATCCCCCAACGCCCGCGCCACCGCCGCCTGCAAACGATCCGCCGACGGCACATCCGACAGGGCCAACACCAGATCCGACACCCGCACCTGACGACCCTTGCTGTTCCGCAGGACTCCGACCGCGATGCCGATCGGGAGGAGGAGCAGGGCGACCTCCTGCACCGTCCCGATCCTGTTCACCACCTTGTTGAGCCTCTCGATGTCAAAAATGCTCAACACGACGATCTGGACGACCGAGCCCACCATCAGGACGAAGCTGTAAGGAAGGATCGGCAGCAAGGCGCGCCGTGCGGGCCTGGTGCCACGGAAGAAGTGCACGAACACCAGGATGGCCGCCAGCACACCCATCGAGAGGCCGAGGCGGCCAACCCAGTCGACCAGCCACTGCTGCACGTCGAGGCGGTGCTCGATCAGCGCCAGGTTGAGGCCGGGCTGGCAGTCGGTGCAGCCCAACTGGGCCGGATCCGTGAACAGCGCGTTGCCGACGTCGAAGACAACGGCGACGATCGCTGTGACCCTGACCACCAGCCTGCTGGCCAGGTCGGGAAGTCGGCCGTGCGGGTGCGCCAGCAGGAGGTAGAGGAGCACGGGGATGGCGAAGTTGTATCCCTGGGACAGGGTGTAGATCAGGGGAATGCGGCTGCTGTGGAGCTGCGGGATGAAGGACAGCAGAGAGAACAGCGCCAGGAGCCAGCCGATGCGGCTGGTCGGCCGGATGTAAAGCAAGAGCAACCCGGCCAGGAGCGCTGGCATGGAGGCGAGCTGACGCAGCCTCTCCACATCTGTCAGGTCGTTGTCGGCTCTGGTGAGCGCGAGCAGCGCGTGGCCCAGGGTCACCAAAACGGCGACCGCTACCAGCACCTCTGCCCAACGGCGCCGGTCGGCCGCCACTCCGGACAGCCAGGTTCGGAGCCGCGGCGGGAATCGAAGAAGCGTCATGGCGCAGATCGTGGCAGGCGCCGCCGTCTCTTCGCATGAGGGCAAACCCCCACAGGCCATGTCGGGATCCCGACATGGCCGTTGGGGGTCTCCCCTCATGGCGCTACCCCCTCAGGACTGGCACTGTCTCCGGTCATGACGAGCAAGCCCGTCCGTGTGGTGATGGCTGAGGACTCCGCTCTGCTTCGAGAGGGGCTCCGGCGACTCCTCGACGCCGACGATGGCGTCGACCTCGTGGCCGTCGCCGCCGACTTCGACGAGCTGATGGCGGCGGTGGACCTGCACGACCCGCAGGTCGTCGTCACAGATGTACGAATGCCGCCGACCGGCACCGACGAAGGCGTGCGCGCGTCAGAGGCCCTGCGACTCAGCCACCCGCACATCGGGGTGCTGCTGCTCAGCCAGTACGACGAGCCGGCGTGTGCCCGTCGTCTCCTGGCCCATGGCGCCGCTGGTCGGGGCTACCTGCTCAAGGACCGCGTCGCCGAGCCACAGCAGCTCGTCTCTGCCGTGCGAGCCGTGGCGTCGGGCGGCTCGATCGTGGACCCGGCAGTCGTGGACGGCCTCTTGCGCCAAGGCGTCGAATCGCGTGGCATCACATCGGTGCAGCGTCGGGTCCTGCTGGAGATGGCCAGAGGCCGCAACGAGAAGGAAGCGGGTGAGGTCCTCGGGCTGACCCCGGGCGCGGTGGCGGCGGAGGTCGCTGCCCTCGGTGAGCTGCTCGGGGTCAGCGCTTCGGGCGGTGTTCAAGCCGCTGCCTCCATGCTCACTGAGCTCATCGCGGCGAATCCCACGGGCGCGCGCCTGGCGACGGTGGTCTTCACGGACGTGGTCGGCTCCACTGGTCACCTGGCTCGGCTCGGTGACGAAGCCTGGCGCTCGCTCCTGCGTCGCCATGACGCAGTGACGGGCGAGCTGATCAGTCGCTGGGGCGGAGACATCATCGCGCGCACCGGAGACGGGCTCATGGCGCTCTTCCCGTCCGCCGTCGCGGCGATCGCAGCAGCCAACGCCATGACTGTCCAAGTCGCCGAGCTCGGGCTGCAGCTCCGCGTCGGAGTGCACGCCGGTGAGGTTCACATCGACTCGGGGGGGACAAGCGGCATCGCCGTGCACATCGCTGCGCGGGTCCTCGCAGAATGCCCGCCGGACTCGGTGCTGGTGACGTCGACGGTGGCCGACTTGCTGGCCGGCAGCGGCACCACCTTTGCTGAGCATGCCGAAGTCGAGCTCAAGGGCGTGCCCGGCCGATGGCGCCTGCTCCTTGTCACGACGGCCTGACCAGCGCCAAGGCGAGCGGGCTAGACGGAGATGCCCACGCCGCCGCGGGTGGCGCCGCCGTACCGTGCCTTCTCGCGACTCAGGTCGAGCGGTTTGATCGACGCCGATGCCGCTCTTGTCGCGTCGTCGAGCAGCGCAGCTGGGATGATCCAGACGACCTCGAACTCCAGGCCGTCCGGGTCTCGACCGTAGATGCTCTTCGTCGTGCCGTGATCGGAGGTGCCGACCAGTGCACCTGCCTGAGCGAGCACCCCCGAGTGGCGCTCCAGCTCGTCGAGGGTGTCGACCTCCCATGCCAGGTGGTAGAGGCCGACGGTCGACCGCCCGGCGGTTGAGTCCGTCGCGGCGGCGCCGATCCCGAAGAGCGCGAGGTCGTGGTCGTTGGTCGAGTCCGGCGCCTGCAGGAAAGCCATCGAGGGACCCTGTGACGTCACCCGGAAGCCGAGCACGTCGCGATAGAACGCGACGCTGCGCTCGACCTCTCTGACGTAGAGCACCGCATGGTTCAGTCGATGGATTCCCATGGTGGATACGGTAACCCCATGGCGAAGAGTGATGCGGTCCTCGAGCAGTACCGGCGCGAGTTCAGCGCGGAGGGATACACCCGGATCCGCGAGCTCTACAAAGCGCACAGTCAGGCCGAGGATGCGCGTGATATCGCCGGACTGCTGGCCACGCTCACCCCGGACTGCGTCTACGAGCTGGTGCAGACGGGCCACCGCTGGGAGTCGCATGAGGGTGCGGCTCGCTTCTACGCCGAGCTGCTCGGCGGCTTCCCTGACGTCGTCTTCGACCTCCAGCACATCGTCATCGGACCCCAGGGCGTCTACGAGGAAGCGGTTGTCACCGGCACCTGGCAGCAGGACTGGCTCGGCCAGTCCGCGACCGGCGAGACCATGACCTGGCGCGTGTCGATTCTCTTCCCTTACGACCCGGCGGCCGGTCTCTTCACCGGTGAGCGGGTCTACGTCGATGACGTGACTCGCTTCATCCGGCCGTGAGAGTCGCGCATGTGATGGGGTAGGCCCGCACCGTCTGCGGAGGAGGTCAGGAGTGGCACGCAAGCCCAACGTTCTCGCGATGGTGCTCGCGGGCGGCGAGGGCAAGCGGCTGGCTCCCCTCACTGCCGACCGCGCCAAGCCGGCAGTCCCCTTCGGCGGCAACTACCGGCTCGTCGACTTCGTGCTCTCCAACCTGGTCAACGGCGGCCTGCTGCGCATCGTCGTACTCACGCAGTACAAGAGTCACAGCCTCGACCGGCACATCACCCAGACCTGGCGGCTCTCCCCCGTCCTGGGCAACTACGTGGCCCCGGTGCCCGCGCAGATGCGCCACGGCCCGCACTGGTTCTCCGGATCGGCTGACGCCATCTTCCAGAACCTCAACCTCATCTACGACGAGCGGCCGGAGCACATCTGCGTCTTCGGGGCGGACCACATCTACCGCATGGACCCGCAGCAGATGATCGCCCAGCACGTCGACTCCGGGGCAGCCGTGACGGTCGCGGGCATCCGGGTGCCCATCGAGCAGGCTCGTGAGTTCGGCATCATCGAGACCGATGGCGGTACGACGATCACCGGGTTCCAGGAGAAGCCGGTGACTGCGGTGGGGCTAGCCGACGCTCCCCACCAGGTCTACGCGTCGATGGGCAACTACGTCTTCACCACGGAGAGCCTGATCCAGGCAGTCACCGCGGATGCCGCTGTCGACAGCAGCAACAACGACCTCGGCGGAAACATCATCCCGATGATGGTCGAGAACGGCGGCGCGCAGGTCTACGACTTCGCCAGGAACGAGATCCCCGGCTCCACAGCCCGGGACCACGGGTACTGGCGCGACGTCGGGACGCTGGACGCCTACTACGACGCGCACATGGACCTGATCTCGGTACACCCGATCTTCAACCTCTACAACGAGGACTGGCCGATCTACTCCTGGCAGGGCACGGTCGCTCCCGCCAAGTTCGTCTTCGACGAAGAAGGCCGACGAGGTACCGCGCTCAACTCCATCGTCAGCCCAGGGGTCATCGTCTCGGGCGGCACCGTACGTCGGTCAGTCCTGGGGCCGCGTACCCACGTCGGAGCCGGCGCCCTGGTCGACGGCGCGGTCCTGATGGACTGCGTTCGAGTCGGCGAGGGCGCCATCGTGCGCAACGCGATCCTCGACAAGAACATCGAGGTGCCGCCCGGCGCGCGCATCGGCGTCGACCTGGCCTCCGACCGGGAGCACTACACCGTCTCCGACGGTGGTGTCGTCGTGATCGGCAAGCACCAGAGTGTGGTCGCCCCGTGAGAGTGGGCCTGCTCACCCGGGAGTACCCACCTGAGGTCTACGGCGGTGCGGGCGTGCACGTCGAGTACTTGGCCCGAGAGCTGGCCGGGCTTCTCGATGTAGATGTTCACTGCTTCGGAGAGCCCCGCGACGATCCTCTCGTCACACGCACCTACCAGCCGTGGGACCAGATCACCAACAGCAGCCCGCACTCCGCGGCGCTGCGCACCCTCTCGGTCGACATCGCTATGGCGGGCCACCTCGGCGGCGTCGACGTCGTGCACAGCCACACCTGGTACGCCAACTTCGCGGGTCACCTCGCAGCCATGACGTACGGCGTGCCGCACGTGGTCACGACACACAGCCTGGAGCCGCTGCGACCGTGGAAGGCCGAGCAGCTCGGTGGCGGCTACGCGGTGTCGAAGTTCTGTGAGCGCACCGCCGTCGAAGGGGCCGACGCCGTCATCGCGGTGTCGGCCGGGATGCGGGACGACGTCATCGCCTGCTACCCGGGCGTCGACCCGGCGCGGGTGCGGGTGGTGCACAACGGAGTGGACACCGCCGAGTACACGCCGGACCTACGGACGGACGTCGTACGGCGGCTCGGTCTCGACCCGGACCGCCCGGTGGTTGTCTTCGTCGGGCGCATAGCGCGCCAGAAGGGCATCGTGCACCTGCTCGACGCAGCAGAGCTCCTCCACCCGGCCGCGCAGCTGGTGCTCTGCGCCGGCTCGCCGGACACCCCGGAGATCGGCGCGGAGGTGCGCGAGCGGATCGCTGGCTTGTCCGCCCGAGGTCACTCCGTGACGTGGATCAGCGAGATGCTGCCCCGCCCACAGCTCATCCAGCTGCTGAGCAATGCCGTGGCCTTCGTGTGCCCGTCGATCTACGAGCCCTTCGGGCTGGTCAACGTGGAAGCGATGGCCTGTGGGGCGGCCGTCGTCGCTAGCCGCGTCGGTGGGATACCGGAGATCGTGGTCGACGGGCAGACCGGCTACCTCGTCGACTTCGAACCCTCTGACGACGCCTACGGCACGCCGGCGGAGCCGGCGACGTACGCCGCCGCTCTAGCGCAACGCGTGAATGCTCTTGTCGACGACCCGGCGCTGGCTCGGGCCATGGGTGAGGCAGGGCGCGCTCGAGCCATCGCGGAGTTCAGTTGGCCGTCCATCGCGGCCCAAACGCTCGAGGTCTACCGCGCCCTAGGCAGGTCCGACGGCACCAGCAGGCTCTGATGACCGAGCTCGACGAGAAGCGCCGACGGGTGAGGGAGCTGATCACCTCACTCGACCTCGACGCCGTGGTGCTGCGCAGTCCGGGCAACGTCGCCTGGTACACCGGCGGCGGCCAGACCCACGTGCTGAGCTTGCAGGACGTCGGCGTAGCCGACCTGGTCGTCACCGAGAACGGGGAGCGGTTGGTCGTCCCGAGCAACGAGGTCGACCGGCTGCTCGCCGAGGAGATGCGCGAGCTCGACCCGGTTGCCGATGTGGTCGGCTGGGCGGTCGACCGGTTGGACCGCCTCCCCCGCGGGCCCCGGGTCGGCTTCGACGTAGCGCCACCGGGTGAGCGTGACCTCTCCGCCGAGATCGAGGCGCTGCGCCGCTCCCTGACCCCAGCCGAAGT
>DATLOQ010000148.1:0-15558 GCA_035536235.1 Mycobacteriales bacterium
GGCGCGAGCCAGAGCCGAAGGAATACGTCCCGGGTCACTGCCTCTGCACAGTCCGGGCCGCAGCGTTGACGGGCCACGGCGTACACCACCGCACCGTGCCGACGGTAGAGCTCGAGGAGGGCGTACGACTCACCGTTACGCACAGCGGCGTGCAATTCTGCTTCAGCAACGCACGCCAGAGTTGGCGCGATGCCTTGCGCCCTCGCTCGCTTCGTCAGCATCGTCGCTCTACAACTACGAGTAGTCCGGATCTCCACTGGGAGACGAAACTGGCCCTACCCGACATCTCACAATGCCTAACATTGCCCAGCCGGGACGAGGCTCTCACGCGCCGTCGACATGAGAAGGGGCCCGGCGCACGCGAAGCGGCGTCGGGCCCCTCTCCTGCGGGGTCGGGGTTAGGAGACCCCTGCGTCGGAGCTGGGTCGGGCCAGGTCCGTCTTGACGAACGTGTCCGGCACCGGGTACTCGCCGATCACGTAGAGCAGCGTGGCGGCATGCTGGTGCTCGACAGGGGCGATGGTCGCGACGAGCGCCAGCGCCTCCTTGCTCTTGAACTCACCCATCTGCTTCGTGTAGGTCTGCGTCGCGGTCTGCTCGAGGAGCAGAGCAAGCTTCGCGAGACCGGGCAGGTCCTTCAGGGCCGTGAACATCTCCGTGACGGGACCGGCGAGTGCCGGGTCCGGCTCGGTGAACTCCTTGCCACCAGCGTTGACGAGCGCTGCGTTGAACGCCTTGGCGTGCTCGGCGTGCTGGCCCATGGCGGTCTTCGCAAACACTGCGACGGCCGGCGGGACAGGACCGAACTTGCCGGACGGTGCAGCCTTGAGCGCGGAGTCGTAAGCGAAGACCGCGAGGTTCTCGAGGCTGGCGTTGGTAGCCAGGCCCGCGCGATCTGCCGCAGCGTCGCCGCCACCGGCGTCAGCGGAGGCATCTGCCGAAGCAGAGCTGGAGCCGCTGCCGACGTCAGTGTCTGTGTCGGCGTCATCAGATCCGCCGCACGCGGCGAGGGCGACCCCACCGAGTACGACGCCACTGCCGGCGAGGAAGCTGCGTCGTGACGCCTTGCCCCGAAGCGAGGAGCCGAAGTCAGAAAGCATCTCCTGCATCTGCGGGAAAGTCGCCCGGTGCATGTCGTCCATGTCCCTGGTCATCGCCAGGAGCTCGGCCTCCGTACAGGCCATCTCATTCTTCTTGCTCATGCGACCGCTCCCTCTTCCGGCGGGCTCGCCAGGTCAGTCTTCTTGAACGTCTCGGGCACGAACGCGGCACCGGCCGGGCCGGGCAGCTTGGCCAGGTCGACCGCCCCGCCGGTTGCTTTCACGGTGATGAACTGCGGCGCGTTGGCCTCGAGCAGCGCCTTGACGGCGTTGAGCGTGCCGAGGTGCTGGGACTCCACGCTGGCCACGGTGCCGAAGAGGAACCGCGTCTCGGGGTCCGTCACGTTCTCAGCGATGTTCTTGACGTACGTCGACGTCGCGACGTCCTCGAGCGTGATGGCGAGCTTGACGACGTCGAGCGGGCCACCCTTCTTGAGCGCCGGCACCATGCCGGTGACCACCGGGGTGTACTTCGGGTTGGTCATCGTCTGCTCTTTGCCACCGAGCGCAACAGCCTTGGCGTTGAAGGCCTTGCCGTGCTCAGCGTGCTGCATCATCGTGGTCTGCGCGAAGGCGGTGATCGTTTTGTTCGCCTTGACGTAGTCCAGGGTCAGCGCCGTCTTGTAGGTCTCGACGGCCAGCAGCTCGAGCGACACTGCGGTCTGCAGCGCGTCGATGTCGATGTCCTTGCCACCGTCCTGGGCGAACGCCGGTGACGCGGTCGCGGCAACGAACGCGGCGAACGTGCCGACGGCGAGGCCGGCCCCGGCGAGGGACTTGGTGACGGCGCGACGGCGGGTCTCAGCCAGCTCGTGGTGCAGCTGCTCGTCGTAGTCGGAGGCCGCCCGACGCTCCTGGCCGGCCTCGACAATGCGGTTGAGCGGTTCGGAGCACGAGCGCATGGCGTCGGAGTGCAGGTCCTGCGACTCTTCCATCAGCTCGGCGAAGCGTGCCTCGTCTAGTCGGAGCTCCAAGGCGTGCCTCCCATCGGGTAGGGGGATCTGTCGGCTGGCATTCGTCACCGAGGCCGGTTCCGGACGGGATTCGCCAGAAATATCTTTTTGGTGACGAGGGCCATGCCTAGGCGAGAGAGCCACCCCTCGCTAGCAGCATTGCGACGGCGAGCGCGGCCGCGGCCAGGGTGAGGTGCCAGCCGGCCCGTGGCCGCCCGGTGCAGGCTGCGGCCACCACACCGCCGACACACAGCAGTGCGAGGCCGGCCAGCAGCACTGGAACCGCCTGCGTCCGGTCACCCGGCGGGGCCAGCGCGAGCAGGAGGACTGCGCCGGAGAGCAGCACCGCGGCGGCAATGACAGATCCAGAGGCCCCGAGGCGGTGCGGCAGGCCGCGGACGCCGGTCCGGGCGTCATCGGCCAGATCGGGCAGGGTGTTCGCGAAGTGCGCGCCAGCACCCAGGAGCGCCGCCGCCCCGATGGCCCACCACGGCGGGTCGGGGGCACTGGGCAGACCCCCGGTGACGAGGACAGGGAGCAGACCGAAGGCGACGACGTACGGCAGCGCACTGAGCACGGTGGACTTCAGGCCGAGGTTGTAACCCCATGCGATCGCGACGCCGGCGAGATGGGCAGTGCCGGCGCGCGGTCCCGAGGCATAGGAGAGCGGCACGCAGGCCAGCACCGCGCCGACCGCCGCGACTGCCACGGTGCGCTCCCCGACCAGGCCGGAGACGATCGGCTTCTCCTCCCGGCCGCTGGCCCGATCCCGCTCGCAGTCGATCCAGTCATTGCTCCAGCCGACGGAGAGCTGGCCGGCGAGCACGGCCAGGCCCACTCCCGCGCTCGACCAACCCCGTCCGGCCGACACAGCGAGGAGGGTCATCACCGCCGTGACGACCGCTGTGGGCGCGGGGTGAGACGCCCGCACCAGCCCGCGGATCGGCTGTCGACTCTCCCCGCCGGCGATGATCAATGGCATCCCATTCGGCTCGTGGCCGGAAACTCATGCCATTGATCATCGGCCAAGCCGCACCGGGCCGGCGAGTCATAGGGTGCGACGTCGGCGACGATCGGAGTGGACTGTGGTGGCAGGGCGTCGTCCACGCAACGACATCGCGCAGTACGACGACCTCGCCGGCGAGTGGTGGTCGGACCGGGGGGCCTTCGCAGCACTGCACTGGCTCGCCACGGCACGCGGTGCCCTGCTGCCAGAGCCGGGCGAGGGCGCCGTGCTCGTCGACGTGGCCTGCGGCGGAGGCCTGCTGGCCCCCTGGACCGCGGGCTATCGACACGTGGGGGTCGATCTCACCCGCAGCGCCCTGGTCATCGCGCAGCGACACGGCGTGACCGCGGTCCAGGGCGATGCCGCGCTGCTGCCCCTGCGTGACGGGTGTGCGGACGTCGTCGTCGCGGGCGAGGTGCTCGAGCACGTCACCGACCTGCCCGCGGTGGTCGCCGAGCTGGCCCGGGTGCTCCGACCGGGCGGCCTGCTGGTGGTCGACACCATCGCCGACACGGCGTTTGCGCGGCTGGCCCTCGTCCGCGTCGCCGAGCACCTGCCCGGTGGTCCACCGCCCCGCATCCACGACCCGCGGCTGTTCGTCGACCCGGCCCGGCTCACCGCGCTGTGCGCCGCCGAGGGGATTGCTCTCCAGGTTCGCGGCCTACGCCCGGATCCCCTCCACTACCTGCAATGGCTGCTGGGCCGACGAGCCGACGTGCGCATGGTGCCCGTGCGCTCGACAGCCGGCGTCTACCAGGGCGTCGGCACGAAGGCGGACCGGTGACCGGCGCTGACATCGCTCGGGGGTTGGCCACCGGGTTCGCCGAGCGGGCCGCCGAGCACGACCGCACCGGCAGCTTCCCCCAGGCGGACTTCGACGCCATCCGCTCCGCGGGCCTTCTCGGCTTGATGGTGCCGACGCGGCTGGGTGGCGTCGGAGGGAGCTTCCGCGACTACGTCGACACGGCGTACGAGCTGGCACGCGGAAACGGTGCCACCGCGCTGATCTTCAACATGCATGCCTCGGTCACCGGCGCGCTCGCGACGACGCCAGAGGAGCTGGCCCGCGCTCTGGGAGCACCCGAATCGTTCTTCGCGGCTCGGGACCGGGTGCTCGCCGCAGCCGCCGCCGGGGCGCTCTACGCCGTGGCCATGAGCGAGCATGGCGCGGGCTCGCGGTTCAGCGCGATGACGACGTCGTACCGCCGCGAAGGCGACGGGTGGCGCCTGCGCGGACGCAAGACATTCTGCTCCGGGGCCGGCCATGCCGATGCCTACCTCGTCGTCGCGCGGTCCTGCGATGGCGAGCCGCCACGAGTCAGCCAGTTCCTCGTTCCTGCCGATCACGGGCTCCGCGTCGAGGAGACCTGGGACTCACTTGGCATGCGCGCGACCGGCAGCCACGACATCGATATCGACTGCTGGGCGCCGGCAGACGCGCTCCTCGGCGGGGTGGAGGGCCTGGCAGTGCTCTTGGCGCAGGTCATGCCACAGTGGCTGGTGGCTTCCTACGCCGCCGTTTACGTTGGTGTCGCCCGCGCTGCGGTCGACGCGGCGGTCGCACATCTGCAGGAGCGCGCGCTGACGAACCTCCCTGCCGTGCGCAGCCGGGTGGGCCGAGCTGACGCGGCGGTCGAAGCTGCACGCCTCGCTGTGGTCGACGCCGCGTCGCGCGTCGACGAGCGCCCGGGCGAGCCCGCAACATCGCAAGCGGTCTATCGGGCCAAGCTGCTCGCCGGCGAGACGGCGCAGACGGTGGCCGCCTCCATGCTCGAAGCTGCGGGGACCAGCGCGACGCGGCGGGGACACCCGCTCGAGCGGATCTACCGGGACGCCCGCTGCGGGTCGCTGCAGCCGGCCACCAGCGACGTGTGCGCCGACTGGCTGGGCGCCGCGGCGCTGGGACTCGATCCCCATGCCAGCGAGGTGAGCCGATGGTGACGGGCGCCGCCATCACCGGCTTCGGAAGCGCCGTACCCGCCCCGATGAGCCAGGACGCGCTGTGGGCTGATCACTTCCGCGCGGCGTACGGCGGCAGCCGGGTCGCCGAGCGCATCTGGCACGGGGCCGGTGTCCGCACTCGTCATGCTGTCGTCGACCCCCGCGTCGAGGACATCAGCGGCTGGGGCACGGGTGACCGGATGCGCCGCTACCAGACAGAGGCCATGCCCCTCGGCAAAGCCGCCGTGGGCGACGCGCTGTCTGCCGCCGGCATCGCCGGCTCTGCCGTCGACCTCTTCGCCGTCGTCTCCTGCACCGGCTACGCGACCCCCGGACTCGACATCCTGCTCGCCCGCGACCTCGGGATGCCGACCCACCTGCAGCGGCTCGTCATCGGGCACATGGGCTGCTACGCAGCCCTTCCCGGCCTCGCCGCGGTCACCGACGCAGTGCGAGCCCGTGGCCTGACAGCGGTGCTCCTGTGCGTCGAGCTGCCGAGCCTGCACGTCCAGCCGGGGGAAGGCGACATCGAGCAGCTGGTGGCGCACGCGCTCTTCGCGGACGCGGCGGCCGCGGTCGTCGTGCAACCCGCGGCCCCGGATTCCCCGTCGTCGAAGGCGCTCGAGCTGGTCGACATCGTCGCGTCGACTGACGTCGCGCACCACGGCGAGATGACCTGGGACATCACCGACACCGGATTTCGGATGCGCCTCTCACCCAAGGTTCCGGCAGTGCTGCGACGGCATGTGCGGACCGTGGTGACAGGTCTGCTGGCTCGCAACTCACTGAGTGTCGGCGAGGTGGCGGGATGGGCGGTGCACCCCGGCGGTCCGCGCATCCTCGACGTCGTGGCAGAGCAGCTCGAGCTCGCTCCCGACGCGCTCGCCGCGTCGCGCGCCGTCCTGCGCGACTACGGAAACTGCTCCTCGGCGACGGTCCTACTGGTCCTCGACACACTGATCGCCACCCAGACCGTCCCCGCCGGTGCCCCCGTGGTCGCCCTGGCCTTCGGGCCGGGGCTCACCCTCTACGCGGCACTGCTCACGGCGTAAGAGCGCAAACGCATAGCATCGGCGGCGCCGTCCCGCTGTGCCGCCGAGAGAGTGAGAGACGCGTGAAGCTCGAGAGCTATGTCCAGGGCCGCTGGCAGCCGGGCGGCGACGAGGGCGTTCCCCTGCACCACGCGGTCAGCGGCGCGGAGATCGCGCGGATCACCAGCGCGGGTGTGGACATGGCCGGCGCGCTCCGTCACGCCAGCACCGTCGGCGGGCCCGCGCTGCGATCGCTGACCTTCCACCAGCGGGCGCTGCTGCTCAAGGAGCTGGCGCAGCACCTCACTGGGCTCTCCGAAGAGTTCTACGCCCTGTCCACCGCCACGGGCGCGACGCGCAAGGACTCCGACATCGACATCGCGGGCGGCTTCGGCACGCTGTTCGCGTATAGCAGCAAGGCGCGTCGTGAGCTGCCGAACGACACCGTCCTCACCGATGGGGCGGTGGAGCAGCTCAGCCGCAAGGGCACCTTCGTCGGTCAGCACGTCTGCGTGCCCCTGCGCGGTGCCGCGGTGCAGATCAACGCCTTCAACTTCCCAGTGTGGGGGATGCTCGAGAAGCTGGCTCCGGCTTTCATCGCCGGGGTGCCCTCGATCGTCAAGCCGGCCAGCCCGACAGCCTTCCTCACCGAGCTCGTCGTACGCCGCATCATCGAGTCCGAGCTCCTACCCGAGGGAACGCTGCAGCTCGTCTGCGGCGGCGCCGGTGACCTCCTCGACCACCTGACCGGTCAGGACCTCGTCGGCTTCACCGGGTCGGCCAAGACGGCGACCGCGCTCCGGGCGCATCCGGCCGTGCTGCGCAACGGCGTGCGGTTCAACACCGAGGCCGACTCGCTCAACTGCTCCATCCTCGGTCTCGACGCCAAGCCAGGCACCGAGGAGTTCGACCTCTACATCAGCGAAGTCGTCCGGGAGATGACGGCGAAGGCCGGCCAGAAGTGCACCGCCATCCGGCGCGCACTCGTCCCGCGGGAGCACCTCGACGCCGTCACGGAGGCGCTGCGTGAGGCACTGGGTCGGGTCCAGGTCGGCGACCCGGCTGATCCCGAGACGACCATGGGTGCCCTTGCGAGCATGGGTCAGCGCGATGAAGTGCGGCGCGCGGTCGGCCTGCTGCTCGCCGGCGGCGAGCTCGTCGTCGGTGATCCGTCCCGGTCGCCGGACGGAGCAGAGCGGGGCGCGTTCCTCGAGCCGCTGCTGCTGCGCTACGACGACCCGAACCGCGCCGAGGTGCACGACATCGAGGCGTTCGGCCCCGTCAGCACCGTGCTGCCGTACGACTCGGTGGAGCACGTCATCGAGCTCGCTGCCCGCGGCCAGGGCAGCCTCGTGGGATCAATCGTCACGCACGACCAGGCCTTCGCCCGCGAGGTCGTGCTGGGCGCTGCGGCGTACCACGGGCGGCTGCTGGTGCTCGACCGAGACTGTGCGCGTGAGTCCACCGGGCACGGCTCGCCGCTGCCTCACCTCGTCCACGGCGGGCCAGGTCGGGCGGGCGGTGGTGAGGAGCTCGGCGGGATGCGGGGAGTGCTCCACCACATGCAGCGCACTGCGGTGCAGGGATCTCCGGCGATGCTCACGGCGGTCACCGGCCGCTGGGTGACCGGTGCGCCGCGCATCGAGGACGACGTACACCCGTTCCGCAAGCGCTTGGGCGACCTCAAGATCGGCGACTCCGTCGTCACCGACTTCCACGTCGTGACACAGGAGGAGATCGACCGGTTCGTCGAGCTCACCCGCGACTCGTTCTATGCCCACACGGATCCGGTGGCAGCCGCCGCCAACCCGATCTTCGGCGGGATCGTGGCGCACGGCTACCTGGTGCTGTCGCTGGCCGCCGGGCTCTTCGTCGACCCGGCGCCCGGGCCCGTGCTCGCCAACTACGGCCTCGACAGCCTCCGCTTCACCACCCCGGTCAAGCCGGGCGATTCCATCCGCGTCGCGCTCACCTGCAAGGAGAAGAACCCGCGCGACGGCGCCGACTACGGCGAGGTGCGCTGGGATGCGAACGTCACCAACATCGCGGGCGACATCGTGGCCCGCTACGAGCTGCTGACGATGGTCGCCACCTGACACCTCAGCTCGCAGCGCCCAGCGCGTCGAGCGCGGCCATGTCCGCAGCAGAGAGGTCAAAGTCGGCCAGATCGGCGTTGGACACGATGCGCTCTCTCACCTCTGACTTCGGAATCGCGACCACCTCGTGCTGCAGGTGCCAGCGGAGGATCACCTGAGCCGGAGTGCGACCGCAGCGCTCGGCGATCTCCACGACAGCGGGAGAATCCAACGTGCCGCCACGCAGCGCGCTGTACCCCTCCAGAACCACACCGCGGCTGCGATGCCCGTCCTGTTGGGTCCGGTCGAACAGCAGGGGACTCCACCGGATCTGGTTAACCGCGGGCTTGGCGCCCGAGGCAGCCAGCGCATCGATCTGGTCCAGGCTGTAGTTGCTGACTCCGATGTCTCGGGTCAGGCCCTGCTCCTGCGCCTCGCCGAACGCCGCCCACAACTCGTGACCCACGTCACCGTCGGGTGGCCAGTGGATCAGCCAGAGGTCGACATAGTCCGTCCCTAGCAGGTCGAGGCTCCGGCCCAGCGTGTCGAGCTCCTTGCCAGCACGATCGGGCGGCAGCTTTGTCGTCACGAAGACGTCACCCCGCCGGACTCCACTCGCCCGGATGCCCGCGCCGACCTCGCGCTCGTTCCCATAGACGGTCGCGGTGTCGAGGTGCCGGTACCCGGCTTCGAGGGCCACAGCTGTCGAGCTGATCGCGCTCTCGCCCTTGATCTGCCACGTACCAAATCCGAGAAGTGGCATCGGGTGCCCACTCGGCAGCGTCACGCTCTGGTCAGGGACCGCAGGTGATGAGGAAGACATCACCGCATCGTGCCACAGGCATTTCTGCCGTACCGGTCCCCCCTGCGGTGGCGCTCACGTAGGGTCGAGGCCATGCGTTCTTTCCACCGTCCCGGCCCCGACCTCGCCCGCACGGCAAGCCGCCTCGTCGTGGTGCTGGTCGGCCTCTTGGCCGCTCTCCTGCCGCTTCCGGCGGGCGCGGGCACCCGCCTTGTCGTTTCCACGCACGTCGCAGATACGCGGCTCTCGATTGTGCCTGGATCGGCCACGGTGACGCTGCCCTCGGCTGCGCGGTTCGTCGCCTTGTCGTGGCTGGGCGCGCACGACGCCGATGTCCGCGTTGCCGCCGCCCGCAGCGGCCTGGCGTACGGCGCCCCGCGCAGCGTCGGCCGGGACGGGGTCGAGATCGATGGCGATCCGCGCACCTGGTCAGCCGTGCTCTTCGTACCTGGCGCCACGGCTCTTCGAGTCACGTCCAGCGAGGCCCTCATCGACCTCGTCGTGTCCACCATCGCCGACAGAGCTCCGCAGGTCGTCCGTCTAGCCGGCGGGAGTCGCTCGGCAGCGGCCGCCGTACCGCAGCCGGACGTGGTCAGCCGCGCCGAGTGGGGCGCCGATGAGTCACTCCGCAATCCCGCCCACGCCGCCAACTCGGCGAACTTCCAGCCGGTCCGCAAGCTGGTCGTCCACCACACCGGCGACGATCCGACGACCATCCCGCCGTCGCCAGAGGAGCACATTCGGGCGATCTACAGGTTCCACACCGGCTCTCGCAACTTCTCCGACATCGGCTACAACTTCGTGGTCGCCGCTGATGGGCGCGTCTTCGAAGGCCGCTACGCGCGCACCTACGGAGTCGGCGAAGAGCCGACCGGCGAGGACCTGCAGCAGCGAGGCGTCACCGGGGCACACGCTTCCAGCGTCAACGCGGGCAGCACGGGCATCGCGCTGCTGGGCAATTTCGCCGGCGAGCAGCCGACCTCGTCGGCGGTGTCCGCGCTGGTCGACCTGCTCGCTTGGAAGGCCGAACGGCACGGCATCGACCCCTTCGGCAACGACGTCTACGACAACCCAGCCAGCAGCACGGACACCCCCAGGGCCTTCCCCAACATCGCCGGCCACCGCGACGTCGGCTCCACTGAGTGTCCCGGCGGGCTCCTCTACTCGATGCTGCCCTCCATCCGCCAGCGCGTGGCTGAGCGCATCGCCGTCGGCGGCTTCGCCCCGACTCCGTCACCCTCCCCCACACCCGGGCCGCCGCCCGGCGGGCGGCTGACGACCGTCACACCTACTCGCCTGCTCGACACCCGCGAGGTCGGCGGGCCCATCACCGGCGGGACCGCACGGTCGATGCTCGTCGCCGGCCGTGCCGGACTGCCGTCGTCCGGCCTGCGTGCCGTCGTGCTCAACGTGACGGCGGTCGAGCCCACCCGCTCGGGTTTCCTCACCGTCTTCCCCGGGGGCACCGCGCGCCCGGAGGCAAGCAGCCTCAACTTCGTCAGCGGACAGGTCGTCCCCAACCTGGTGACAGTCGGAGTCGGCCGGGACGGCACCGTCTCGATCTACAGCTCTGCCGGGTCGACACATGCCGCCGCCGACGTCGTGGGCTGGTACGGCGACGATTCGGTCCGGTCCGGGTCGCTGTTCACCGCGACGACGCCGAGCCGCCTGCTCGACACCCGCGAGAGCGCGGGCGGAGGGGCGGTCGGCCCAGGTGCCACCCGCGACCTGGTCGTCACGGGCGCCGCCGGCATCCCGGCGAGCGGCGTCGACGCCGTCGGCCTCAACGTGACCGCGGTATCTCCCACCCGACGTGGCTTCGTGACCGTCTACCCTGCCGGCACCGACCGGCCGGTGACATCGAGCCTGAACTTCGCGGCGGGCGACGTACGGCCCAACCTGGTGCTGGCGAAGGTCAGCCCTGACGGCCGGATCGCCTTCTACAACCAAACGGGCAGCACTCACCTCGCGGTCGATGCCGTCGGCTGGTTCGGCGCACCTGACACGACCTCAGCCCGCGGACGCTTCACTGCACTCGCCCCGAGCCGCGCGCTGGACACCCGCAGCTCGACGCCGCTCGCGCCCCGGGAGACCCGGACGCTCACGATCGGTGGGATCTCGGGCGTGCCGGCCACCGGTGCCGCTGCGGTCCTGCTCAACGTCACAGTGGACGGCCCGAGCGCATCAGGCTTCCTCACGGTGCACCCCGGCGGCTCCGCCGTACCCACGGCGAGCAACCTCAACTTCGTCGCCGGCCGAAGCGTGCCCAACGCCGTCGTCGTCGGCGTCAGCGATGCGGGCGCCATTGAGATCACCAACTCGAGTGGGACGACCCACGTCATCGTCGACGTCGCCGGTTGGTACTCACGGGACTGACGACGGCGCGGTTGCTTGTTACGATTGAGCCATGTACGCGGTGATGATCGAGCTCTTCTGGATGAGCCGCCGCTGCATGTCCTTCGACGAGTGGTGTTGACGGTCGGATTTTCGTCGCCCTAGTTCGCTTCTGACGACACCGGTCCCCACTCTCGAAAGCTGATCCCATGCCTCGTTCGCTGTTCACATTCCCGGACCCGGTCAACGAGGTCTCCGCCAGGCTCGTCGCAGCCGGCGTCGTCCTGCTGGCGAGCGCGACGATCGCCTTCGACCAGCCGTGGCTGACGCTCCCGTTGGCATACGGGTTCGTCGCGCGGGTGCTCGCCGGGCCTACGTTCAGCCCGCTAGGCCAGCTGGTCACTCGGATCATCACCCCACGCCTCAACCTGCCAGCAAAGCTGGTGCCGGGTCCGCCCAAGCGCTTCGCCCAAGCGATCGGCGTCGTCTTCAGCGTGAGCGCCGCGGTGCTCGCGCTCGGACTGGACCGACCCGGGGCGGCGTACGCCGTCCTCGGCGCGCTCATCGGGGCCGCGAGCCTCGAGGCCTTCCTCGGCTTCTGCCTGGGCTGCCAGGTCTTCGCGGCACTGATGCGGGTCGGCGTGATCCCGACCAGCGTCTGCGAGCGCTGCGTCACCGTCGCTTAGCCGGCGACCGAGCAGTCGAGTTCTGGCGGCTCGCTCCCGGGCTGATAACCTCTCGGTGTTCGACGTACGACGCGCCGTTAGCTCAATTGGCAGAGCAGCAGACTCTTAATCTGCGGGTTCGGGGTTCAAGTCCCTGACGGCGCACTCGGTTGTGTGTATGCCTTCGGCTGACGCTTGACAGAACAGCTGCAGCTGATGGTTGACACATCTTCGGCTGATCGTTGACAGCTACTTCGGCTGATTCTTGACACTCCCTGGTCATGAGGGAGATGAGCGTGGCGGAGCAGCGGTATCAGGCGGTCCTCGCGGTGATCGGGGATGGGCGCACGGTGTCGGAGGTGGCCGCCGCCTGGCGGGTCAGCAGACAGACGTTGCATGCCTGGCTGGCCCGGTATGAGGCGGAGGGCCTGGAGGGCCTCGCGGACCGGTCGCATCGGCCGTCGTCGTGTCCGCATCAGGTTCTGGCGGAGTTAGCGGCGGTGGTGTTGGAGATGCGCCGCGCGCCCCCGGGGTGGGGCCCACGGAGGATCAGCGTCGAGCTGGCCCGGCGCGGGGTGTTGGTCTCGGAGTCGGCGGCTTATCGCTGCCTGAGTCGGGCGGGGATGATCGAGCCGGGCCGGCGTCGTCGGCGCAAAGATGCGTGGCGGCGTTGGGAACGCGGCGAGGCGATGGAGCTGTGGCAGCTCGACGTCGTGGGTGGGTTCCTCCTCGCTGATGGCACCACCGCGAAGGCGCTGACCGGGGTCGACGACCACTCCCGGTTCTGCGTCTCCGCGCGGCTGATGCCTCGGGAGCGGACTCAGGTGGTATGTGATGGGCTGGCGCTCGCTTTGCGCACCCACGGTGTTCCGCAGCAGATCCTCACCGACAACGGCAAGGTGTTCACCGGCCGGTTCGCCCAGCCTCCGGTCGAGGTGCTCTTCGACCGGATCTGCCGGGAGAACGGCATCGAGCATCTGCTCACTGCGCCCCGGTCACCCACGACCACCGGCAAGATCGAGCGGTTCCACCGCACGCTGCGCGACGATTTCGACACCGCGCGGGTGTTCCCTAGCCTGAAAGGCGGCGCAGGTCGAGCTCGACGAGTGGGTCGGCTACTACAACCACGACCGGCCGCATCAGTTCCTCGAGGACGCCACCCCAGCCAGCCGGTTCCACGTGAGCACGGCGGGCGCGGAGCCTGTCCGCAGGCGCGCCGCGATCACCGGGCAGCAGCGCAGCGAGAAGCCCGGCGAGCAGTGGGTCTCCCGCAAAGTCGGCAGCAACGGAGTCACCTGCGTCAGCTGGCAGCAGGTCAGCGTCGGCAAGCACCACGCCGGCGCTCAGTGCGACGTCCTGGTCACCGACCAGCTGCTCCAGTTCTGGATCGGCGGGGAGCTGCTCAAGACCGTCGCCCGCACCAGCACCGGGGACATCCGCAAGAAACGAGCACAACGAAGCGTCCCCACCCGGCCTACCATCGGTTAGGAGTGACAAGGATCAACCGAAGTAGATCCGTCAAGGATCAACCGAAGGTCCACAGGCGCACTCGGTTGTGTAGAGATCCGCCTGACGTGCTCCAGAATTGGCGTCAGCTGATCTGCGCCATGGTTTCCGGCTGATGCGTGACGGTGGCTCCGGCTGATGTGTGACACCCCGCCCTGATCGCTGTTCGCTCCTGGTGAGCGAAAGGGCGGTGGCTGCGACGGTACGAGGCGACGGGGTAAGCCGGTCTGGCTGACCGGTCGCACCGGCCGGCGAGCTGCCCGCATCAGGCGGCGGCCGAGGTCGAGGCGCAGGTGCTGGAGTGGCGACGTAAGCATCCGGGGTGGGGTCCGCGACGGCTGGTCCATGAGGCGGCGAGGGCGGGATTGCGCCCCATCCCGGCAGCATGTGTAGGTGCATCCGTAGCAGCCGGAATCGTGGCCGACTCCGGTGGAACCTGTCTTCCTCAGGCGGACTTGCGCCAAACCGAGACGTGGTTCTCGCTGTCGTTGGTGAACGGTGCGCCGTGCCAGTCCGCGCTCCGGCTCTCTAGCGCCAGCCCGGCCAGCTGGGCCATCAGATCGCACTCGGCTGGCCAGATGTACCGGAAGTTGCTGGCGCCGTAGGTCACCGTTCCGTCGTCGCGACGCCGGTAATGGTGGGATGTGCCCTGCTGGGTCGTTATGTCGTAGGTGTCGAACCCGACGTGATGCTCGCCGATGTGGAACGGGACGGCCGCCTGACCAGGCGGTAGTCGCCGGATGCCCGGGATCCACAGCTCGACGACGAACCGACCACCGGGAGCAAGGTGACGCGCGGCGTTGGCGAAACAGGCAACCTGCTCAGCCTGGGTGCGGAGGTTCGCGATGCTGTTCCACACCAGGTAGACCAGCGAGAACTCCCCCGGCGCCGTGCTGGTAGCCATGTCGCCGACCACAACCGGGATGTCGGCGCCCTTCTGAAGAAGCTGGTCGACCATCGGCTGGGACAGCTCGATACCGCTGACCACCACGCCACGTTCGGTCAGCGGGATGGCCACCCGGCCCGTTCCTATGGCGAACTCCAGCGCCGCTCCCTCGCCCGCAAGCCCCGCAAGCAACGCGACCGCGGGATCGAGCATCTCCGGAGCGAACATGTAGGCAGAGGTCTCGTCGTAGCGGGCGGCCGTCTCGTGATCCCAGATATCGCTGCTCGTCATCTCGCCAGCCTCCTCCCTCGGACGGACGCGCTCCAGCGATTTCTCCGTCATCCAGGCGCGGAGCAGACCCCGGCGGTCCGCGTGGCACGCGGCGAGCGCTTCAACTGCTTCTTGAAGCGACGACGAAAGCACGAAGGGAATCAAGCACCGACCCGTCACCCAAGTGGCCCAGATCCTCGTGGCGCGTGACGTCCGCGTGCGGCAAGACAGCTGCGAGCCAGTCGCCGTGGGTGGGCGGTACGAAGACATCACTGCGGCCGTACCGCAGCTCGACGGGAGCACGTACCTGCGTCAGTTCGAAACCCCAGTCCTGGGCGAAGGCCATGTCGTCGTCATACCAGCCGAACGGCGTGGTCAGCGCCTCCAGCAACGACTCCCGTCTGACGTCGAAGGCAGCGCGCTCGCTCATCGCAGCCTGGTCCGGGGCGGAAAGCACAAGATCGGCGAAGATCGATCCCGGGTCTGTGAGCACCCGCGATCGCATCAGCGTCACGCGACGCGTGACCTCTGGCAGCGCACGACCGGCGAGCACCAGCTCCCACTCCTCGACGTTATGCGGATCCATGCCGTCGAAAGACCCAAGGATGCCCGTGGGAGCGAGACATGACGTCACGCGACATCTCACTACTCGGTCCGGCGCGAGAGCAGCTACCGCGAGGGCGTGCGGACCACCTCCGGACGACCCGCTGATGGCGAAGCGATCGACGCGCAGAGCAGCAGCGACAGCCAGAACGTCCGGGACCACAGCCGCAACAGTCCGACCCTCGAGACGGGCGCTCGGGCCGTACCCCGGGCGGTTGATGCCAAATCTGCCGGATCCCTGTTGCAGCCAGAGCGACAGCGTTCGACCACCGCCCCAGCCGCGAGCCGGGGGTGCCGTGCATCACGATGACGGGAAACCCGTCCGGGTCTCCCCAGTCCGCGAAAGCCACGACACGACCAGCGACGCAGACCGAGCCGAGAGCCAC
>DATLOQ010000149.1:0-18574 GCA_035536235.1 Mycobacteriales bacterium
CGAGCCGGGCTGACGCTGCCCGACGTCCGCGAGGTGGGCGACGTCCTCGAGCTGCTCGGCGAGTCGACCTCGATGCGGGTCTGGTACGCCGGTCCGCAGGCCTTCCGGGTCGACGCGCTGCACCCGGCGGGGGAGAAGGACCTCGCCGTCGACGGGACGGGCAGCTGGATCTGGGACTCCTTCGAGCAGCGGGCCACCCGGGTGGAGGGTGAGAGCGAGGTGCGGCTGGCCCGCCCCGCTGACCTGCTGCCGCCCGAGCTGAGCCGACGGATGGCGGCCGCCGCGACAGCCGAGGAGGTTACCCGGATCCCGCCGCGTCGGGTCGCCGGCCGGGCAGCGCGGGGCGTGCGCATCACGCCGAGGTCCACGGAGACGACCATCGGCCGGGTCGACATCTGGGCGGAGCTCCGGACCGGCTTGCCGTTGGCAGTGGAGGTGACGACCCGGACCGGCACCCGCCCGGTCATCGCAGCGCTCTTCCTGGATCTCGAGCTGCGCCGTCCTGATCCAGAGCGGGTGCGATTCGTGCCCCCCCTGAACTCCGACGTTGATATCACCAATGCTATCGACGTCGCGCAAGAGGTCGACCTCTTCTCCCCGTTCCTGCTGCCCGACCGGCTCGACCAGCGCGCGCGCCGGTCCGCGGTCGGGCGCGGTGCCGGCACCTACGGCGACGGCTTCGCCCTGGTCGCCGTGCTGACCCTGCCGGAGCGGCTGGTCCGGCGGGCCCGCCGGGATCTCGACGGTCCGCTGACGCCGACCATCACCGGCCCGTGGGGCGAGGCGAGCCTGGTCGAGACCCCGCTGCTCCGCGGCATGATCTTCCCCGGGGAGCGGGGTGACGGTGTCGGCTTCGCCATCGCCGGCACCGTCACCCGGGCCGTGCTCGAGAAAGTGGCGACCGCCCTCACCGCCTCGCCGCTGGCTACCTCCGGATGACCCCCAGCCGGACGAACGGCGAAGCCGTCATCAGCACCGAGGCGCTGACCAAGCGCTACGGCGACGTCCTCGCCGTCGACCGCCTCGACCTGGTCGTCCGCGAAGGGGACCGCTACGGATTCCTCGGTCCCAACGGGTCGGGAAAGACCACGACGGTCCGGATGCTGCTCGGCCTGGTCTTCGCGACCTCCGGGCGCATCGAGGTGCTCGGGCACGAGGTGCCGCGCCGGGCGGACGCCGTACTCCACGAGGTGGGCTCCCTGGTCGAAGGGCCGGCCTTCTACAATCACATCTCCGGCCGGGCCAACCTCTTGCTCTTCGATGCCGCTGGGGCCGGCGGCTCTCGGCGAACCCGCCGCAGCCGCGTCGGCGAGTCGCTGGAGCGCGTCGGCCTGGTCGGTGCGGCGCACCGGCGGGTGGGCACCTACTCCCTGGGGATGCGCCAGCGGCTGGGGATCGCCGCCGCGCTGCTGCGCCGGCCCCGGCTGCTGGTGCTCGACGAGCCGACCAACGGGCTGGACCCGGCCGGCATCCGCGAGGTGCGCGACCTGCTGGTCGAGATCAACGACGACGGCACGACCGTCTTCCTCTCCAGCCACCTGCTGGCCGAGGTGGAGCAGCTGTGCACCCGCGCCGGCATCGTGCACGCAGGTCAGCTCATCGCCGACCAGTCGGTCGCCGACCTGCTCGCGCCGACCGGCCTGGTGCGGGTGACGTCGCCAGACCTGCACAGCGCCACCCGGGCCGACGGCGGAGCGGGCTGGCTCGACCCGGTGTCAGCGGACGCCCACGGCGCGACGCTGCGATTGGGCTCGCTCACCGTCGACGATCTGGTACGCCGTCTGGTCGGCGCCGGCATCCGGGTGGACGAAGTCGTGGTCGACCGGCCGACCCTCGAAGAGGTCTACCTGGAGCTCACGGGTGGGGCCAGCGAGGCCGGCGTGGACCAGAGGAGGGTGGGCTAGTGCTGCTGGTCGAGCTTCGCAAGCTCGTCGGCCGGCCCCGGACCTGGGTCACCGTCGCGATGATGCTCACCCTGCCGACCGTGGTCGCCGTGCTCATCAAGGTCACCGGGCGTGCCCCGCGGCCCGGCACCGGTCCTTCGCTGCTCGCCGAGGCGTTCAACAACGGGACCCTCTTCCCGGCCGCCGCCTTGGGGATCATCCTGCCGTTCCTGCTCCCTATCGCGGTCGCGGTGGTGGCCGGCGACGCGGTAGCCGGGGAGGCCAGCGCCGGCACGCTGCGCTACCTGCTCGTCCGGCCGGTGTCGCGGACCCGGCTGCTTGTGGTCAAGACCGTCGTGCTCATCGTGTACGTGCTCGCCACGGTGCTGCTGGTCGCCGCGGTGAGCTACGTCGTCGGCGTACAGCTCTTCGGCAGCAAGCCGGTGTCCTCGATCTCCGGCGGCGCCCCGCTGAGCACGACCGAGACGGCGCTGCGGATCCTCGGCGCCGTGCTCTACATCGGCTGGTCGATGCTCGCGCTCGCCGCGATCACGCTGTTCTTCTCCACGCTGACGGACTCACCGCTCGCCGCGGCCCTGGGCGGGCTGGGGGTGCTGGTCGGATCCTCGACCCTCTTCGCGCTCGACGCAGCCGCCTCGATCCGCCCCTACATCCCGACCCGCTACTGGCTGGCCTTCCTCGACTTCTTCCGCAACCCGATCCTGTGGCGCGACATCGAGCGGGGCGTCGCCCTGCAGGCTGTCTACATCGCCGTGTTCTTCGCTCTCGCCTGGGCCAACTTCACCACCAAGGACATCACCAGCTAGCCGGCCCCCAGCCGCCGGATCGCAGCGCACTCACTCGGAGGTGGGCTGACCGCGAGCTGGCCGTCCAGGGCGCGCAGCACGAGGCCGATGGGCAGCGGGTCGCGGTTGATGCTGCCGTGGCCGACCCGGCTGTCGGCGCACACGTCCTGCAGCAGCACGTTGACGGCGCCGTCGAGCTCGGCTGAGTCAACGGGGGTGACGGTCTGGTCGAGCGCAGTGCGCAAGGTTGTCCAGGATGGGCCGTCCGGGGTCTCGTCACCGGCGTTGAGCCTGGAGAGGAAGGCCGACCCGGGGCGCAGCTCCGCGCAGGCCATCGTGCACCGGCCCGGGTCGAGCGCGCCGGCCTGCTCGGCAAGGCGCGCTCCGTGGTGCGGCGCGGCGATCGTCACCACGTGCCGCACGTCGTCGGCGTGCTCGTCGGCCACCCATGCCCGCACCACCACTCCGCCCAAGGAGTAGCCCACGAGGTCGACCCGGTCCGCTCCGGTCGAGCCGAAGGCCCGGTCCACGGCGGCCGCCGACGCGTCAATGCCCTCGAGTCCGCGCAGCGGCAGGGCGACGGACACCACGGTTCGTCCGGCGGCACGCAGCCGGGACGCGATCGTCGACATGTTCGTCGGGTCACCGCCGTACCCGTGCACCAGGAGCACCGGTACGGCGTCGCCGCGGTCGGTCGGGGTCGCCACGATGGAGCCCTCTGGCGGACTCGGCCGACCACGGGTGGCGACGGCGAGGGCCGCGACGCCGACGACGCCCAGCGCGACGAACGCGCTCGTGACGATAAGGACGCGGCGGCGGGGGCTCGAGTGGCGGAGCACGGCTCATTCTGGTCACGGTCGACCGGAAGCGAGGACTCGCGGGGGGTTCGCGGCCGCCAAACGTGCGCCGGGGTTCTAGTTCCGTGCGGTGGGTACATCCACTGCATGAATCCCTTGGCGCTCACGCCTGCCCGCTTTTCGGTCGCGCGTCGCGCCTCGGTCGCCTCCCGGCGCGCATCGCTGGCCGGCGCAATGCTTCTGCTCGCGGCCACCTTCATCGTCAGCTGGCAGACGACGCTGGTCCCTCAGGCCGCGGCTGCGAGCGTTGCGGTAAATCGGTGCAACGGCACGGACAACGCGGGCGGCCAAGGGGTTGAGTGCGAAGTCACGGTCACCAACACGCTGAATGTGGCTACCGGGGCGACCTCCACGTCGGTGACGGTCAGAGAGTGCCACGGCCCAGCGAACTCCGCGCTGCCGTGCACTACGTCCACGACGTCCTCGCCCAACGACCTCACCACCTCGGTCACCGTCTGCGAGGGCTCGGGCAACGGCGGCGGCGGCAGCGTGGCCTGCACCGTGCGCATTCTCAACAACATCACCGGCACGGCAGCGACCTCGCCGGCCACCATCAACCAGTGCAACGGGTCCGGCGCGGGGGGTGGCACCGCGCCCACCGTCGTCTGCAACCCGGCCGGCGCTGCGCCCAGCGCGACGATCACCCAGTGCAACGACTCGGGCAACGGCGGCGGAGCGACCATGCGCGTCCGGTGCACGGTGGATCCGTCCACCCAGGCCAGCGCGCTGCCCGTGACCATCACCCAGTGCAACGGGTCGGGCAACGGCGGCGGCGGGGTCGTCACCTGCGTCTCCTCGGTGGTCAACCGCTTCCAGGCCCCGGCCTCCCCGTCACCCTCGGCGTCGGCGACTCCTTCGGCGTCGGCGACTCCTACGGCGTCGGTGACCCCTTCGGCCATCACCTCACCGCCGGCGTCGCTCTCTCCCACCGCCATCGCATCCCCGTCGGCGGTGCCGGTGCCGCCTACGCCCTCTGCCGAGCCCTTCCCACCGGTCCTGACCCCGGTTGACCCGGCGCTCGAACCCCCGGTGCCCGTGTTCCCCGACGCGATTCCCGTGAACGCACCCCCCGTTGCAGGTGGCACCAGCCTGCCGCGCGCAGGCTCGGACAGCGATTCGCTGGCCCTGGCCGGCCTGCTGGCCATGGCGCTGGGCGCGCTCATGTGCTCGGCGAGGGAGCGGCCGGTCGGCCGGCACCGCGTGCGCGCGACCGCCTGAATCGCCGGGATTATCGTGCTGGCGACTGCCACGGCGCGTAACCAGCCCTACACTCAAGGTATGCCCCCACTGAGGTTCGAGCGCTGCACGACCCGCTGCGTCACGTCGTTCCTTGTGGCGGTGCTGGCCGTCGTCAGTTGGCAGGTGCGGACCCTGGCCCCCGCCCAGGCCGCGCCGATCGCCGTGAACGTGTGCAACGGATCGGACAACGCCGGCGGGCAGGGCGTCGAGTGCGACGTCACGGTCACCAACAACCTCGACCTGGCCACTGGGGTCACCAGCTCGACCACGACGGTGCGGGAGTGCCACGGTGCGGCCAACACCGTCCTGCCGTGTACGACGGCGACCTCGTCCTCCGCCGACCTGGTGACCTCGATCACCCTGTGCAGCGGTTCCGGCAACGGCGGCGGCGGCAGCGTGAGGTGCAGCTCGCGGATTACCAACAACATCACCGGCGCGACCTCGACCGCCGCAGCGACGATCAACCAGTGCAACGGCTCCGGCACCGGCGGGGGAACCGAACCGACGGTTTCCTGCAACCCCATCGGCAACACCAGCAACGCCACCATCACCCAATGCAACGGCTCCGGCAACGGTGGCGGGGGCACGATGCGCGTCCAGTGCACCGTGGACCCCTCGACCCAGGCTGCGGCGCTTCCGGTCACCATCGACCAGTGCAACAGCTCGGGCAACGGTGGCGGCGCCACCGTGAGGTGCGCGTCTTCGGTGACCAACACCGTGCGGGCGGCGACAGCCACGCCAGCCCCGGCGGCTTCCGGGACCCCCACCCCCACGCCTACCTCGTCCGCTACTCCGAGCGGCTCCCCGACTCCGGCCAGCACGCCGACCGTGACCCCCACGGGCACGCCCACGGGCGCGCCCACCCCGAGCAGCACCGCCACGCCTACCCCGACGGGCAGTTCGTCGCCCACCGTGACGAGCTCGCCCGCCCCCTCGGCGCCCTCGAGCCCAGGTGCGGCACCCCCGGCTGAGCCGCCCGGTGTCCCTCTCCCGGAGCCGCAGATGAGCCCGGCACCTGAGGGTCCCGGCATCCCCGGCTCCGTCGGTGAGGAGCCGATCGGCCCCACGCTGGGCGGGGCAGGCGGGGGACCCGGCCAGGAGGGCGGCACCATTGACCTGGGTCGGCCAGTGCCGGGCGGGCCCTCGCTGCCTGGCACCGGCGGCCCTCGCTTGCCGACCACCGGTGGCGACCCGGGCTCGATGCTGATGCTCGGACTGCTGACCACCATGCTCGGGTTCGGGCTCGTTGCGGCGGCGCAGCCCCCGCAAGGGCGGCTCGCGCGTCGAGCCGTCCGCTAACCGCGGGGCCGCGCCCTGACTGGGAGGTGGCCGCTAGGATCGGACTCGCTCGGCCCACCTCCCGATCGCCCTGAGGAGCCCCACGGTGTCCGTCGACCCCGCCGAGGAGCTCAAGCGCCTCGACGCCACGATGCGCTCCGTCGAGGAGTTCCTGGACCTCGACACGCTGCGCGCGCAGCTCGCCGAGCTGCGTGAGGCGGCCGGCGCTCCGGACCTGTGGGACGACCAGGACAATGCCCAGCGCTTGATGTCCCAGATGTCGAACATCGAGAGCGACGTCACGCGGGTCGAGCAGCTCCGCCAGCGCCTCGACGACCTCGCCGTCCTGCTCGAGATGGCCATCGCAGAGGACGATAGTGGCGTTTTGGGCGAGGTCGAGACAGAGCTGCCGACATTGGCCGAGGCCGTCGCAGCCCTGGAGATCCGCACCCTGATGTCCGGCGAGTTCGACGCCCGCCACGCCCTGGTGCAGATCTCCGCCGGCGCCGGCGGCGTGGATGCTGCCGACTGGGCCCAGATGCTCCTGCGGCTCTATCTGCGCTGGGCCGAGCGACACGGCTACCCCACCGAGGTGTTCGACACGTCGTACGCCGAGGAGGCCGGGATCAAGTCGGCCACGTTCGTGGTGAAGGCGCCGTACGCGTACGGCACGCTGCAGGGGGAGCACGGGGTGCACCGGCTGGTCCGGATCAGCCCGTTCGACAACCAGTCGCGGCGCCAGACTTCGTTCGCCGGCCTCGACGTCACCCCCGTCGTCGAGGCGAGCGACCAGGTGGAGATCGACGAGAAGGACCTGCGGATCGACATCTTCCGCTCCAGCGGACCCGGCGGTCAGGGGGTCAACACCACCGACTCCGCCGTACGGCTGACGCACCTGCCGACCAACATCGTGGTCACTTGCCAGAACGAGCGGAGCCAGCTGCAGAACAAGGCCTCGGCCATGCTGGTGCTCCAGGCCAAGCTGCTGGAACGCCGGCGTCAGGAGGCCGAGGCGAAGATGAACGAGCTGCGGGGCGGGCGCCAGGACGTCAACTTCGGGTCTCAGATCCGCAACTACGTGCTCCACCCCTATCAGCTGGTCAAGGACGTGCGCACCGAAGTGGAGACCGGCAACACGGCTGCGGTGCTCGACGGGGAGATCGACGCGTTCATCGAGGCGTCAGTGCGCTGGAGCAAGCGCACGGGTGAGTGAGTCATCTCTAGCGCCACGGCAAGTTTAGTTTGCCCGAGGGTTGTTGACAGGAACGGATCAGTGCGTCACTCTCGGTAGGCATTCTTCCTATTGTGGGGGGAGTGTCCCGGTTTTACCGGGACCGAGGATGCAACGATCCGCGACCTATCCCAGCCGGTCACCGCTTGGGTTGCGGGGAGCAAGAGGTGAGACCGACCTCGGACCGCCAACGCTTTCTTGAGGTGGTTCGGCATGTTCGGTCGGGTTCCGCCGAGGCGAAGTCTTGTTCGGCTTCTGGTGCTCTGCACAGCAGTGGTGGTCGGCGGCGTGGTGGGCGGTTTCGCCAGCCCGGCCCACGCGGCCCCCGCGCCAGGCTGCCCGATCGACGTCCAGAATCCGCAAGGGGAGACGGCCCCCTGCACGCCGGTGACCGCGGTGCTGCAGGACCGGACCAACGGCTGCCAGGGCGTGGTCACCACCCCGGGCAGCGAGAACCACCGGCTGGTCCGGGTCAGCGGGGCGCTGGTGCCCGGCGGCACCGTCACCTACATCCTGACCTACCCGGTGGGCGTGCCTGGTCCCGGCCGCGACACGCTGGAGATCACCCACTGCGTGGAGATCAACGGCGACTTCGTGGCGAAGTACGAGATCAGCGGTGTCCCGCACGAGACGTTCGCCCTCTACACCATCCGCATCCCGAGCAGCGCGCCTTCCGGCGGCCAGGTGTGCAGCTACGCGAAGACCACGGCCACCCCGTCGGACTCCCCGCGGAGCAACCGCAAGGCGGAGGCTGACTGCTTCCGGCTGATCGGCCCGCCGCCGCCCCCACCGCCACCCCCGCCGCCGGTGGTCGACCTGGGCATCGACAAGTCCGGGCCCGCTGGTCCGCTGCCGGTGGGCAGCTCCGTGACCTACACGCTCGTTGTCGACAACGACGGCACGGTGCCGGCTGCCATCGGAGCCGTGACCGTGACCGACACCCTGCCGGCCGGCCTGCAGGTCACGGGGGTCGCCGGGGGCGCGAGCTTCGCCTGCACGAACACCGTCACCACGGTGACGTGCACCAACACGGCCGTGATCGGCGTGGGGGCGACGGCGCCGGCCATCACGGTGACGGCGCTGACCTCCGGCGCGCCCCGGACCGTGGTCAACACGGCCACGGTGACGATTGCCAACGACGCGGACCCCAGCGACAACACCGACACCGCCAGCACCATCCTGGTCGGGCCGCCGGCCGTACCCGTGATCGACTTCGGGCTGGTGAAGACCGGTACGACGGCGCCGACGACGATCGGCTCGCCGGTGAGCTACCTGCTGACCACGACGAACCTGGGCACGGTGACGGCGGCGGTGGGCACGGTCACGGTGACCGACACGCTGCCGGGTGGGGTGGTGGCCACGCTGGTCACCGCTGGTGCGGGCTTCTCCTGCACGCCGGCACCAACCAGCACGGTGACCTGTGTGAACACCGCAGCGATCCCCGCTGGTGGTGGCGGGCTGACCGTAGCAACGCTCGTCGCGAGCACGTCCGGCCTGCCGCGGTCCGCGGTGAACACGGCCACGGTGGTGGTGCCGGGTGACACGGTGCCGGGCAACAACACCTCCACGGTGACCACCCCGCTCATCGCGCCGGTCGAGCCTCCGTTCGTGCCGCCGTTCGTGCCGCCGTTCGTGCCCCCGGCCGCGCCGGTCGTCGACCTAACCGTGGTCAAGACCGACTCCGTCGACCCCGTGCTGGTCGGCACGCCGTTCACCTACACGCTCGTGGTGACCAACCTCGGCACCGACCCCGCGCTCGGCCCGATCACGGTCACCGACACGGTGCCGGTCGGGCTGGTCATCAGCGCCGTCACCAGCACAGGCTTTTCCTGCACCTTCACCGGGCAGTCGGTCACGTGTGTGCGCAACGCCGCCCTGCCGGGCGGTCGGAGCGCCGACGCCATCGTCATCGCGGTCACGCCCACCACAGCGGGTGCCGTGAGCAACACCGGCCGCGTCAGCGGTCCCGGCGACGTCAACCCGGCCAACGACACCGACACGGAGGCGACGCTGATCAACCAGCTGCCCGTGCCCCCCGTCGGCAACCTGGCGCTGACCAAGTCGGTCAGCAGGGTTGCAGCTTCTGTGGGCGACGACGTGGACTACGGCTTCGCGGTCGAGGCGACCGGCACGCTGGTCCAGACCGGGGTGACGGTGGTCGACGTCGTACCGGCCGGGCTCGCCTACGTCGCCGGCTCGGCTACCTGTGCGGCTCCGTGCACAGCGTCCTACGATGCGGTGACGAACACCGTCACCTGGGCGGTCGGCACCGTTGCGCCGGGGACAGGGGTCAGCGGTCTGACTTACCGGGGTGTCGTCCTCCCCGGCTCGGCCGGCCTGGTGGTGCTCAACACCGGTGTGGCGCGGTCCGACCAGGTGCCGACGGTGGCGTCCAACGAGGTCCGCACGGTCGTGGCGGCTGTGCTGCCGAGTCGCATCGTTCGTCCGGCGCCGCGGCCGGCGCCGCGGCCAGCAGTGCTGCGTCCGGCACCTCAGCCCGCCGTAGCACCCAGCCGGTCGTTGGCCGTGACCGGCGGGCAGTCCACGCAGAGCGGCCTCGAGGCAGGACTCGCGCTGATGGTGGCCGGCCTGCTGCTCACCTCAGCCGGCTCGCGCCGGCGCCGGGTCAGCTCGCGCGGGCGAGGACCAGTAGGAGCGCACTGAGCGCTGCCAGGATCAGCATCAGGTCTGCCGTCAGCGGAAAACCCGGCGCGGGGTGAACCTGCGCCCGGGAGAGGCGGCAGGTTGAGCAACCAGCCTCGACGACCCGGCCGCGGCAAGCGGCGCACACCAGCTGCTCGCAGCACATGAGTCGCTTCCTTTCCGGGCTGAGCGCTGCCCTCATCGTCGCACGGATCCACGGGTCGTGTCGGAGCGTCGTTCGTCACGGGTTCGCCTAGACTCAGCGGCCCGTCTCCCCACGCGAGGACTCCCCTCTTTGTGATCCGCCTCGACCAGGTCACCAAGGCCTACCCCAACTCGCCGAAGCCCGCCCTCGCTGACGTCACGGTCGAGGTCGACAAGGGCGAGTTCGTCTTCCTGGTGGGCTCCTCCGGCTCCGGCAAGTCGACCTTCCTGCGTCTCCTGCTCAAGGAGGAGTCGCCGACGAGCGGCAGCGTGCACGTCGCTGGGAAGGACCTCTCGCGGCTCTCCCACTGGAAGGTGCCGGCCCTGCGCCGGACCATCGGCTGCGTGTTCCAGGACTTCCGGCTGCTGCCGAACAAGTCCGTCTTCGGCAACGTCGCCTTCGCCCTCGAGGTGATCGGCAAGCACCGGCACCAGATCGCCAAGGTGGTGCCGGAGGTGCTCGACCTGGTCGGCCTCGAGGGCAAGGCCAACCGGCGGCCGGACGAGCTCTCGGGCGGGGAGCAGCAGCGGGTCGCGATCGCCCGGGCATTCGTGAACAAGCCGATGATCCTCATCGCCGACGAGCCGACCGGTAACCTGGACCCGACGACCAGCGTGGGCATCATGAAGCTGCTCGACCGGATCAACCGCACCGGGACGACGGTCGTGATGGCCACCCATGATGCGGCCATCGTCGACTCCATGCGGCGACGCGTGGTCGAGCTCGACGGGGGCCGGGTCGTGCGCGACCAAGCCCGGGGCGTCTACGGCTACTCCAAGTAAGGGGCTCGACCGGTGCGTGCTCAGTTCGTCCTCTCGGAGATCCTCGTCGGGCTCCGTCGCAACCTGACGATGACCGTCGCCGTCATCGTGACTGTGGCGATCTCACTCGCCCTGGCCGGCAGCGGCTTGCTGCTGCGCAAGCAGGTCAACCTGATGAAGGGCTACTGGTACGACCGCGTCGAGGTGTCGATCTTCCTCGCCGAGAACGTGACGGAGGCGCAGCGGCAGTCCATCCAGGACGACCTGCAGGCGCTGCCGGAGGTCGAGCGGGTCGACTACGAGAGCAAGGCGGACGCCTTCGTCCGCTTCAAGGAGCAGTTCAAGGACTCCCCCCAGCTGGTGGAGAACGCTTCGGAAGACGCCCTCCCGGAGTCTTTCCGGGTGAAGCTGAAGGATCCGGAGAAGTTCGACGTGGTGGCCAGCGCCTTCGCGGAGCGGGCGGGGGTCGAGACGGTGCTCAACCAGCGTGAGCTGCTCGAGAAGTTCTTCAAGGTGCTCAACGGGCTCCAGCTCGGCACCCTCGCCGCGGCCGGTCTCCAGCTGCTGGCCGCTGCCTTCCTCATCTCCAACACCATTCGCGTCGCCGCCTTCAGCCGGCGCCGCGAGACGGGGATCATGCGCCTGGTCGGCGCGTCGAACCTCTACATCCAGCTGCCGTTCCTCCTCGAGGGGGCCTTCGCCGGCTTGATCGGCGTGACGCTGGCCGTGTCCTTGCTGGCCGCGTTCAAGGTCCTGCTCATCGACAAGCTGCTGCGTACGTCGATCACCGCGACCGCGTTCATCGGCTGGGACGCGGTGTGGGCCGTGGTGCCGGTGCTGCTGCTCCTCGGGGTGGGGCTGTCCGCGGTGGCCTCCTTCGTCACGCTGCGCAAGTACCTCCGCGTCTGAGTCGAACTCTTTTGTTACGGTTGGTGCGGTTGTGATCCGTGGGGCCAGGCGGGAGGGGGTACGACGTGTCAGGCACTGCATCGCCGCGCCGCCTGACCGCCTTCCTCATCGCCGTGCTGACGGTGGCCCTGCTTCCCCTTGCCGCCCCCGCGGACGCGCAGTCACGGGACGAGCGCCGCAAGCGCGACGTCGACCGCACCATCGCGACGCAGCGGGGCGAGCTGGCCGAGTCGACCGTCGCGCTGGCCCGCGCCGCCGAGGCCCTGGCCCGCACCGCGCTGCAGCTGCCGGCCGCGCGCGAGCGGCAGGAGCGGGCCAAGGGTGAGCTCGCTGCGGCCGAAGCCCGCCACCGTGGGCTGACGACCGAGCTGCGCAGGGCCGAAGCCGCGCTCAACTCCGGTGAGCGGGCCACCGACGCCGCCTCCGACCGGGTGGCGCAGCGGCGGCGGACCATCGCCGGCATGGTGCGCGCGTCGTACATCCGCGGTCCGAACGGCTATCTCGGTGTGATCCTCGAGTCGCAGACCCCGGCAGACCTCTTCAGCCGGGCGACGTTCCTGCAGGCGGTCGTCCGCGATCAGCGTGGCGCTCTCGCTGACATGACCGAGCAGCGCGCCGACCTGGCGGCGCGTACGGCGCTGGTCGCCGAGCGGCGTGCGGCCTTGGCGCGCAGCCAGCGCGCAGCGAGCCTGGCCGTAGCCCGGATCGCCGACCTGACCGCCGAGGCGGTGCTCGCTCGTCGCTCGGTGGATGCGCAGGTCTCCGAGCGGGCGGCCGCCCTGAAGGTGGCGGCCCGCGAGAAGGCCGCGGACCTGGCTCGGTACAACGAGCTCCAGGCCGAGTCCCGTCGGCTGGCCGAGCTCATCCGCAAGGCGGCCCGGTCGCGGGGCACCGGCCGGATCGGCCGCGGTGGCCTGGCCTGGCCGGCCAACGGTGAGATCACCTCGCGCTACGGCTATCGCCGGCACCCGATCTACGGCTCCCGCCGATTCCACGCGGGCATCGACATCGGTGCCGGCAGCGGCGCCGGAATCCGCGCGGCGACCCACGGCACCGTCGTCCACGCGGGCCGGCTGGGCAGCTACGGCAACATCGTGGTCATCGACCACGGCAACGGCTTCTCCACGGCTTACGCGCACCAGAGCAAGGTGGCGGTGCGCAAGGGCCAGCGGGTGCGGCGCAGCCAGCTCGTCGGCTACGTCGGAAGCACCGGCGCCTCCACGGGGCCGCACCTGCACTTCGAGACCCGGGTCAACGGCGACCCGGTCGACCCCATGCGCTACTACTAGCCAGGCGCCGCTCACCTCCGCTCACCTCCGCTCACCTCCGCGGTAGGCCGCGACCCGCGGCGCGTGTCCTCGGCCTGATGCGGATCTGATGGCCCGGCCGCATCTCCGCCCCCGGGCCCTTCAGCGGCTGACCCTCGTAGACTCGCGACCATGGCGAGCTCGGGGTGGCGTGGACGAGGGCTGCGGGTCACTGCCGCCTGCCTGACCGTCGCGGCCGTCTTCGTATTCGGCTTCCTGTCCGGCCGGCTCGGCAGCCGTCCGCAGCCACCCGCTCGGCCCGGCGTCCTGGACGAGGCGCTCACCCGTATCCGGGACAGTGCCGCGAGCGACGTCAACGACGCAGACCTCAAGCGCGCGGCCATCGAGGGCATGCTGCGCGCCCTCGATGACGACTACGCGGCCTACCTCGCCGCTGACGACGTGGCGCGCTTCGACCAGCTGCTCGAGGGCCGTTACTCCGGGGTGGGACTCTGGCTTGGCCCGGACGACTCGGGTTCGGTCGAGGTGGTCAGCGTGCTGCCGGCGTCACCGGCCGCCCAGGCGGGGCTGCTCGTGGGGGATCAGCTGGTCTCGGTGGCCGGCCGCCGCGTCGTGGGCCGGACTGTCGGGGCAGTCGTCGACGACCTTCGCGGTCAGACCGGCAGTGCCGTATCGCTCGGCGTACGACGCGCGGGGGCTTTGCGCACCGTGACCCTGCGGCGGGCCCATCTGGACGCGCGTGACGTGCTGGTGGACCGCCCCGCGGCAGGCGTGGGTCGGATCCGGGTGGCCGCCTTCACCCGGGGAGTTGGCGCCCAGGTGCGCAAGGCCGCGCAGCAGCTGCAGCGGGAGCAGGTCCGCGGCATCGTGCTGGACCTGCGGGGCAACCCGGGCGGGCTGCTGGTGGAGGCCGTCGAGGCCGCGTCCGCCTTCCTCGACGGCGGTCCGGTGGTGAGCTATCGGCTGCGCGGTCAGGCGCCCACGGTGTTCTCAGCAACCGGGCGGGGGGACGGCGACACCGACGTCGTCGTGCTGGTCGATGGTGGCACGGCCAGCGCGGCCGAGGTCGTCGCCGCAGCCCTGCAGGACCGAAACCGGGCGCTGGTCGTCGGGGCGCACAGCTTCGGGAAGGGCTCGGTGCAGCAGCCGTTCCAGCTGGCCGACGGGTCGGCGCTGGAGATCACGGTGGCGCCGTACCTGACCCCCTCGGGCCGCACGCTCGAAGGCGTCGGCATCACTCCCGACGTCGATGTCGCGTCGACGGCGAGTGGAGCCGTCGCTCTGCAGCGCGCGCTGGACGTGCTCGGCGGGATCGTCGCGGGTGCCGGGCTGCCGGCACAGGGCTGAGCCGTGCCGAAGGAGTCCGGTCGCAAGCCGATCGCGCAGAACAAGAAGGCTCGCCACGACTACTCCATCCTCGACGTCTTCGAGGCCGGCATGGTGCTCACCGGCACCGAGGTGAAGTCGCTGCGGGCCGGACGCGCCTCGCTCGTCGACGGCTACGCCGCGATCAAGGACGGGGAGATCTGGCTGCACGGTGCGCACATCCCGACGTACACCGAGGGCACCTGGACCAACCACGAGCCGCGGCGGGTGCGCAAGCTGCTGCTGCACCGCGAGGAGATCGACCGCCTGGTCACCAAGACCAAGGAGGGCGGCTACACCCTGGTGCCGCTGCAGCTCTACTTCAAGGACGGCCGGGCCAAGGTGGAGATCGCCCTGGCGAAGGGCAAGAAGACCTACGACAAGCGCGCCGACCTGGCTGAGCGCCAATCCACCCGCGAGGTGGCTCGCGAGATGACCCGTCGCGCGAAAGGCCGCTGAGCGCCACGCCGACCCCCGTCCACCGCCGCGCCCGCTATGGAACTGTGCGACCGCGCGAGCGTGGCAGGCGGCCATTTCGCCGCACAGCTCGACCGGGTGGCGGCGCCGGGCCGGTTAGGGCTGGAATTGTGCGACCGCGCGAGCGTGGCAGGCGGCCATTTCGCCGCACAGTTCGATCGGAGGGCGCCGGCGTGTGGCGAGCCACCGGAGAATCTGCTGGTCGGGTACGGCGGCACTGGCGTAGGCTGGCGATGTAACAGCTAGGTACGAACAGTCACTCTACGAGGGGATGAATGGTCTCGACTTCGGATGTCGGGGCAGGTGAAGCGGGCCGAGGAAGGCGACGATGATCTCGTTAACCACGAAATGTCGCAAAAGAATCAAGCGCCGATAACTACGCGCTCGCTGCCTAACTAGCTTAGGTAGCCGTCAGCCCCGGAGTGCCTCCGGCCGGGATGCTGGCGTCGCTAGGAGGATTACTGATCTCCCCGGTCACGGGGGAGTGAGGGACATCGAACAGTGACTGAGCCCGGCACCGACTCGCTCGCGTGATCGGTGGGGCCGAGAAAACCACAGCGAGCTGCGCCCGGAGAAGACCTGCTGCGGTACCGAAGGACGCGGGTTCGATTCCCGCCATCTCCACGACTACGCCGAACCCGCGACCCTCGCTTGCCTTTACGCCTGGAAGACCATGCGACAGGCGTGAAGGTGGTCGTCGGGGCGTAAAGGCGAAGGCTTCTAGGATCAGCCGGCGTACATCAGCGAGCCGGGGGTGGTGAGCAGCTCGCCGGTCTCCAGCCAGGTCTTCAGGCCGGACAGGATCATCGGCCAGCCGCCGTACAGCTGGTTGTTCGCACCGTCCCGGAGCTGGTCGTGGGTGACGGTGAGCCGGCAGGAGTCCTCGACCTGCTCGATCTCCCAGGTGATGCGGGAAGTCCCTTCGCTCCTCACGTCCTCGCCCCACAGCGCGACCATGGTCTGGACCAGCCGCCGGGGCGGGTCGACCTCGACGTTGACGCCCTCGCCGAGCAGCCCGTCGGCGCCTTGATTGCTCACCTCGTACCGCGAACCGGGGGTCCAGTCCGAGCTGATGGCATTGCCGAAGTGGTACTTGCTCCTGATCTCGCTGTCGGTGATGGCTTCCCAGAGCCGCTCCGGTGTGGTGCGGATGTAGATCTCGAACACCTTCTCCATGGTCTTCTCCATTCCGGTCTTGAGCTCGCTGAGCCCGGCGGCCCAAGGCTCGGCGTATTTGCTCACCCACCGGTCGTGGACGAGCCGGATCGGGACGGGGTTGAGGAAGTGCAGCTTCTCCCGGCCGCGCCGTCGGGTGACGACCAGGCCGGCCTCTTCGAGCTGTTTGAGGTGCTTCATCACGCCGAACCGGGTCATCGGCAATCGCGACTCGAGGCTCGTCAATGACTGCCCGTCGGACCGGAACAGCTCGTCGAGGAGGCTTCGCCGCGTGGCGTCGGCCAGCGCTTTGAACACTTCATCCACGGCACGAACATAGGTGACCAAATAGTCACCTGTCAATGCGGGAGGCTGTGGCTGCCATGCCGCGCGGAGGCAGGTTCATGAGAGATCAAGGAAACGTGGCCGCAGTTCGAACCATTCTGATCGGCGGCGTTACACACAACTGCCACTGGCGGCGTTAGATGACCATGGGCGATAAGCGGCGAGTCGCGTGAACGCGTCGTTCGAGGAGTACGTCGTCTCCCGCGGCCCGGTCCTGATCCGGCTGGCGTGGCTGCTGACCCGCGACGAGCACCAGGCCCAGGACGTCGTGCAGGATGCGCTGGCGAAGGCGGCTGGGCGCTGGCCACGGATCGAGCGGCTTGGCGCGCCCGATGCGTACGTGCGCAAGATGGTCGTCAACGAGGTGCTGTCGTGGCGCCGACGCCGTCATGCGGTGCCGACCGAGCGGCTGGCCGACCTGCCGTTGCCCGGTGTGTACGGCGGCGACCCCGCGGGCGAGCACGCCGACCGCGCCGAGGTGCTCGCGCTGCTCGCGATGCTGCCGCCCCAGCAGCGCGCTGTGCTGGTCCTCCGCTACTACGAGGGGCTCGACGACGAGTCGATCGCCGAGCTCGTCGGCTGCGCGCCGGTCACCGTGCGCGCCCATGCCCCCACGGCCCTCGCGCGCCTCCGCGCGAGGGCGACCGCTGTGAAGGAGTCCTTGTGATCACTGCTGCCGAGCACCACTTGGTCGAGGCTCTCCAGGCCGAGGCCCACGCCGCGCCGCCGGCCGGAGACCTGCTGCGCGTGGTCCGCGCGCGCGCCCGTCAGCGGTCGCGCCGCCGCGTCGCGACCGGGTCGGCCATCGCAGCCGTTGCCGTGGTCGCCTCCGGGGCGGTCGTGCGGCTGGACCGCGACGACACGCTGCGGGTGCCGCAGCCGTACACCAGTCCCGAGGCGCCGGCACCGGCGCCCGCTTCGCCGTTCGAGCCGGGCGCGCTGCCTCGGCTGACCTTCCCGGTGACTCCCCGCTGGCTGCCCGCGGGCGTCCACCGCACGCCGAGGGTGTCGCTGGCTGACAGCGGCTTCGAGGCGTCGTACGACGATGCGTCGCGCCCGCGGTACATGGGCGTCGACATCTGGTCGAGCGACCGCGACGTGAGCCCGACCGGACCCGAGGCGGCTCGCCGCGCCACCACCGTCAACGGACACCCAGCGACGCTCACGACCTTCGCCGACACCGTTGCCCTGTCCTGGCAGACGACGCCCGGCAGCTGGCGCGTCGTGATGGCTGGCAACTCGTGGGGAGAGGAGTCGGTGGTGCGTCGCGTCGCCGAGTCGCTGGCCGAGGAGCCGTTGGAGGTGCACGTGCCGCTCGAGCTCGGGTTGATGCCCCGCGACGCGGCGCCCGCGCAGTGGAGCACCGATGGGAGCGTCATCCTCGTCCCGCGTGACAAGCACGAGGCGTGGAAAGCCGGCGACGGCGACGTGCCCGGAGTGGTGCTCATCGCCGCCCGCCGGGCGCGCGCGGACCTCACCGGCCGCGGCGAAGAGGTGACTGTCACCGGACATCGTGGATGGTTGATGCGGCAGGGCAACGCGCGCTACACACTGGTCCTCGTGCTGACGGATCAGATGTGCCTGGTCATCGACACGCCCGCCTGGTCGCGACAGGACGTGCTGCGCTTCGCCGAGGCGACCCGCTATACCGGCGGCCTCCTGCCGCAGGAGGGCTGAGGGCTAGGCGAACTCCAGCGTGCCCTTGCGTCGGCTCTGCCGCTCCACCCAGGCGAGCATCGCGATCCCCGCCGCGACGTACGTCGACCCGACGAGGCCCTCGCGCAGCAGGTCCGGGGCGATCGTGCCGACGCTTGCGCCGTCCAAAGCGGCGCGGGCCGCCGTGATCGCATGCGTGAGCGGCAGCCCGCGCGCGACGAAGGCCATCCACCCGGGCATCGCGTCGAGCGTGACATTGACGCCGCAGAAGACCAGCAGCACGCCGAAGAGGATGTTCGTGAGCACCGATGTCTCCCGGACCCACAGCGCGACGGCTGCGGCGAGAAGCCCGATACCGGTGCATGCGTACGCCGCGAGCGCGACGCTCAGCCCCAGCGTCCCCCACGTGCTCGCCGGCACGGCGACGCCCAGCACGCGGCCGCCGACGAGGAGCCCGAAGACCGCCACGACGAAGCCGTTGGCGATGACCGGCATC
>DATLOQ010000150.1:0-3046 GCA_035536235.1 Mycobacteriales bacterium
CAAGGTGCTCTCGGTCGACAAGCTTCTCGACCGGCTGGACGCGGCCCTCAGCCTGCTGACCGGCGGTCCTCGTGACATGCCGGAGCGGCACCAGACGCTGCGGGCGACGATCGCCTGGTCCTTTGACGCGCTGTCGCGCGATGAGCAACTGCTGCTGACGCGGATGGTCGCCCTGCCTGCACCGGCCGTCCTGGAGTTGGTGGAGGAGGTGTGCGGGGAGGGTCTCGACGTGCTCGACCTGCTCGAGCAGCTGGTCAACAAGAGCCTCGTCGTCACATCGGAGCGCGATGGCCAGACCCGGTTCGGCCTGCTCGTCAGCATCCGCCAGTACGCCGCCGAGCAGATTGACGCGACGGCTCGGCACCACCTGGCGGAGCGGCACGCCCGCGCCGTGCACGCACCGTTGCGCGTTCACGCCGTGGGCGAGGAGTACTCCCGCAAGCATGCGTACGTTGACGCGGAACTCGCCCACATCCGGGCGGCGCTCGCCCACCGCCGCAGCAGCGGGCCGGCGACAGAGTTCGCCCGGCTGGTCGCTGACCTCGAGGACACCTTCGTTCACCGGGGAATGCTCGCCGAGAACATCGACCTCAACACAGCCGCGCTGCCGGCCGCACGCGCTGTCGACCCGCCGGACCCCGAGCTTCTCGCGCGAGTGCTGACGAGCCTCCTCTTCGCGCAGAGCGCCTTCCCGGTCCCGGTCGGGGCGCTGGCCCGTGAGGCCGTGGCAGTTGCCCGCACCTGCACAGATCCGGTCGTGAGGGCGGAAGTCTTTTCGATGAGCGTGGGTGATGCCGCGCGTGACGCCGCGGACGTCGAGGAGTTGCTCGCGGAGCTCGACGAGGCCATCGCCGCGTCAGCGGGCCGGGACAAGCCCCGGCAGCAGGAGCGGCACAACATCGCGGCGATCATGCTGCGCTACGTCGACCCCGTCGAGGCAGAGCGGAATGCCCGCGCGATGACCGGCGGGCACCTCGTGGGCCGCTGCGCCCGCACCGCGGATCTTCTGCTCGACCGGGGCGAGTGGGAGCAGGCCAGCGCCACCCTGGCGGACGCCTCCGACCGGTCGTTCACCGGGCTGCCGAACCCGCGCTTGGCGGCGTTGATCGCCGTCCGGCGGGCCACCGCCCTCACCGGCTCTGGTCGCCTCGACGAGGCGCGCGCGCAGCTCGAGGAAGCCGCCAGGAACGAGCGCCTTGGTGGCCTGCCGCCGCTGGTTTCCGCCGCCGGAGTGGCCGACCTGGAGCGGGCTGCCGGTCAGCCCACCCTGGCTGCGGCCGCTCTTGAGCGTGCACTGCACGGGCTCGACGACGAGGCCATGCGTACCCGTCTCGTGCTGCCGCTGCGCTGGCGGCGGGCCGTCTGCCGGCGCGAGCTCGGCGAGGACAGTGCCGCTGAGCTGCGCGCGGCCCGTGAGGACCTCGTCGCGTCCCCGCTCTACGGACCTCGCGAGCTCCTGGGCGTCCTCGTCGAGCGCGCCGTGCAGGTCATGAACTCAGACCCGCGACTCGCCGCCGAGCTCCTCGCCACCGTCCAGTCGCACCGCGGCCACTGGGTGCTGCCGTTTGGGATGGACCACGACCTCCAGGCGCTGCTACCCCGACTGCCGGCCACGGCCGGCACGCCCGGTGCACCCACGGCGATCTGGTAGCTGGGAAGCCGGCGAACCGATCACGGGCCGCCCACAGGCCGACAAGTCGGGTGCTGACAAGCACAGGGCGCCGGTCTAGTTTCGGCGGCGATGGACGCGACGGGGGTCATCGAGCGCGAGGTCCGCGAGCTGGTGCGCCGCCGCGGCCTGGATCCGGCGACAGACACCGGCGCCGTGCGGCAGCTCTCGACGAGGTCATCGCCGACGACGACGAGCGGACGCTGTCGTCCGCACTGCCGCCAGTCGCGGACCGGGTCCGCGCGGCCCGCGAGGTCTACGACTCCGTCGCTGGCTTCGGTCCGCTGCAGCGATATCTCGACGATCCGACCATCGAAGAAGTTTGGATCAACGAGCGGCTGACCGTGGGGTGCTCGGTCAGACCGGACCAAGCAATCGCTCGAGCTCGGCCAGATAGCCGTAGGGGAGTCGCAGCCCGTTGCGCTCGGATTCTGCTTGTCTGCGGCTGCCACAGCAGCCGTTGACCAGGCCCTGTCGTGGGGGACACACTGCCGGCGAGGGTGGCCGGGGGGCCAATTCGGTGTCGCGGAGTCTGCGTAGGGTCGCAGCCGACTCTCAAGGGGGGACGTCCATGTTCTGCAACAGCAGACTGACTGTCTTGATCTCTCTGGCGGTCGTGTCGACCGTCTCTGGAGCGTGTGCCGACAAGCCAGACAAGCCCAAGAAGCCGACGGTTGCCGAACTGGCGTCGTTCGTCGACGGTCCATGCACCGACGACATCTGCGGCTCGGGCAGCACCGTCGGCCCTGACGGAGACCTCTACGTCACGGACAGCACCCGCGGTCGGATTCAGCGGATCGACCCAGGGCGAGGAACCGTGAGCACGTACGCCGATGCTCTACCTCAGCAGATCCCGGGCGTTATAGGCGGCGGGGTCGCGGACGTCGCTTTCGTGGGGCGGACCGCCTACGTGCTGGTGACCGGGGTGAGCGAGTTCTGGACGAAGATGGTGAAGTCGTCGAATGCTCCCGCAGCGGAGGGTGTCTACCGGCTCGACCGCGTGGGCGTTGGCAGCACGCAGGCGACCTTGATCGCAGACATCTCCGCCTGGAGTGAAAAAAATCCACCTTCCGGTGCCCAGATCTTCATACCTGGTGGATACACGTACGCGATCGAGCAGTACGAGAGCGGGTTTCTCGTTTCGGACGGGCACCACAACCGGGTGCTGCGCGTGGAAACCAACGGAAACATCAGCGTGTTTCACGACTTCGCCCAGAACGTCGTCCCGACGGGACTCGAGAGTCGCGGATCGGCAGTCCTGGTCGGCCAGGCCGGCGCGGTGCCGCACACCCCGGAGACGGGTCGCGTCGTCGAGATCCGGGGCAAGGCCGACGCTGTTGCGCCGATCGTCTCGGGTGCCCCGCTGCTGGTCGACGT
>DATLOQ010000151.1:0-28686 GCA_035536235.1 Mycobacteriales bacterium
TGACCCGCCGGTGGACCCCCCCGCGCCGGTACCCCCGCCGGTTGACCCGCCGGTGGACCCCCCCGCGCCGGTACCCCCGCCGGTTGACCCGCCGGTGGACCCCCCCGCGCCGCCGCCGGTGCCGGTCGATCCGCCCACGGACGTGACGCCCCCTCCGCCGCCACCTGGGAACCCTGCGCCTGAGCCCGTGCGCCCACCGACTGACTCGATCTCGCCCCGTCCGGTGGCTCCGACCTCATCGATCGATCGGACCCGTGTGCTGCCCGGAGCTGAGGTGCGACCCCCAGCGGTCGTTACTCGTAGGTCCACTGCCGCGGCGCCGGTGAACACGGCGCCGACGCCGGAGCCCTCCGCCGCAGCGCGCCCGGTTGCTGCGGCCCGGGCCTTCGCGGCCCGCCGGGCCCTGACGGCTTTCCCGCCCGGGGAGTCCGCGGCCGAGGCGGTCGGGCGGTTCGCCCGAGCAGTAGTGAAGGGAGCGGCGTTCCCCTTCTTTTTGTTGTTCCTGATTCTCATGTTCTTGCTCGTCCAGCACGAGATAGATAAGAGAGACCCCAAGCTTGCCCTTGCCCCAGTCCTCAAGGCGCGGGACCTCAGTTTCGTCGCGGCGAGCCCGGGAGGCTAGACATGGCAGCACCGGCGAACCCAGACGTCGGCGCCCAGGATCTCGTGCCGCTCGTCGAGCGCATGCGCTATCTCCTCGGTTTCCGGCTGATGGCAGCTCTCACCGTCGTGGTCGTGGTCCTCTCCCAGCGACACGCCGGCGCCGACGTACGCCAAGTGCTGATCCTTGTCGCGGGTTACGTCGCGCTCGTCTCGCTCGGCCAGGTGACCTGGCGGCTGCTAGGGCAGCGGGGCCTGTACCTGCTGGGGGGGTTGCTGCTTCTTGACGGGCTCTTCATCGCCTCGGCCGCCCACCTCACCGGCGGGGTCGCGAGCCCGCTGCGGCATCTGGCGATCGTCCACCTCGCGATGGTCGCCATGCTCGCGTCAGACCGCACGGGGCTCAAGCTCGCGCTGTGGCACTCGGTGCTGCTCTTCGTCGGCTACCAGCTCGAGAAGGACGGCTTCCTGGACGGCACGTCGTCCATCGCCGGCGTCGATCCCGACCGCCTCACTCTGCACCTTGCGGGCTACGTCGGCGCCTTCTGGATGATCACGTTGGTGACCGCCACCTTCTCCTCTGTCAACGAGCGTGAGCTGCGGCGCCGTCGCTACGACCTTGAGGCCCTAGCATCGCTGGCCTCTGCGCTGGAGTCCGCGCACGACCCGCAAGAGGTCGGGGACCAGCTCGTGCGCGCCAGCGCGGACGCCTTCGCCGCGCCCCGAGCGTTGTTGGTCGTCGACCGGCCCGACGGGAGCCAGCGCATGCTGGCCTCCGAGGGGGAGGTGGTCGTCAACAACACCGACGCGTTTCTCAACGAGACGTCCGTCATCAGTCGATGCCACGCCGCCCGCGCGTCCCTCCTGGTGGCCGGCCTGGACCCGAGTGCCGACCCGCAGCTCGCCGCCATGCTGCCGGGCGCGGGAAATCTCATCGTCGTGCCGATGACGGTCGAAGGCCGCGCCGTCGGCACGCTGGTCGTCGAGCACGACCTGCGGCCGGGCTCCCGCGTCGAGCAGCGCGTCGTCGACATGCTCGAGCGCTTCGCTTCGCAGACGGCGTTGGCGCTCCGAGGCGCGTGGCTGATGGAGCGCGTCCAGGAGCAGGCGTCGCGGGACGGCCTGACTGGCATCGCCAACCGCCGTACGTTCGACCAGGCGCTGGAGTTCGAAGTGCAGCGGGTACGGCGGACCGGCGAAGTCTTCAGCCTCGTGCTGCTTGACCTCGACCACTTCAAGATCCTCAACGACACCCACGGTCACCAGGCCGGTGACCAGGTGCTCCGCGATGTTGCGGAGGTGTTGGCCCGCTACAGCCGCGACATCGACACGGTGGCGCGCTACGGCGGTGAGGAGTTCGCCGTCATCCTGCCGGCCTGCCCGGAGTCCGGCGCCCTGCACAGCGCGCAGCGACTGCTGCTCGAGATCAACTCCGCCGACATCGCCGTCTCCGTTACTGCCAGCGCGGGGGTAGCCACCTGGACGCCCGACCTCGATGGTGCAGAGCAGCTCATCAGTGCGGCGGACACGGCGCTCTATGCGTCCAAGCGCGCCGGTCGCGACCGGGTCACGGCATGGGCCGACCTGGCGGACCGTCGTACGCCGCCTTAGAGGTAGCTCTCGAGGTCCTTCAGCAGCGCCGTCTTCGCTTTGGCTCCGACGATGGTCTTGACGATCTCGCCGCCGGAGAAGACCGACATGGTCGGGATCGACATGATCCGGTACTGACGGGCGACCTCAGGGTTCTCGTCGATGTTGACCTTGGCGACGGTGATCTTGCCCGCGTGCTCGGCCGCGATCTCCTCGAGGACCGGGGCGACCATCTTGCACGGCCCACACCACTCAGCCCAGAAGTCCACCAGCACCGGCGTCTGGCTCTGCAGCACCTCGGCGGCGAACGTCGCATCGGTGACGGTTTTCGTGCTTCCCACGATGAAGCTCCTTGGTGGCGGTGTCGCGTTGCTGGCTGCGAGGTATCAGTGAGGCGGACATCGTCGGCAACACCGGGTCGGGGCGGGCGATTCCGACGAGGGTATCTCTCGGCCTCCCTACACTGGCCGCATGAGCAAGCTCGGGCGCTACCCGCTAGCGGTGATGGCGTGGATCGCCGTCTACGCCGGGTGGTCGTCCGTGCTGGGCCTGGTCATCGCCGCGGTGACCGGCGAGCGACTCGAGGACGGTGACCGGGTCGGGCCGACGGTCGGCTTGGGGGTCTCGACGCTTTTCACGGTCCTGCTCCCCCTCGTGCCCACGCTGGTCGCGCTGTCCTTCAACGACTGGCTCCGCGACGGCGCGCCCTCCAGAGCCGACCGAGAGCGCGCACGTCGTACGCCGGCGCCGGCCCCACCGACAGACCCCGCCGCTCCGGCCGAGCCCCCCGCTCCGACCGAGCCCGGCGCCCCGACCGTGCCCGCCGCCGCGGCCGACCCGGACGATGTGACGATCAGTGGTGCCGACTTGCCCGTCCACTCTGAAGCTCTCACCAATGATGACCTGGGGCTCGTGGCGGCACTCGGCAGCCTCGCCGGGGAGCCCTTCGAGCCGGCCGTGGCCGCCGCCTCGATGATCAGCGGTGCCGACTTGCCCGCGGCAGGGACCGGCCCGGCGCCGGTGCCCGTCGTGGCAGCGATAGCCCTCGGGGTGCCGGAGCTGGCCACGGCCGGCGAGGATTCGGGCGGATTCCCGGTGGGGCGGCTGCTGCGGGGCGACGAGACTGCGCCAGCCAGCCCGCTCGCTGCGCCCAGCCCGCTCGCTGCGCCCAGCCCGCTCGCTAAATCCCGGTCCCTCGGCACTGCTCAAGGTGCCGCCTCTGCTCCCGCTGCCCCGGCGCCCGAGCTGTCTCCGGAGCGGGAGGGTGAGCCGCACGCCGCTCCGGCGCCCGCCGCCTGGAGCCCGGCGCTCTATCCGGAGCCGGTGATCGACCCGCTGGATCCCCTAGGCGTGGGCGACCTGCGGCGCACTGACAGCCCCGGCGACGGAGCCAGCGCCGGCGACAGCGGCAGCTAGGTAGCGCTCGGCATCGAGGCTGGCCGCGCACCCGGTGCCGGCAGCGGTGATGGCCTGACGGTAGGTGTGGTCCACGACGTCGCCGCAGGCGAAGACACCCGCCAGGTTCGTCTGCGTGCCGGGGAAGTCGACCCGGATGTAGCCGGCGTCGTCGAGATCGACCTGACCCGCGAAGAGTCCCGTGTTCGGCGTGTGGCCGATGGCGACGAACAGGCCGGTGACCGCCAGCGTCGACTGCTCGCCGGTGACCGTGTCGCGCAGGGTGAGCCCCTCGACTGCGTCGGCACCGAGCACGTCATCGACCGCGACGTTCCACCGGAAGGTGATCTTGTCGTTGGCGCGCGCGCGGTCCTGCATGATCTTGCTGGCGCGCAGCGCATCCCGGCGTACCAGCACGGTGACCGACTTGGCGAAACGGGTGAGGAAGGTGGCCTCCTCGAGTGCTGAGTCGCCACCGCCGACGACAGCGATGTCTTGGTCGCGGAAGAAGAAGCCGTCGCACGTCGCGCAGCTCGACGCGCCGCGCCCGATCAGTCGCTGCTCGTTGGGCAGGTTGAGCCAGTTCGCCTTGGCGCCGGTCGAGATGATGACGGTGGAAGCAGTGTGCTCGACATCACCGACCCAGACCCGCTTGACGGCGCCGGTGAGGTCCACCCGGGAGACGTCGTCAGTCAGGAACTCGGCGCCGAAGCGCTCTGCCTGCCGGCGCATGTTGTCCATGAGCTCCGGGCCCATGATCCCGGTGGGGAAGCCGGGGAAGTTCTCCACCTCAGTAGTCAGCATCAGCTGCCCGCCGGCGGCGATCCCTTCGATCACCAGCGGGGCGAGCTCAGCCCGCGCGCTGTAGAGCGCGGCGGTCAGGCCGGCCGGCCCGGACCCGATGATGATCACTTCTCTCGTAGCGCCGATCACGGCATGTCGCCTCTCGTTGCCCGGCCGGGCCTTGGCCGGTCCGGGGTGCGTCGTCTGCCAGGGTCAACGGATGGTAGCCAGGTGCGGATTCCGGCTTTCCGGTGACGATCTGCGAACCGTGCAGGCGCGTGCGAGGATCCGCGCGTGCCGAATGTCGTCCCGACCGCAGTGGCGACTGCCTCGACAGACCAACGCTGTGCGATGCACCCGGCCCGCCCGGCCGCTGACATGTGCCCGGTGTGTACCAGCCCGCGATGCTCGGCGGACGCAGCGGCAGCGGCGGGCGGCGGGTGCGAGGTCTGCCAGGGTCGCAGCGGCGCCCCGCCTCGGCGGCCACCGGTCGACCTGCGCGCGCTGGCCGGGGCGGCCACGCTCGCGCACCTCACCGCGGTGCTGAGCGGCTACGTCGGGCAGCAGTACGTCGAGGTCCGCTACTTCTCGCTGCTCGGTCCCGCCGGGGTGGGCATCCTCTGCGCGGTGGCCGCGGAGCGTGGCGCCGGCGGTGCGCGCGGTGTGCCGATCCGCCTGGTCGCCGTGCTCTACGCGGTGCTGTCCACCGTGCTCTCCTTCGTCCTGGAGGGCTCGGCCGGGCTGCTCAGCCCCCTCGGCACCGTCGGGCCGCCCTATCTCGCGGCGGCCCTCGGTGCTTGGCTCTGGACGCAGCCGCCGTCGGCCAAGAAGCAGAGGAAGGCGCGCAGCTGACCCGTCCGTCATAGCGCCGTCGTGCCGGTAGTGGCGAGTGGTCAGGCGTCGATGCGCTGGAAGAGGATCAGCGCGTCGTTGCCCACCCGGCAGTCCGGGCGCACGACGAAGACGTCGAGCTTGTCGGTCCGGAATGGCAGCACGATCACCACCGCCGGCTGCCCGGCGTAGGTCGCCGAGTCGACGACCACCGGCACCGCTCCCGGCCCGCCCGAGAGCTCTTGCAGACAGGAGTCGAGGTCAGCCGGCGCGAGCGGCAGCGGAGCCGCTGCGCCGCGCGCTCTGCTGTCCTGGGTCAGTGCCGAGCCGGCTGCGCCCGATCCGGAATCCTGGGCATCGCCTTGCGGCGGCGCTGCTTCCAGCGCGAACGCCTGCGGCCCAGAGATGACGCTGCGGACCTGGTCGGCCAGGGTGGCGGCGGTGTAGTCGGTCCCGGTCTGCAGCTGCAGCGGGGGAGCTGCCTTTCCAGCGGAGTCCGAGCCCGCGTCGGCAGCGACCGAGCTGTTGTCACTCGAGTCGTTGCTGCTGCGCAGCGCTCCGACCCCGACCGCGGCAGCGAGGCCGATCACCGCCGCCGCGGCGGCGAAGGGCACCAGCGAGGGCCGCCGCCGCCGGCGAGCATCGGCCAGCGACGTCGGCACGGCAGGCCCGGCCGGCACAGATTCCGGTGTCGACGCTGGGCCAGCGCTGCGCTGCGCATCCAGCGCCCGCTCGAGCGAGGTGACCACCTCGTCGGGCATGCGAAGAGACGGCAGCGCCCCGAGCGCCCCACGAACCCGTTCGATGGCTGCCACATCAGCCGAGCAGTCGGCGCAGCCGGGCAGATGTGCTGCGACAGTCACCGCGCCGGCGTGCTCGAGGTCGCCGTCGGCGTACGCCGCGAGCGTCTCGGAGTCGGGGTGGGCCGGATCGGTCATGACTCGCTCGGGGTCGGGGAGGCGGTGGGGTTCGAGGGCGACGGAGGCGCGCTCTCCTGGTTCGACGCGCCGCCGCCGGGCCCGGTTCCCCGGCTGGGGCGCAGATGCCCGAGCTGGGCGGCGAGCGCGGCTCGCCCGCGGTGGCAGCGCGACTTGACCGTGCCGGTCGGCACCCCGAGCACCGCTGCCGCTTCGTCGACGGCCATTCCGTGCACGTCGACCAGCACGACTGCCACCCGCTGGTCCGCACCGATTCGCGATAGTGCGCTCGAGATGTCGACCGAGAGGTCACTCGCGGCGAAGGCGTCGTACGGATCGGCGACGGCAGCTGCCGTCGCGTCGTCGAGGGCCACGGCCGGGCGCACCCGGGCGCGCCGCATTCTGTCGAGACAGGCGTTGACCACGATGCGGTGCAGCCACGTGGAGAACTTGGCCTCGCTGCGGAAGCTGCCCGCCGACCGGAAGGCTGAGAGGAAGGCGTCCTGCACCGCGTCAGCTGCGTCGACGGGGTCACCCAGGGTGCGCAGCGCGACTGACCAGGCCCGGTCCCGGTGACGGGCGACGAGCACGCCGAACGCCGACTCGTCGCCGTCGAGGTGACGGGTCATCAGAGTCGCGTCGTCAAGCTCGCTGAGGTCGTCGGGCATCGGGATCGAGAGTAGCGACTGACGAGTCGCTAGCGGCCGAAGGCCACCTCAGCCACTCCGGCTTTGAACTTGTCGCCGGACCTGGTCAGTCGAGTAACCCAGACCAGCCAGTAGCGAGCCGGCGCCGTGCCGGCACCAGGTCGGAAGGTGGCCCGCGTGCCTGCGTCGTCGGCTTCGGCCACTACCCGGAAGTCCGCAGCGGTGCTCCCGCGGACGTTCGCCGCCCGCATCTGGACTGACAGGCCCTTCTGGGCAAAGGCGACTTCGACGCTGCGCACCTTGACGGCGGAGCCGAGGTCGAACAGCAGCCCGACGCCGTCCTTGAGCCGGCCGAAGTCGGCCGTGCGATACAGGACGGTCTCCCATGCGGTCGAGGGGTCCCCGTCGGTGGCCAGCGGCACGGTCTGGTTGCGCTCCTGACCGTCCCCTGGCGGCGGGTCGAAAGCGCTGACGGCGACCACCCGCGCGGCTGCGGTGAGGGTGGGAGAAGCACCGGCGTCGGGGGCCGCCGGCACCGCACTCGCGGGAGCCTCGAGCGGCGATATCGCGCCGGGGGGGCGGGGCAGCTCGCCGATGCTGTATCCGGCGGCGAGAGCAGCGGCGCCCAGGCCGGCCACCAGCAGTGCCGGCACCCCCCAGCGCAGCCACCGGGTCACCCGTCGCCGCTCCGGCCTGGCGAGCGGCACCGGCTCGCTCGGTCGCGACGTGGTGCCGACTCCCGGGAGTCGGGCGAGGGCAGCCACCAGATCGGTCGCCGAGGAGATGGGGATGCTCGACCGGGAGCGACCGGGCAGGAGAATGCCCGCCACGATGGCGTCGAGCTCCCGGGGCACCCCGGCGCGGACCTGACGGGGACTGAGCAGAGCACCGTCGCGGGTGGGGGCTGCGGGCAGGTCTCCCTCGCCGCCGTACGCCGAACGCGCCGTGAGGCACGCGTAGAGCAGCGCTCCGAGGCTGCGAACGTCGCGCGCCTCCGCAGCCGGGTCCAGGACGCCGTCTTCACCACGCGACGGCGGCGGAGTCCGATCCGCGGCGGCCCGGAGCAGGGCGCCCAGTTGGAAGTCGGTGACCTTCGTGGAGCCGTCGGCGCACAGCAGCACGTTCAGTGTGTCGAGGTCGAGGTGAGCCACGCCGCGACGGTGCGCGTATGTCATCGCCTCGGCTACCTGGGCGGCGACGGTGGTCGCGTGCGGCGCCTCGAGCGGGCCCTGGGCCAGCAGCGCCGCCAGCGAACCGCCGTCCACCCACTCGCTGACGACGTAGGGCAGCCCGGATTCCTCGGCGGCGTCATAGATGCTGGCGATGCGCGGGTGGGCCAGCCGTCCCGCGAGGACAGCAGCGGCAAGATAGGCGTCCTTGCCCCCCTCGACCGTCTCCGGCCGCTCCAGCGTGCGCACCGCCACAGGTCGGGCAAGCACCTCGTCGACGCCTCGCCACAGGGTGCTGACCCGGTGCCGGGTGATGGGGCGCAGCAGTCGGTATCGACCGGCGAGCACCAGGTCGACGCTCGCCTCAGTGCGCTCGCTCACCATGCTCTCTCCGCCGACCCGGTCCGCCCACTGTAGGCGACCCCCGGCATCCCGGCCGGTAGCCTCGCCCTCCGGTCGGCCAGTCAACTTAGGAGGGTGCTGGGTGCGGTACACGCGGTGGGCGCTCTGCATCGGCATCGCTGCGCTCGCGCTCAACGGGTGCCGTGGCAGCGAGGAGCCGACGCCCGGATCGGCTCCGTCTCCGTCTCCGTCCACGTCCGTGCCGACGGCAGTGGCGCCGTCGGCGTCGCCGGGTCGGTCAGTGGTTCTTGAGGTGCGCAACGGCCGGGTCACCCGCGATGCCGGGCGGGTCCGGCTTCGCCGAGGCGAGACAGTGCGCCTCGTGGTGAGTGCGGACGTCGCCGACGAGGTGCATGTCCACGGCTACGACATTCGGGCCGACGTCGTGCCGGGCACACCGACTGAGGTCGTCGTCGAGCTCACCATTCCTGGCGTCTTCGCTGTCGAGCTCGAAGGGGCCGGCCTCGACCTGGTCGAGCTCGAGGTGCGCTAAACCCCGTCGTTCCCTCGGTCGTCCGAGTCCTCCGCCTCGAGCTCGCGCGCCCGACGTCGGCCCAGGACGATCAGCAGCACCAGCAGGGCGATCGGCCCGCCGATCGACAGGGTCTCGACGATGCCGTAGGTGTGCGCTTGAACTGTCACGGATCAGGCTCCCGTCAGCAGGGCGACGCCGCCGACGGTGTACCCGACCATGACCAACAGCAGCGGGAGCTGGCTGCGACCTGCTAACCGCGCCGGCACGGTGCCGACAGCGCGGTCGTGGGCCGACACGACGCCGATCACATGTCCCACGACGATGGCACCCACCTGGATCAGAGCGATGGCGCCAGTGCTCACCAGGTCATAGTTGATGCCCCAACTCGCCGTGCCGAACAGGTCGGCGCCGCGCCCGAAAGGATCCGATGCGAGCACGAGGGCCTGTTGGCCATCCAGGATCGCCAGCGAGAAGTAGTGCGCAACGGCGTAGCCGACGGCGATCGGCACGACTGAGTGAGCGAAGCGCCCCGGCGCGGTCGCCGGATCTACCCCGCCGAGCCGGCCGGACGCCTGGGCGGCCGCCGTGAACGTGACCAGCACCACCACGATCGTCCCGAGAAGCCCCAGGGTTCCGAGCACGATGCTGTCCGCGTCGACGGAGTCCTTCCAGAGCCGGGTGCGGGTGAGCCCGTCGAACCCGGTGGAGCCGAGCAGCACAGCCATCACCGTGACGAGACCAGCGCCCTCAGGCAGTGCGGCGATGCCGTTGAGCGGGTTGCGCACGACCAGCACGCCGTCCTCGCGTCGGCCGATCGGGTTGAGCCGCCCTACCATCGTGAAGTAGACCTCGAAGGCCTCAGCCCGCTCGAACCACGACGCCCCGTACCGCTGCGCCGCCACGAGGTGGACGAGGCCGTACGTGATGAGGAAGACGAGCACCGTGAGCGGCTCGGCCCGCCATGGGGGAACGAGCTCGAGCCAGACGAAGACTGCTAGGCCGGCGGCAGCAGGCCAGTAGCCGACCGAGTCCGGGAGTGCCGCGGACCCGACGGCGGGATCATGGGCGCCGACACGGGACAGCGCCCCGTGCAAGGTCCGCAAGGGGTTGACGTGGCGCCACACCGGGCCGACGAGGAGGGAGACGACGACGAGCCCCGCCCAGAAGACGATGTAGACGACATACGGCGCGAGGTTGTTCACCACCCGCTCCGGACCTGCGGCCGCGACAGCGACCACGACCAGGGTGATTGCCAGCACGACGACTCGGGCCACGGCGAGCAGCGCACGGCTCTGCAGGAATGTCGACAGCCACGGCGGCAGCGGACGTCCAGCGGCCGCGCCGCGCAGCCGAGGCCTGGGCCAGAGCAGCCCGAGAGCCGCGAAGCTGAGCACCACGGTGATGCCGGCTCCGTAGAGGGCGAGCCAGAACGGAATCGGCAGGTCCGACCGGCCGCCAAGGCCGTGCGCGAGCAGTCTCATGTCGCAGAGTTCCCGTCGAGTGGTGGGTGATCAGGAACGTCGATCGAGCTGGGCTGTGATCTCGGCGACGTACCAGCGCCGCAGCTCCCGCACCTCGGGTCGGCTGGCGAGCAGCAGCAGCTGGTCATCGCCGCAGAGCCGGTCGGCCTCGTCTAGCAGCCGGAGCCACTCCCGGAGCGCCGGGCCCATCTCGGGCTGGACCGGAACCTCGAGGGTGAGGTGCTCCTCCCCCCGGTCCAGGGCGGCCACGGCTTGCGCTCGAGTCGCGGCCCGTACGACGCTGTATCGGCTCAGGATGCCACTGATGAGCTGGGCCAGCTCGCTGGACACCGCTGACACGCTCACGTCGTAGCGATCACCGAACTGGATGAGCTGGAGCTCCCGGATGAGATCGTGCTGATGGTCCTGGGACTCCAGGAAGAGTCGGGCGGAGACACCCTCGAGCCGGACGGTGTTCGGCGGCTTCTCGTCGGGCATGTGCGGACAGTACCGAGGTGACCCTGGTGATCCGCGAAATGGATGCCGCCGAGAGCGACGTGGTCGGCGCGCTTCTCCTCCGTTGCAACGAGGAGCACCGGGCGCACTTCCCTCCCGCGGTGGCCGCCTCCTACCTTGCGGAGGTGGCCGACGTCGCGCGGCGCGTTGACACGTGTGACGTCGTCGTCGCCGAGCGCGGGGGCCGGTTAGTCGGCTCTGCGACGCTCGTGCGCGACGCTGCCGACGACGGCCACCCTTGGCCGGCGGGGGGCGCGGTGCTGCGGCTGCTGGCTGTCGATCCGCCGGCGCGCGGCGCCGGTCTCGGCGAGGCGCTCACCCTCGCCTGCATCAGCCGCGCGCGCACGGCTGATGCGAGCTACGTCGGGCTGCACACCGCGGCGTTCATGACCGCGGCGCGGCACGTCTACGAACGGCTCGGGTTCGCCCGCGCACCTGAGCACGACTTCGACCCGGACGCCTACTACGGCGCCGGCCCGCAGGCCGGTCGGGCGCCCTGGGGCCTGGCCTACCTGTTGACGCTGTAGCGCCAGCGACCGAGCCGCTACAAGTAGCGCCCGACTGGCGTCATTGCGGCCGCTACAAGTAGCGCCCGACTTTGTAGCTGCGGCTGTAGATGGAGCTGTACTTCACCACATCACCGCTCTGCGGCGAGTGCCACATCATGCCGTTGCCCGCGTAGAGCCCGACGTGGTAGATCCGGCCTGACGAGCTGTAGGTGAAGATGAGGTCGCCGGGCCGCTCGGAGCCGCGGGGCAGCTTCTTCGGGGCGGCGGCGTACTGGTCACGCGACGTGCGCGGCAGCACCTTCCCAAGGGCCTGGCGGAACACGTAGCTCGTGAAGCCGGAGCAGTCGAAGCTGTTGGGTCCGCTCGCGCCGTAGCGGTACGGCTTCCCCTTGTGCCGAGCCGCCTCGGCGATGAGCCGGTCCGCTTGGGAGTCGTTCTTGTACAGGACGGTGACGAAGTTCGACGTCGTCGCGGCGTGGGTCTCGGTGCCGATCCAGCGGGTCCGGTAGGTCTCCGACACCCGCGGCTGGCGGACGTAGGAGGCCTGGCCCTGCTCGTCGGTCGTGAGTGTCGTGATGTAGCTCCACATGTCGCCATGGCGTACGTCGACGGCCACTCGCTGGTTGGGCAGCGCCCGATCCGCGTCTTTCAACGTGGTGAAGAGGGTGACGTTCGAGCCGCTGGTCACTGTGTCCTGCGAGGCGGCGATCTGGAGGGTGGAGGCGGTGGCGCCCGCTGCGAGGGCAGCGGTGGAGCCCGAGCCGATCAGGAGGGGGAGCGCGGTGCAGAGCCCAGCGAACATCGCCACGAAGCGACGGAGCATGACGGGTGGTTCCCTTCCCACACGCCTGCGAGGTCAGCTGTCGGGTTCGGGCGTGGAAAGTGCCCGGCCACCGGTAGACATGCTCCGCTGGCTTCACCCCGAGGCGCCGCCGAGCGTGCTCGACTGCGCCGTGGGACCTGTGGGTCCCCCGCTCCTGCCCCGGATGCGGTGGTGGTTGGCACGCCCGCGGGTCGGGGGCAGGACTCGGCGTTTCGACCCGGACGTTTCTGGGGGGTTGGCCGGCTCGTCAGTGCGAAGCCGGACCGGGGAACCGTAGCGAGGCGGTGCGTCCCGTGTCCACTTCCTGCTGCCGCCGAAACGTTCCGACAGGACACTCTGTCTTTACCGTAACCGTTTCGAGACCCGTCTCAGGCGACGTACTTGGCCCGCGCCGTCTCGCAGGTCTTGAGCCACTTCCGGGTGCGCTTGGTGCGGTAGAGCAACAGGCTCGCCGCCTCACGGCAGACTGTCACTGACACAGTGCCGTCGGGCTCCACGACGAACTCTTCAGGGTTGACCTGGCCACCCTTGGCGAAGGCCACGGCGGTGCCCGCGGCGTAGGCCTGCTGCACATCGCGGTTGCGCTGCCACTGCTCCGAGCCCTCGCGGGCGACCTCGACGGCCACGTCTTCGGTGCGCACGCGAGCAATCCCGAGCGAGACCATCTCGTAGCCGATCAGGCTGAGCAGGGCGAGCACCAACGTGATCTTGGTCAGCCAACCGACGACGATGTCGCCTCCGTCGCCGCGGACGCGGCGCGCATGCACACTGTCGCCGCGGAGGCGGCGCGCATGCGCACCGTTGCCGCGTTGACTCTGCATGCCCAGCCTTTCCCGGGGGCACCCGAGAGCTCGGGCGCTGGTAGGGGGATCGGCTTGCTTACTGTTCGGCTTGAGCCGTACGGCGTAACCGGCGCGTGACAAGGTCGGTCACCGCCGACACCTCCGCTACGGCCATGCGCCGCGCGCAGGTGACGTAAAACGAGCCACCGACAACCAGAGCGGCAGCTACGGCGGCCAGTGATCCCAACGGCGAGCTACCGACCGAGCCGCGAGCGAGCTGGGCGACGCCGTATGCCGCGACCGCGCCGATTCCGGCGGCGAGAGTGACGCGCACCATGGCGCGGGTGACGACGAAGCCGTCGAGGCCGCCGATCCGGCGCGACAGGATCCGGCCCAGCACGAGCGCGCCGACCGTGTAGGCGATGGCGTGGCCGGCGGCCAGCCCCACGACTCGCGATCGGCCGTCAAGCAGGGCGAAGAGCGCGATGTCGGCGACCACGTTGACCGTGTTGGCCGCGATGTTCACGAGCGCCGGGGTGCGGCTGTCCTGGAGCACGTAGAACATCCGGAGGAGGAGCTGGAAGGCACTGAAGGACATCAGGCCGACGGCGAACGCGGCGAGCACGTCGCCCACGAAGGCAGCGTCGGCACGGGAGAAGGCGCCGAGCCCGAATACGGCGGTCGCGACCGGTCGGGCGAGGACGACGTAGGCGAGCGCCGCAGGGATGAGCACCGCCGCGATCAGGCGTATCCCGCGCGAATAGTCGTCGCGCAGGCGCGCCATGTCCCCGTCGACGGCGTGCGAGCTCATTCGGGGCACCAGCGCGGTGACGACCGACACGGCGACCAGCGCGTGCGGGAGCTGGAAGATCAGGAACGCGTACTGGTAGGCCGTGACGCCCCCCTCACCCGCGGAGCTGGCCAGCCGAGTGATCACGATGAGGCCGGCTTGGTTCGCGGCGACGTAGACGAAGACCCATACCGCGAGCCCGGCAGCGGCGCGCAGTGCCGGGTGCCAGCCGACCCGCGGCCGCCAGCGGAAGCCCGACGACCGCAACGAGGGCACGAGGGCAGCCGTCATGATGATGACGCCGAGGGTGGTGCCGATCCCCAGGGTGGCGATCTGCCCTCCGGTCAGCCCCTCGAACGTCGGCCGGTCGCCGTCGCTGATGACGATGAAGACGATCGCGGTGGCCATCACGACAAGGTTGTTGAGGACCGGAGCCACCGCCGCCGCGCCGAACCGACGTCGGGTGTGCAGGATCGCGGTCATCGTGGCGCCGATGCCGTAGAAGGCGATCTGGGGCATGAAGTAGCGGAGGAAGGTGATCGTCAGGTCCCGCTCGGGTCCCGCGGCAGCGCCGAGGGCCGAGGCCAGCAGCGGCGCGGCCAGGACGCCGAGCAGCGCAGCCACGGCGAGTGCGCTTGCGACCAACGTCAGCAGCAGCCGGGCGAAGTCATCGCCGCCGTCAGGGTCCTCCTTGCGAGCCCGCACCAGCAGGGGTACCACGATGCTGGTGAGCACCCCGCCGAGGAGCAGCTCGTAGACGATGTTGGGAGTGATGTTCGCTCTGTTGTAGGCGTCGTTGATGTCGGTGAGGCCCAGAGCGGCCGCCATGGCGACGACCCGCAGGAACCCGGTGAGGCGAGAGGCGAGCGTGCCCAGCGCCATGGCGCCGCTGGCTCGGCCGAGGGTGGATCGTGACCGGCTCACTGCTCCACTGCTCACGCGGGCTCGCGGTCGGCGACCCGGCGTCTCCGGCGTGCCAGCCTGGTCACCGATCCGAGCAGCAAGAGCACGAACGCGCCGATGGTGATGGCCAGCGCCACCTTCCCGTAGGCGCTGGAGCGCACGCGCAGGAGCGTCGGCTCACCCGGCAGCGGGCGCCCGTCGGGGGTGGCCAGGGAGACGGTGATCGTGAAGTCACCCGGCACCAGCGCGCGCGCGGAGATTTGCAGCTGCCGTCGCCCTGGGGCCACCACTTCCGTGCGCACCTCGCCGTCCGGAAGGGACAGGCGGTTGCGACTGTCGATGCGTACCTGCACCCGCACCGTCGTGCCCAAGTCGTTGACGAGGGTGATGGGCAGCCGTGCGGTGTCACCGCCCATGGTGATCAGCCCGCCTCCGGCGACGGAGACCTTGGCGAACTGCTCACCCAGCACATCGCGAATGTCGCCGACGAGGGAGCGGGCCGCGGTCACGTCATTCCGGTATCGCGACGAGGCGGCGCGGAGCAGCGCCCGCTCCAGGCGGTCCGGCAGGAGGTCCACCGATGCGTCACCGGCCGGGGCGAGGATGGAGCGGTAGCGCTCGACCCGGTCACGTTCGACGCGGGCAGCCGTGAGTACGGCAAGCGGGAGCTCGCGTTCGCGGTCCGCGCCGGAGAAGGCCACAAAGCGGTCGATGTCATCGCGGGGACGGGTCGCCACGTTGGTCACGACGTCCGGCTGCAGCCAGGGCACTCCAGCGCTGAGGTCGAGCAGTCCCGCGGCGAAGGGTCGCGCGGGGTTCCAACGTCGCGGTGGCGCGATCACCAGGTCTCGAGACTGGCTGGGGCGCTCCAAGGTGAAGAACGCGGTCTCGGCCAGAACGCGCTGCAGCGCGAGCCGGGTGCCTTCTGCAGTGCCGCCAGCAGCGGGACCCTCCGCGACCAGTCGCGACAGCTCGGCATCCGTCGCGACGGCCGTCACGGCCCCTGGGGCGACGCCGTTGAGCTCAGTCGCGGCACTCGGCGTGGCGTTGTCGACAGTGTCGTCCGCCTGCAGCGTCGACGCGCTGACGATGACGTCGCGCGCTCCGGCGGCCGCGAGCACACCGAGGGTGGCGACGTCGACCGCGCCCCCGGGCGGCCAGGCGAGACGCGAGGCGACGTTCGCGAAACCGCTGTCCGCCAGCACCTGTCGTCCGGTCTGCAAGGCAATGCTGACCACATCCCGCTGCCCTGCGCGGGTCAGGGCCGTGATATCAGGGTCGGCGTAGGGCAGCGCCAGAGTGCGTCCGCGCGGGTTGCCGAGTGCGGTGCGGGCACTCGCGAGCCAGGCGGCAGCGGCGGCCTGTCCGCTTCCTTCCGAGGTCGAGCCGTCGTCGCGGCGGACCAGATAGCCATCGGCCATCGCCTCGACGTTCTCGACGAGGGCCGGGTCGATCACCCAGGTCACCGGAGTGCGCGCGGCGGCCGCCTGTGCGACGTCGACCAAGAGCGCAAGCCGTCCGTCCTCGAGCTCACCGGCCAAGGTGTCGTCGGTGAGCCGGCCGCCAGGACCGCGGGCGTCATCGGCGGTGAGCGGCCAGAGCCAGGCGACCCGCGTGCGCTCGGTGGGCTCCGGCCACCACGGCATGAAGGTGTCGGCCACGCCCACCCGCGTGCGATTCGACGTGCCCGATCGGGCTCGAACCTCGATGCGCAGCGGATGCACGCCATTGCGATCATCGAAGAGCCGCCGGACGCGCGGATCATCTGCGGGCAGCCGAAGATCGAGCGTGGCCACATCCCCAGGGCTGAGCTCATCCGGCACCCCCGCGTCCTCGGCGAGGTCGTTGACGGTCACGAAGTCGTTGTCCGTGGGCGGTGTGCGAGCCAGCTGTTGCAGCTCCGATCTCGAGCCGACGGCGTCGCCGACGCGTAGTCGGACCTGCACCTTGTCGAGCGTCTCCGAGCTGTTCGACAGGAGCCGGGCGCGCAGCGTCAGCACGCCGTCCGGGGTCAGGAAGGACGACATCTCCTCGACGGCTACCTGGACCGGCAGCGGCTCGCCGCTGTCGTCCTGCGCTTCGGCTCGCTGAGCGGTGGCGGTTAGCCCTAGCGGAGCTGCCAGCAAGACCATCGAAGCCACGACTCGCCCGGTAGCACAGACTCGCCCGGAAGCACAGCCACCCCCGGTCGCGGAGCGCCTCACGCGGACGCCGCGAGGAGCGTCGGAACCTGGTCGAGCAGAGCCCGCTCGTCGGCGTAGGCCAGGCGGCCGGACATCTCCGCGAGGGGCACCCAGGCGACCTCGGAGACTTCGATGTCAGCATCACTGAGCTCCCCCTCGTCGGCGAGGAGCAGGAAGTGGTGCACGGTCTTGTGAATCCGTCGCCCATCCGCGACAAACCAGAAGTCGATCATGCCGAGCGAGCCGAGCACGTGACCGGTGATGCCTGTCTCCTCGGCCACCTCGCGCACTGCCGTCTGCGGTGGGGTCTCGCCGAGCTCGACATGCCCTTTGGGAAGCGACCAGAGCAGCCGGCCGCGCCGGTCCAGGCGCCCGATCAGCGCGCCGCAGGCGTCCGCCGCCGCTCGATCCAGCACAAGCCCGCCGGCCGAGGTCTCCTCGACCCGCTGGAGTCTCGGTCGCCGGGGGTGGCGCGGTGAGCCGGGCACTGATCGATCGTAGTGGCCGATCTCGCTGTTCGATCCTGCCGGGAACGGGCGGCACCCGTAGTCTTGGCTCCCGTGTCCCGACTCAGCGCAGTCCAGCAGCACGCTGTCACCGACCTCCTGCGGATCTTCCCCGTCGCCGATGACCTCGGCCGGATGTTCGCGGATGCCGGCTGTGCCCTGCATCTGGTCGGGGGTTCTGTCCGGGACGCGCTTCTCGGGCGCCTCGGGGACGACCTCGACTTCGCCACCGACGCGACTCCCCAGCAGGTGCTGGGGATCACGGAGGGGTGGGCCGAAGGGAGCTGGACCACCGGTATCGACTTCGGCACCGTGGGCATCATGCGCGGAGGGCTGCGCTGTGAGATCACCACGTTCCGCGCCGAGGCCTACGACCCGACCTCGCGCAATCCGCAGGTGGTGTTCGGCGACTCCCTAGTGGGCGACCTGTCCCGTCGCGACTTCACGATCAACACGATGGCTCTGTCGCTGCCGGATCACGCCTTCGTCGACCCCTACGACGGCCTGAGCGACTTGGCCTCCCGCACGCTCTCCACGCCCACCACAGCGGCGGCGTCGTTCTCCGATGACCCGCTGCGCATGATGCGAGCTGCGCGGTTCGTCTCGCAGCTCGGCTTCACCCCCGACGCCGATGTTGTCGAAGCCATGCAGAGGATGGCCGACCGGATCGCCATCGTCTCCGTCGAGCGCGTGCGCGACGAGCTGTTCAAGCTGCTGCTCGGCGCCGACCCGCGGCGGGGTCTCGAGCTGGTCGTCGACACCGGCCTCGCCGAGCACGTCCTTCCGGAGATTCCCGACCTGCGGCTGGAGATCGACCCGCTTCATCACCACAAGGACGTCTACCTGCACTCCCTCGCTGTGCTGCAGAACGCCATTGCCCTCGAGGACAGCGGACCCGACCTGACGCTGCGCATGGCGGCGCTGCTGCACGACATCGGCAAGCCGGCCACCCGAGAGCTCGGGCCACGGGGCCAGGTCACCTTTCACCACCACGAGGTCAAGGGTGCGAAGATGACGCGCAGCCGGCTGCGCGCGTTGCGGTGCCCCAAGGCGTTCGTCGACGACGTGGCGCGGCTTGTCGAGCTGCACCTGCGGTTCCATGGGTTCAACTCCGGCGAGTGGACCGACTCGGCCGTACGCCGGTACGTGACCGACGCGGGACCGCTGCTCGACCGGCTCAACAAGCTGGTCCGCAGCGACTGCACGACTCGCAACCCTCGCAAAGCAGCGGCGTTGGCCGCCGCCTACGCCGAACTCGAGCGGCGCATCGCAGTGCTGGCCGCAGAGGAGGAGCTCGCGGCGATCCGGCCGGACCTGGACGGCTCCGAGATCATGGAGCTGCTCGGCGTACCAGCGGGCCCCGTGGTCGGCCAGGCCTACCGGCACTTGCTGGCCGTGCGGATGGACCGCGGTCCGCTGCCGAGGGAGATCGCCGAGGCCGAGCTTCTTCGGTGGGCCGAGGAGCAGGGCATCGCGGCGGCTCGCCCGGTGGCCGACACGACTGAATAGACACGGGGGGAATAGTCATTTCGGGCCATTCGCAAGCGGCCCCCTCCGGGCCGATGATGGGGAGGTGCCCGGACATATCACCCCCAGGATGCTCGCGGAGCGCGGACCAGTCCGCGTCGCCATCGGGCTGCTCGTGGTCAGCTCGCTGCTCACCGGGGGTCTGCGGGTGTGGTCGGCGGAAGGCGACCTGGCCGACGCGACCGTCATCCTGCGCGGCATCCGCGACGCCACGGTCGTCGATCCCGGCGCGGGAGGCCGACCGGGCGTCGAAGGCGAGTCGTTGCGCCAAGGCGCCGTTGTCACGACCGGCGCCGCCGGGACGGCCACCCTCGACGTCCGGGGACGCCAGGTCCGGCTCGCCCCCACCACCACGGTCGCGGTGCCCGACGGTGCGGTCGCGGAGCTGCGTCGCGGCGCTGTGCTCGTCGACCGCCGCACCGGCCCGACGGTGTCTGTACGCGTGGGCGACGTCATCCTCGATGAGGTTGCTCCGGGCGCCCTGCGGATCGAGCGCGGTTTCTCCGTCCGGGTCGCCGTGCTCTCCGGCGGGGCGAGGGCGCGCACCACTGACCGTCGCCTGGCGATCCCCCGCCTGCACCAGGTGGCGGTGGCCGGCCGCGCGCTGCCGGACCGGGCCGAGCCGCTTCGACTGACCGGCGACGACTGGGAGCGTGAGGTGATCCCGGACGTGACGGCAGCCGACGTCGTGCTCACGCGGTTGGCGCGAGGCATCGACGCCGACCCGAGCCTGCGCCGGCCGGCGCGACTCACTGTGCTGCCCGCGCTCTACCGGAGTGCGGTCTCGGGACTGCCCTCTGGGACCGGTCGCAGCGAGGCGCTGTTGCCGGTGGCGATCGGGCTGACCTCGCGTCAGGACACCGCAGAGGCAGCCGTCGCGCTCGCGAGTCGGCTGCGTCGTGAGGGTGGATCGTGGGGAGTCGTCGCGGCACTCCTGAGCGCCCGTAGCGCTGACGTGTCCCGCCGGCTCGCGGGGTTGCTGGACGGCGCCCGCTCCGGCAGCCGCGCCGTCGCCATCGGCGAAGTCGGGGGCGGCCGAATCGGCCCCGGTCCAGCGATCGGCCCGGATCCCGCGGCCCCTGCCCCGCAGCCCCGTCCGTCCGGACCTTCCGCGGCACCGACGCCGGGTCCCCGACCGTCGGGCAGCCCGTCGGGCAGCCCGTCGCCCTCGCCCAGCCCCAGGTCCACTGTCGATCAGGTGGTGGACACGATCCGTCGCCTGCTGCCCACACCCACGCCGATCCCGGCAGTCCCTCCGCCGGTGCCCTCGGCGAGCCCGTCCGCACTTATCGCAGCGACGGTCCAGGTGCGCTGACCGGCGTGGCTGCGAGGGCCGGCTCGGCACTGGCCGCGTGCCGGCGGGCGACGAGGCCGAAGAGGAGCCCGGTCACGGCGTATCCGGTGGCGATGAAGAAGAGCACCGGGTAGCTCTTGCCGTTGCGCGGAAGCGTGGCCGCGGCGACGCCGGCTGCGGAGACGAAGGAGACGTTGAAGAGGATGTCGTAGAAGGAGAAGACCCGGCCCCGGTAGCTGTCGTCGATGGTCTCCTGCACGATGGTGTCAACGCAGATCTTCGCGCCTTGGGCGGCGATGCCCAACGCGAAGGCCGCGACGAGGAAGGCCGGTTGGTTGTACGGCGTGCCGAAGGCGACCTCCGACACGGCGGCGCCGAGGAACAGGACCGCGACCCACTGCTCGACCCCGATCCGCTTGGTGGCACCCGGGGTGACCGCAGCCGCGAGCAGGTAGCCCACTGCGGAGGCACCGATGACAGCGCCGAGGCCGAACAGGCCGCTCGCGCGGAAGAGGCCGAAGTCCTCGTTGTAGAGCAGCAGCGTCGCGATGAAGCTCAGTCCGTAGAAGAAGCGGTGCGCCGCGATCGCGAGCAGCGCATTGCCCGCTCGCCGACGCTGCCACACGTGGGCGGCGCCTTGGCCGACTCCTCGCAGGACCTCGCGGACGGCGGCCGCCACGGTCGTACGTACGACGTGGTCGTCGGGACCGAGCAGGTCACGGTCCATCCGCGAGGCGATCCCGGCGGAGACGACGTACACGGCGGCCGCAGCCGCCATGATGACGGCGATTCCGGCGTCGTCGGCGCCGAAGACCGACCGCAGCCCGTAACCGATTCCGCCGCCGATGATGGCGACGATCGTGCCCGAGGTCGTCGACACAGCGTTGGCGAGCACGAGCTGCGGACGGCGTACGACATGCGGCAGCGCAGCAGAGAGCGACGAGAGCAGGAAGCGGTTGACGGAGAGCACGAGCAGCACGCTGCTGTAGAACAGTGGCAGCGGTACGTCGGTCAGCACCAGGGTGATGACCCCCAGCACCAGCACAGCTCGGGTCAGGTTGGCCACGACGAGAATCCGCTGGCGGCTCCACCGGTCGATGAAGACACCGGCGAAGGGGCCCACCAGCGAGTAGGGCAGCAGCAGGACGGCGAACAACGCCGCCACTCGACCGGGCGAGGTCTGCCGTTCGGGCGAGAAGAGCGCGAAGCCGGCCAGCGCGACGTTGAAGATCCCATCCGCCGTCTGCGAGCTGAGCCGCGTGGCGAAGAGCTGACCGAAATGCGGCTCGCCCAGCACCTCCCGCAGCCCGGCCAGACGCGAGACGCGCGGGTCGGTCACCGACTTAGCGTACGGCCGTGGGCCGGAGCGGATTCGAGACGGGCCTCGGCCACCCGTTCGGCCGCCCGGTCGGTGCTGATCCCGTGGGCATCAGCCGCGGTGAAGATCTGGGCCAGCGTGGCTCCGATGCCCACGAGACCTGCCGCGACCCGGTCCGAGTCCCACCCCAGGCCCTCATACCCGATGAGGTGCACTGCCCCTCCGGCGTTGATCACGAAATCCGGGGCGTAGAGGATGCCCGCCTGGCGCAGCCGCTCACCGTCATCCGGCGAGACGAGCACGTTGTTCGCGGCGCCGGCCACGATGCGACAGCGCAGCAGCGGGACCTCGGCTGCGCCGATCACCTGGCCGAGAGCGCACGGGGAGTAAACGTCGCACTCGACGTTGATCGTGTCGGGTGGGGCGGCGCTGACGCCGTACTTGCGCACCAGCATGTCGACTCGTTCGGGTACGACGTCGCTGACCTCGACCACCGCTCCGGCGTCGACGAGCATGCCGACAAGCGGCTCACCAACGGCCCCGCAGCCCTGGACGAAGACCCGTACGCCGGTCAGCGCGGCATCGCCGTTCACGTGGGCGACGGCCGCGCGAATGCCGTGAAAGACGCCTACGGCGGTGTCCGGCGCGCTGCTGCCGGAGCCGCCCCGGGCCGGGCTGCGCCCGAAGGCGTGGTCGGTGTACTCGTGCAGCACGTCCATGTCCACCGAGCTGGTCCCGACATCCGGACCCGTGCTGTAGCTGCCGTTGAGCGTCTCGACGTTTCGGGCGTGCTGCACCAGGAGGTGGTGGCGGTCGGCCGGGGAGAGCTCCCCCGGAACCGCGAGCACCGACTTCCCGCCTCCCATGGGGAGCCCCGCGACCGCCATCTTGTAGGTCATGGCGCGGGCCAGCAGGGTCGCGTCACGGAGGCCGTCAGCGGGGGTGGGGTAGGTCTTGAGCCGGGTTCCGCCGGCCGCCGGGCCCAGTCGGCGCGAGTGCAAGGCGATGAAGAGGTGGCTGCCGGTGCGGGCGTCGAAGCTGAGCAGCGCGTTCTCGCCGTCCCAGTCCTGAAGCACCTCGTGCACGTGGCCGCCTTGTCCCGTTGGGCGCGTCGACGTCCGTGGCCGATCGCGAACGCGAGGGTATCGCCGCAGGCGGCGCGGCAGCACATCGCTCGACCCGGACTCTCTGTATCCGCACGGTGACGAAATGCGCACATCGTGTTACGAATCGGGCACCGGCGGGCACTCTTAGTGCTCTCAGGGACAGCAACCACAGCGAGGGAGGTGACCGTGCTAGCCCCCAAGCCGGTCTCGCTCCCTCTCGAGTCGCTGGCCGACCTCGGCGAGGGGGCCGACCTCGGGCCTACGCCCGTCGCTCCCGGGCGACGGGGGGAGCGGGTGTGGCGGTTCGAGCAGGGGGACCATCGACCACTGTGGCGCGGGCGATGCGTGGCCTGCGAAGGCACCCACGTGCCGTCCCGCGAGGTGCTCGACGACATCCTGCGCAGAGTGCAGCGAGGGCGGCCGACCGCCAGCCCCTGCACGTGTGACTGCTGCGCGCTGCACCCCTGAGCTGCCCTGATCTGCTGGAGGTCAGGCTCGCCGCCGCAGCGCCCGCACCTGTAGGCCGGCGTTGGCCAGCGCCATGAGGGCAGCGAAGATCAGCACCGTCGCCGAGCGGTGGGACCCAGCGTCGTCGCGCCGAGCGGCCGACTTCCTAGCGCTGGATGTCGTCGCCGCACCGCCCGCGGCGGTCTCGTTCTCGGCCGCGCCGTTCGCGAGGGTGTCGACGGGAGCGGCGCCGCCTGCCGAAGCGCTCGCGCTGCGTCGCAGAGACGCACTGAGCGCGCTGCTGGCCACCGCCTCGGCGGCCGTCGTACGCCGGATCGAGCCGTCTTGGGCCACGGTGGCGTCCGGGTCGCCGTCGCCGTCCAGGTCGATCAGGGCGGCGCCTCCAGGCGCGGACGGCAGCACTTGAGCCGACGGGAAGCCGGGGATCGTCACTGCTCCGTTGGCACCGGCGGCACCGGCAGGGGGGAAGAGCTGCCCTAGTGCTCCGGTGACATCGACGGGCAGCGCTGGTACGGCGGGCAGGGCGGGCGCCTCGGGCAGTGCCGGCAGGGCAGGGAGGCCCGGCAGGGACGGCAGGGACGGCACGGCGGGCAGACCGGGAAGTGCCGGCACCGCCGGCAGGCTGGGCACCTCCGGCAGAGCCGGCACCGCGGGCGCCGCGACGGGCACCGGCGGCACCTCGACCGGCACAGCCGGCAGAGCCGGGACCGCCGGGACCGCCGGAGCCGTTGGCGATGCGACCGGCCCCACCGCCGGGAGGGGAGCCGTGGGCAGTTCCGGCGCCGGCACGACGAGCGGCACCTCCGCGGGCGCGACGGGAGGGGGCTGCGGGAGCCCGACCTGGGCGAGCGCGCCGCCACAGAAAAGAATCGAGACAGCGACCGCCCCGATGGCGCAAGCGCGCGAAGTGCGATAGCTGCTCATGTCTTCGTCCTTCCAGAGTCTCGACCTACGACTTATGTCGTCGGAAGCCATGCTCGCCTGGCCACTCGACCGGGTGAATAGCCCGATGTGACCAAGTTCACGTGAGGTGTCCGAAAAGGCGCCGCGAGCTTTGCTCATGGCGGAGGGCTCATGACGAAGGCCTGGTCCCCTGACGGGGACCAGGCCTTCGTCGAGCTAGTGCGTTGCTGCGACAGAGAGCTAGCGACCCGCGATGAAGTCGTCGGTGAGCTGGCGACACATGTCGTCGCGGTACTGCTCCGGCGGGGACTTCATGAAGTAGCTGGACGGGCCGAGCAGGGGTCCGCCGACGCCGCGGTCCTTGGCGATCTTGCAGCAGCGCAGCGCATCAATGACGACACCCGCCGAGTTGGGGCTGTCCCACACCTCGAGCTTGTACTCCAGGTTGAGCGGCACGTCGCCGAAGGCGCGACCCTCGAGCCGGACGTAGGCCCACTTGCGGTCGTCGAGCCAGCTGACGTAGTCGGACGGTCCGATGTGCACGTTGCCCTTGCCCAGGTCGTGGCTGAGCTGGCTGGTCACTGCCTGGGTCTTGGAGATCTTCTTCGACTCGAGGCGATCGCGTTCGAGCATGTTCATGAAGTCCATGTTGCCGCCGACGTTGAGCTGCATCGTGCGGTCCAACACGACTCCGCGGTCCTCGAAGAGCTTGGCGAGAACACGGTGGGTGATGGTCGCGCCTACCTGGCTCTTGATGTCGTCGCCGACGATCGGCACTCGGGCAGCGCGGAACTTCTCCGCCCACTCGGGGGTACCGGCGATGAAGACCGGGAGGCAGTTGACGAAGCCGACGCCCGCGTCGATCGCAGCCTGGGCATAGAAGCGCGCCGCTGCCTCTGAGCCGACGGGGAGGTAGCAGACGAGGACGTCCGCCCCGCTCTCCCGCAGCACCGTCACGACGTCGACCGGAGTCTCGTCGGACTCGTCCACCATCTCGCGGTAGTACTTGCCGAGGCCGTCGAGCGTGTGGCCGCGCTGCACCGTGACGCCCAGCGGTGGCACGTCGGCGAGGTGGATGGTGTTGTTCTCGCTGGCGACGATTGCCTCGGAGAGGTCGCGACCGACTTTCTTGGCGTCGACGTCGAACGCCGCGACGAACTCGATGTCGCTGACGTGGTAGCCGCCCACCATCACGTTCATCAGGCCGGGGACCTGCTGGGAGGGATCGGCCTCGCGGTAGTACTCCACGCCCTGAACGAGGGAGGACGCGCAGTTGCCGACGCCGACGATGGCGACGCGCACCTGACGGGTGCTGTCCGAGCCCATGCTGATCTCCTTGGTGAACAGTGGTGTGTTAGCGGACGGTGTTGGGAGTGCTGGACGTGCGGAGAGCGGGCGGGTTGCCGAGCCCGCCGGTGCGTTCGACGGCGATGAGCTCGTTGAGCCAGCGGACCTCACGGTCGACTGATTCCAGGCCGTGGTTCTGCAGGGCGAGGGTGTAGGCGTCGAGCGCTTCGCGCGCCCGGGTGAGGCGCGCGCGCAGACCCTCGCGCTGCTCCTCGAGACGGGAGCGCCGGCCCTCGAGGATCCGCAGCCGCGTCTCCGCGTCGGTGTGCGAGAAGAACGCGAAGTGCACGCCGAAGGCCTCGTCCTCCCACTGGGACGGTCCGGCCTCGTTGGCGAGGGCTTGGAAGTGCTCCTTGCCGTCGGCCGTCAGCTCGTAGACGACCTTGCTGCGTCGGCCGGTCCCGCCACTGGCGTCGCGGGAGATGTAGCCGGCCTGCTCGAGCTTGGTGAGGCAGGGGTACAGCGAGCCGTAGGAGAACGCCCGCATCCGGCCCAAGACGGCATCGAGGCGCTTCTTGAGCTCGTAACCGTGCAGAGGGGACTCGTGCAGCAGGCCGAGGATGGCGAATTCGAGCACCATGCGCGGTTACCTCCTGTCACAGCCCGAATGCGTGGCGATACATCGGTGGGATGTATCGGTGCGATACATCGAGACGATAGGCAGACAGGTGAACGCCCGTCAAGCGGAGGGTGTCCGCGGCGTGTCTCAACGGATGGTCTTGCTGCCCGCATCCACAGCCCGCCCTGCCCCAACGCACAGGTGTGGGGCTAGGAATCGGCGGACTGGCTGGCGGTACGACGCTTCGTCCGACGGGCTGAAGGCGGGCCGGCGCGACTGAGGAGGTAGCTCGTGTCCAGGTGGTTCCACCCGCACCGGCGGCAGACCTCGACGACATAGACGGCTAGGTCGTCGTGCGCCGCGGCTAAGGCTGACAGGTCAGCAGCGCTGCGGGCCTGGCCGGAGCTCTGTTTGAGGTCGTCGCCGTACACGTAGGTGACGTGCGTGAGGGGATCAGCCCCCTTGCAGACCGGGCAGGTCTTGTCGGTCGGCTCACCGTGGTACTTGGCGGCGCGCAGCAGGTAGGGGTGGGCGTCGCAGACTTCAGCGGCCGAGGTCCGGCCAGCGAAGAGGTCGGCGAGCGCCGCGCGCTTCGCCAGCGCGTAGTCGATGGCCGACCGCTGCGTCCGCACCGGAGGAGGGTACGTCGGCTGCCGGCGTCGCGCTCAAGTGGTTGTTTCGGCGCGCCGTAGGGGACGATGAGCGCACCATGACGAACACACCTCCGCGACCCAGCGCTTCTCCTGGCCGGCCCCCCGCCGCACCGGCTCGCAGCCAGCCACCCCGCCGACGGGGGCGCCTCACCCGTCGGGGCCGGCTGCTGCTCCTGCTCGCCCCGCTTCTCGGACTGCTTCTGCTGGTGTTCTTCCTCGGCGTCCTCTACGCGGTGACCTCGGTGCCCAACGCGACGCCGGACGAGCAGTCGGTGCTCGTCCTGCACAACGACGGCAGCGAGCTCGGCCGCATCCAGGGTGAGGAGAACCGCACCGACGTACCGCTGGAGAGCTTGTCGGAGCCGGTGCGCCAGGCCGTGCTGGCGGCCGAGGACGAGGGCTTCTACGGCCACAACGGGGTCTCCCCTACGGGCATCTTCCGCGCGCTGTTCCGCAACGTGAAGGGCGGCGGCGTCTCCCAGGGCGGCTCGACCATCACCCAGCAGTACACGAAGACGAAGTTCAAGCTGAGCAGGGAGCGCTCGCTATCACGCAAGCTCAAAGAGGTGATGGTTGCCGTCAAGCTGGAGCGCCGGCTCAGCAAGGACGAGATCTTCGAGAACTACCTCAACACCATCTACTTCGGCCGCGGAGCCTATGGCATCGAGGCGGCCGCGAAGACCTACTTCGGCGTGCCAAGCAGGGCGCTCAAGGTCGAGCAGGCAGCCGTCCTGGCCAGTCTCATCCGCTCGCCCGAAGGCGGTGACCCCGCGCGACGACCGGAGCTGGCCAAGAAGCGGTGGACCGCGGTGCTGGTCAACATGGAGGAGGAGGGCTGGCTGCCCGACGGGACCTCGGAAACCGCGGTGTACCCCGACATCCGGAAGCCCGGCGCCGGCAAGACCGCCGGACGTCTCGCCGGCCCGCGCGGGCACGTCATCAAGGCCGTCGAGACCGAGCTCGCTGCGATCGGGCTGAGCCCGGAAGAGGTCAGCTACGCCGGCCTGCGGGTGACGACCACCATCGACGCCAAGGCGCAGGCGGCGGCGGCGAAGGCGATGGACGAGATCCTGCCGCGGGACAAGGTGCCCGACGACCTGCTCTCGGCGCTGATCTCGGTCGAGCCGGGCACAGGTGCGATCAAGGCGATGTTCGGCGGCCGCGACTACACCAAGCGGTTCATCAACGATGCCACCGACAACCCCCGCCAGCCCGGCTCGAGCTTCAAGCCGGTGGTGCTCGCCGCCGCGATCGAGGAGGGCATCGGGCTGCGCAGCGTGTACGACGGCCGCTCGCCCCAGGACTTCCCCGGCCGCGAGCGCCCGGTGAGCAACTACGGCGACAGCAACGACTCCTTCGGCCGCATCGACCTGGTCGAGGCCACCGCGAAGTCGGTCAACACGGTCTACTTCCGGCTCGCCCTGGACGCCGGTCCGCGCAAGGTCATCGACGTGGCGCAGCGGCTCGGCGTGCCCGACTCCGACGAGTCCGAAGAGGGGTTGCGCCAGCCCGTGAAGCTCCGCCCCGAGGGCGGCCTCGGCCTCGGCGAGAGCGAGGTGCACGTCCTCGATCAGGCTGCCGTATTCGCGACCTTCGCCGCCAACGGGACAGCGGCGACGCCGTACCTCATCCAGCGAGTGGTGGACCGCGAGGGCAAGGTCGTCTTCAAGGCCGAGAAGAACACCGACGCCTCTGCCCTCGACCCGGAGATCGCGGCGGACGTCACGTTCGCGATGCAGCAGGTCGTCGAGAAGGGCACCGCCACCGGGGCCAGGCTCGACGGTAGACCCGCCGCCGGCAAGACCGGGACGACGCAGGACAACGCCGACGCCTGGTTCGTCGGATTCACCCCTCAGCTCTCGACGGCCGTGTGGATGGGCTTCGACAAGCCGAAGGACAAGCAGCTCAAGAACATCCTCGGTCGTGATGTCACCGGCGGCAGCTTCCCCGCGGCGATCTTCAAGCGCTACATGGACGAGGCGCTGCAGGGTGCGCCGGTGAAGGCCTTCCCCCCGCCGGCCTACGTCGGGAAGAAGGAGACGGGGAGCCAGCCCTCGCGCGCGCCGGCATCCCAGCAGACCCCGTCGGAGTCGCCGTCCAGCCTCCTGCCCAGCGACCTCCCGAGCGTCGAGCCGTCGCCGAGCGTGGTCGTGGTGGAGCCGTCCAGCGAGCCGTCGAGGCCGGCGGAGCCGAGCCCGCCGCCGAGCGAGCCGCCGCCGAGCTCGCCGCC
>DATLOQ010000152.1:0-3411 GCA_035536235.1 Mycobacteriales bacterium
GCTGCAGCACGCGATCATGGGCTACCTACCCGGGTTCGCCACGCCGCGCATCGTCTGCGACGTGCCCTTCGTCGGCACGCGCTGGGTGCACCAGGTCGACGACTACGACCGGGAACGCGGCATCTCCTACTGGACGAAGAACTACCGCACCGGCATCGAGCACGCCGACCCTGACACACTCACCCGCCGCTACGCCTACTACGACCCGATCTCCTCGCTGCCGGAGTCCGGCCAGGCCTGGTGGCGCGCCCACGCCGTTTCGGCCTGAGATCGCCAGCGGAATGCAGGACTGGACCGACCCCGCCTGGCTGGCGTCCGTCACGGCGTGGATCGAGGATCGGCTCGCGGAGAACGGCGCGTCGATCACCGGACCGGTCGAGCAGCCGCATCTGTACTTCTGGTCGACCGCGCTGCGCGTGCCGACCTCCAGCGGCGTCATGTGGTGCAAGGCGATGCACCCGGACGGCGCGTTCGAGGCGCGGCTCGCTCCCGACCTCGCGGCCGGGCATCCCGACGTCCTAGCGGCGGTCGTGGCCGCGGACCCGGACCGCGGGTGGCTGCTGACCCGCGACGCCGGCGTACGGCTGCGCGACGCGGAGGAGTTCTCGGTACGCCGCTGGTGCGACGTGCTCGCGAGGTACGCGCAGCTTCAGCTCGACCTCGCCCCGCACGCGAGCGGGCAGCTCGCGCTCGGCGTGCCGGACCTGCGGCCGGCATCGCTGCCGGAGCTGCTGCGCGCAGCGGTGGACTCACCGCTGCTGCAGGCCGGCGGTGTTGCCGAGCTCGACCCGCCGACGACGGCTGCGGTGGACCGCGCGCTGCCGGTCTTCGACGCGCTGTGCGCGCAGCTTGCGGACTCCCCCGTACCGGTGTCCCTGCAGCACGATGACCTGCACGACGGCAACGTGTTCGTCGACGGTCCCCGGCTGACGTTCCTGGATTGGGGCGACGCGTGCCTCACCCATCCGTTCCACACCCTGACGGTGACAACGCGCAGCCTGGCGCACCGGCACTCGCTCCCTCCCGGCGGACCGGAGATCACCCGACTGGTCGACGCCTACCTCGAGCCGTGGACCGCCGTCACGGATCGGCCTACCCTCCTCGCCGACGCCGACGCCGCACGGCGTACCGGGGTCGTGCAACGCGCGCTGTCGTGGTTCCGGCTCGTCGCGGCTATGCCCGACCACGTCGCGCGTGAGCACGGCGACACGGTGCCGTACGGGCTGCGGCTCTTCCTGCTCGACGCGCCGTACGGCGCGTGGGACGACGGCACGGTCGACTGAGACACTCGTGTCATGACCGAGAGCCGCGGTGCGACGTTGCGCGAGGCCGCTCGGACGTTCGTCACGCACCCGTCCCCCCGGCTGCTGCTCGCCGGTGCCGCCGTGTCCGTAGGCGCGCGGGCTCTCGTCGGAGACTGGACTGCGGCAGACGCGATCGTCGTCGGCGTGCTGCTCGTCGCGCAGCCGTTCGTCGAGTGGCTGATCCACGTCTATCTCCTGCACTGGCGGCCGCGGCAGATCGCCGGACGGCGGATCGACCCGGTCCCCGGCCGCTCGCATCGGCGGCACCACCGCGACCCCCAGGACCCGCGCTTCATCTTCCTCTACGTCCGAGCTGTCGCCGGTCTGCTGGTTCTGCACCTGCTGGGCTGGACGGTGGCCGCCGTCACCAGCTGGGCCGTGGCGACCGGGCTGGTGACGTCGCTGCTGCTGACGCTGGCCTACGAGTGGACCCACCACCTCATCCACACCACCTATGTACCGCGGCGATCGTTCTACCGGAGCCTGTGGCGCGCGCACCGGCTGCACCACTTCCGCAACGAGAACTACTGGTACGGCGTCACGTCGGGGCTGGGCGACCGGGTGCTCGGCACCTACCCGAAGAAGAACGACGTACCGCTGTCCCCCACTGCTACCTCGTTGGCCCAGCTGAGCGGCCGGGGGGTCTAGAAGGCGCCCTGACGGCCCTCGTACGGCGTGGACAGCACGACCGTCGTCCGCGTGGCCATGCCGCAAGCGGCGCGAATCTCCTGCAGCAGGGACTCCAAGGCGCCGGGCGAGGCGACCCGCACCTTGAGGATGTAGCTCTGGTCGCCGGCCACGCTGTGGCAGTCCTCGATCGCGCCGAGGTGAGCGAGTCGCTCGGGTGCGTCATCCGGAGCGCTCGGGTCGATCGGCGTCAGCGAGATGAAGGCCGTGATGGGCAGGCCTACGGCATCGAAATCGACGGCGGCGTGGTAGCCCCGGATCACCCCGCGCTCCTCCAGCCGCTTCACCCGGCTGTGCACGGCAGAGACCGACAGTCCGGTCTCCTTAGCCAGGTCGGTGAAGCTCATCCGTCCGTCGGCCGTGAGACGCAGCACGATCTGGCGGTCCATCTCCTCCACGGCACGTGACCCTACTCGCGGCTCGTGTCGTGGCCGGACAGCGGGAGGAGCCTGCCCGGGGGGGGTGCAGGCTCCTCCGCTGTCCGACACTCGTGCCTGGCATCAGGACTCGGTCGTGGTGACCGAACCGTCGGCGTTGCGAACCATCTTGAGCGCGGTGCCGATCTGCGTCTCATGCTGGTCCAGCGGCGCGTCTACTACTGCTCCGACGTCACCGGTGGCGGGGCGGCCGATCGGCCCGTGACCGGACCGGTCGCCACTGGCGAAGGCGGTGTAGCCGGTCAGGACCACGAGGGCCATGACCAGCAGGACCACGAGAGCCCTGCTTCGTGCAGTGAGCGTGATGCTCATCGTGCGCTCCCGTCCGAGAAGGTCAGGCGCCCGGACTGGGCCCCTGGCTCGCTCGGAGGTTCGGTCTCGCCACTGGCTCCCCGCACCGGCTAGGCGACCGGTTGTCTCCGTGCTGTCCCACCAAGCGGTGAGTCAGTCGGTGTGGACGGTGCGGATCATCGCTTCCCTCCGCCGGACACCACTGCCTTGCGACAACGAGGCCCGACACCGGGTACTTCGGCAGGTTGGGCCCCCACCTTGAGCGACGCGCTTCAGAATTCTTCTCGCCGCGCCATTTGCCCGGTTAACCGGGCAAATGGACCCCCTGAGGCGAACGAATGGGTCCAATTGCCCGGTGAAGACGACGCAGGACGCCGGGGCGTACGGCGCCTAGACGCCGTCCTTGGCCAGCGACCGCCCGATGACAAGTCGCTGGATCTGGTTGGTGCCCTCGAAGATCTGCAGCACCTTGGCCTCGCGCATGTACCGCTCCACCGGGTAGTCCTCGACGTAGCCGTAGCCGCCCAGCACCTGCACAGCGTCCGTCGTCGCCCGCATCGCCGTGTCGGTGGCGAAGAGCTTGGCCATCGCGGCCTGGCGCCCGTACGGCGAACCCGCGTCGCGCAGCCGTGCCGCGGCGAGGTAGAGCGCCCGGGCCGCCTCCACCTGGGTCGCCATGTCGGCGAGCAGGA
>DATLOQ010000153.1:0-5800 GCA_035536235.1 Mycobacteriales bacterium
TGCCGATTCCCGGACCTAGACTGCCGACCGCTGAATCGTCCAAGCTTCCGGTCGTCCGCGGCCGCACCCACGGGAGGACTGCATGGCCTCGGGCACTCGACCGACTGGCGCGACTCTCAAGCCCGTGCCGAAGGCTAACGACGGCAAGCGCAGCTGCCCGATCTGCCAGGAGCGGATCTCCTCGTACAACCCCGGTCCCAACTGCTGGACGCACACCGTCGGCATCCCGTGGCGCGGTCCGACCGCCAAGCCCAACTGATGCCGGCTAGGCAGGTGGCGTGACCCTTCCTGCGGTCACGGGTTCAGCGGTGCGCGAGGTCTCCCGCGAGGTCGCCTTGGAGACCGGCCGATCTGTCCTCGTCGTACTGCTCGCCGTCCTGGCGGTGGCCATCTCCCGCCGAGCGATCCCCCGGGCTCTGCGCCGGGTGGCCGACTCCTCAAGGCTCGATGAGCGCGTCGAGCTGCGCACCCGCACGCTCAGCGGGCTCGTGGTCAGCACCATCGCGGTGGCCGTCTGGTCGATCGCGACCATCACCGTGCTGTCTCAGGTCGGAGTGAAGATCGGCCCGCTGCTGGCCGGTGCTGGGGTCGTCGGCCTCGCGGTCGGCTTCGGCGCGCAGCAGCTGGTCCGCGACGTGATCAGCGGCTTCTTTGTCCTCGTCGAGGATCAGTACAGCATCGGCGACTACGTGACGGCGGGCGGCGTCAGCGGCACGGTGGAGTCAGTGTCCCTGCGGCTGACCCGGGTGCGCGGCGACGACGGCGTACTGCATCACATCCGCAACGGCGACCTGCTCGTCGTGTCCAACTTCTCCCGCGGCTACTCGGTGGCGACGGTAAAAGTCGCCGTGCCGGCCGAGATGACCTCAGCTGAGGCGGTAGAGCGGGCCACGCGAACGATGGTCGAGCTGATCGAGAGCGGAGAGGTCGACGGCCTGCTGCTGGCCGACCCCCAGGTCGTCGGAGTCACCGAGATCGTGACGCGCCCGGACGGCGGGCAGCAGCCGCTGCTCACCATCACCGCCCGCGCGACCACCGAGGGGCGCCACCAGGTGCGGCAGGTGCTGTTGCGCGAGACCCTCGAGGCGCTGAACGCTCCGGCGAGCCGGACCCCGTCGCGCCCTCGGCGTACGACGTCGCGCGTTCGATAGTCGGCCGAGGCGATACCCTGCGCGCCATGACCACCGTGCTCGTCTACACCCGGGTCGCCGACGTGCGCGACCAGGTGCGCCGTGCGCTGGGCCGCTCGCCCGGCGTCGGCGTGGACGACATCACCTATCTGATGGCTGACGCCGGCGACCAGGTGGTCCGTGCCGTCGAAGAGGGACTGGCCGACCTGCTGGTGCTCGACGGTGAGGCCTGGCCCACGGGCGGGCTCGGGCTGTGTCGCGAGCTGAAGAACTCCGCCATCGACTGCCCGCCGACGATCGTGCTGATCGCCCGGGCCGACGACCGCTGGCTGGGCCGGTGGTCCCAGGCCGACGCGGTGCTGACTCACCCGGCGAACCCCGGGGAGCTGGCCCGCACCGTCGTCGAGCTGCTCGTCGGACCGGCAGCTGGTGTCGGCATCAAGTCACCAACAGCAACAACAGCCGCAGGGCGACAGGAGGAGCACGCGTGAAGCTCGACGGGTGGTGCGGGCGATGCGGTGAGTCGTTCAGCCTCACGCAGGTCGTCACCGAGGGGGCGGGCGGGCGATGTCCGCGGTGCGGCGTCGCGTTCAACCACGACTACAACGCCGTCGTGACCAGCTCCGTCTCCGCCCTTCTCGCGGCGTACGCCGACCTGCACGACGCCGCTCAGCGGCTGGCTGACACCGCGCCCCAGCTGCACATCGACCGGACTGGCCTCTACCAGAGCCTCGACGCCCACCTCAACCGCTAGCCCACCCGCCTTTCCAACCGCGCCCTCCCACCACCCTCCTACCGCCCGCCATTTGCCCGGTTAACAGGCCAAGTGGACCCCCTGAGGGTCCCGCCGATGTCCATTTGCCCGGTCAAGCTGCCCGGTCAAGCCGATGAGGACCGCGATCGTGACTAGCTGGTCGGGAGTGCTGAGCAGCCTTCTCGCGGGGGCGGACCTCGATCCGGAAGCCGCGCGCTGGTCGATGGGTCAGATCATGGACGGCGAGGCGACGCAGGCGCAGGTTGCCGGCTTCGCTGTCGCGCTGCGGGCCAAGGGGGAGGCGCCGGCCGAGGTGGCCGCTCTGGTCGGCGCGATGCTGGCGAGGGCCCGCACCCTCGATCTGGCCGGTCCTGTCGTCGACACCTGCGGCACCGGGGGCGACCGTGCCCACACGGTCAACATCTCCACCATGGCGGCCCTCGTCGTCGCAGGTGCTGGCCACCGCGTCGCCAAGCACGGCAACCGCGCGGCGTCGTCGTCCTGCGGCAGTGCAGACGTGCTCGAGGAGCTCGGTGTCGTCATCGACCTGCCTCCCGCTGAGGTGGCGCGGTGCGCGGACGAGGCCGGGATCACCTTCTGCTTCGCGCCGGTATTCCACCCGGCCCTGCGCCACGCGTCGGCCCCACGCCGGGAGATCGGCGTCGCTACGGTCTTCAACTTCCTGGGTCCCCTGTGCAACCCGGCGCGCCCCACCGCGCAGGCCGTCGGCGTCTTCGACCCACGGATGGCGGCCGTGATGGCTGCCGTACTCGGGCTGCGGGGGGTCTCCGCGCTGGTTGTGCGTGGTGACGACGGGCTCGACGAGCTGTCGACCGTGACCACGTCGCGGGTGTGGTCGGTGCGCGACGGGGAAGTCCGTGAGTCTGTCCTCGACCCGCAGCGGCTCGGCCTGCCTGGCGCCCGACCCGAGGATCTCCGCGGCGGCGATGCGGCGAACAACGCAGCGGTCGTACGACGGCTCGTCGACGGTGAGCCAGGTCCCGTCCGGGACGCGGTGCTGCTCAACGCCGCAGCGGCGCTGGCCGCCGCCGGACCTGGCGGGGCCTCTGTCGAGGAGCTGCTCGCGGAGGGGCTTGTGCGCGGGGCAGAAGCGCTCGACTCCGGAGATGCGGCCGGCGTACTCGAGCGATGGGTCTCGGTCAGCCAACAGCTGCGGCGCAGCGACTAAGGCTCGTCGAAGCCGATGGCGAAGGCTGCCTCGAGGTCGTGCTTGGAGTAGGTGCGAAACGCGATGAGGGTCTGCGTCGAGAGGATCCCGGGCACCTTGTTGAGCTGGCCCGCGATGACGTCGGCCAGCTGGTCGTGCGCAGTGACGCGCACCATGGCGACCAGGTCGACGTCTCCGGCGACCGAGTAGACCTCGCTGACCCCGTGGATCTGCGAGACCTGCTCGGCGATCTCGGGGATCGAGTCGACGGCGGCGCTGATGAGGACGACGGCGCTGATCACGAGGGCTCCCTGTAGGCGACGACGGCCGCGATGCTATCGCCGCAGGTCCACCCTGCGGATCCGAGGCCGGGCGCGCTCGAGGGGGCGCCGGTTTCCCTTCTTTTCGGCTCGGCGACCACGAAATCGGCCCGTCCGGTGGTCGTGGAGTCGAAAAGATGCGCGGGTCGGGCGGGCCCGGGACTCGGTCAGTCGAGGACGCGCTGCAGGTAGGCGACGTCGAGGAGCCGGCCGAACTTGCGGCCCACCTCGCGCAGCCGGCCGGTCTCGTCGAAGCCGGCTGATCGAAACAGGGCCATGCTGCCCTCGTTCTCCGTGCAGATGACCGCCAGCAGCAGGTGCAGTCCTGCTGTGCGGGCGTGCGCGATGGCGTACTCCACCGCCTGACGTCCAAGCCCCTGTCCAGTGTGCTGGGCGGCGAGGTAGACCGACACCTCCGCGGTGTTCCGGTAGGCGCAGCGCCCTTTGAACGGCGCGATGACGACGTAGCCCGCCAGGGCACCGCCCACCGAGATGCCGAAGCACCCGTGTCGGTGGTCGGGCTGGTCGGCCACCTCCAGGGCGAACTCCTCGGCGCTGAGCGCCGTCTCGTGGAACGTCGCGGTCGACGTCGTGATCCAGTGGTTGAAGACCGCTCGGGCGGCGTCGCGTTGCTCAGTGCGCAGCGGCGCGATCGTCGCCGCCGGAGCGGGCGGGGCGGGGGCCGGCGGCGGCAGCGACCGTCGTCTCGTGATCTCGACGGTGGCGACGTCGACCAGCTCGCGGACCGGCATGAGACGGCTCTCCGCGCTGCCGACCAGCCCGATCGTGACGATCGACGCCGCGTCGACGACCTCCCCGACCTCGGGGAAATCACCGGTGTCGTCGTCGAGGGTCTGCCACGTCACCCATCGGCGGAGGCCGCTGACCCGTACTGCCGAGCCCTGCTCGATGGTCGTCTTGCCGGGCCAGGAGGCTCGGTTCTCGGCGAGGTGCAGCGAGCTGTTGTTGGCGTGACCGACGCCCAGGAGCAGCACCTGAGCTCCCATGTCGTAGAGCCGGGCGAGGGGCGAGCCTTCCCCGAGGTCGACTCCGACGGAGTGCGGCGCCACAATCTCCGCGGCGCGCGGCCCGAGAGCGGCGAAAGACATCTGCGGGTGCGGGCCGCGAACGGCTCCCGGCCAGGTGCGCAGGGTCTCACTGACCGCCCCCAGGTATCGCCCTGGTGTCAGAGCGGGCTCGAACGCCGGCATCTCCTGTCGGATCACCGGCCACCATGACTGCGGGACCGGCGGGTTCCGCCAGTACGACGGCTCGCTCAGATCGCTGGTGAACGTCGGCATGACCAGGGTGCCAGCGGGTCCGAGGACCTCCAACAGGGCATCTACCACCGTGACCGACCCGCCGCACACCCAGCCGAGAGCGGACATCGACGTGTGCACCAGGACGGTGTCTCCCTGGGCAAGTCCCAGCGCCCGGAGGTCGCCGGCCAGCGATGCGCGGGTCACCGGGCCGGCGTGATCAGCGCGGGCCCGCACCGCGTCGACCTCCGCCATGACTCAACACTACTGATCCGTCGGACCTGCCCGGCCGCGCGGCGCAGCGCCGTACAGTGGGATTCCCCCGCGCCCCAGGAGCTCCACCATGTCGACAACCCGCAGCCGAATTCGACTCATGGTGGCCAGCGGTCTCCTGCTCGGCCTGCCGGTGGGAGCTGATCTCGTCTGGCCTGCCAGCGCAGCGATTCAGCCGTTCGCGGGCCCGGTGCCGCGAGCGGCGGCCTGCAGCCCGGGATCGCTGCCCGAGACCGGCTTGCAGGGCCGGGTGTCACCGGCCGACCTCGCCAGCGGACGCGCGGCCAAGGGCTACACCTGCAACCTCACCGAGGTCGGCCGCTTCACCAGCCGGGCCGGCTGGAAGGTGGACCGCTACGGCGACTGCGCCTACTACAACAGCGAGCCCGGCGGTCTTCCGCTAGTGGCCTTCACCAACCAGAACCCCGGCACCCATGTGCTGGACGTGAGTGACCCGACCAAGCCGGTGCAGACCGACTACCTGCGTACGCCGGCGATGCAGTCACCGCACGAGTCGATGGCGATTCACGCCGAGCGCGGCTTGCTTGTCGCCGTGCTGAGCAATCCGGGCACCGCACCAGGGGTGCTCGAGGTCTGGGACGTCAAGACCGACTGCAAGCGCCCGACCCTGCTCTCGAGCCTGCCGAGCTCCCTGCTCGGGCATGAGGGCAACTTCTCCGCGGACGGCCTGACCTTCTACACCGGCTCGCTCTACGCGCAGACGCTCACGGCAGTCGACCTGACCAACCCGCTCGCGCCCACCCTGATCGCCGTGGAGAACGTCCAGTCGCACGGCATGTCGACCAACCCCGACGGCACGCGGCTCTACGACACCCTTCGCGGTGACGACACGGCGGGGCTGATCATCTACGACACGAGCGAGATCCAGGCGCGGA
>DATLOQ010000154.1:0-4205 GCA_035536235.1 Mycobacteriales bacterium
CCTGCACAGTCTCGCCGAGGCCGACGGCGTACCGGCGCATCCGCTCGCGACCGTGCGCGGCGAGGACGTGCCGGCCGAGCATGACGTGGCGGGTGTCGCCGGCTGGGCAGGTTCGTTGCCGATCCGAGTCGGCAACGACGCCGCCGGCCAGGTGCAGTACGACGCACTCGGCATGCTGGTCGAGGCGGTGTCGGTCTACCTGCAGACGGGTGGCCGGCTGCAGAAGGAGACCTGGCGCATGGTGCGCAGCGTCGCCGACCGGTGCTGCGCGCCGGCCGAGCCGTCGTCGGGCATCTGGGAGTTTCGCACCGAGAGCATGCTGACCAGTGCCGACGTCGGCCGCTGGCTGGCCCTGGACCGTGCGGTGTGGATCGCCCGTGGCTGGCGGCCGGCTACCCGACGGCGCAAGTGGATGCGGGCGCGCGATGAGGCGCGCGCCCTGGTGCTCGCTTCGCTCACGCCGCAGGGTCGGCTGCCGCAGTGCTACGACGGCAAGCCGCGGGCCGACGCCGCCGCGCTCATGGTCGTGGTCTTCGGCATGCTCGGCCGCGACGACCCCCGCGCGCACGCCATCGTCGACGACGTCATCGGCGCGCTCGGCGCCGGGCCCTTCCTCTACCGCTACGAGCCGGACGCGAGCGATGGCTTCGCTGGGCGCGAGGGTGCATTCATCCCTGTCTCGTGGTGGGCCGTCTCCGCGCTCGCGTGCCTCGGTCGGGTCGACGAGGCGCGGGCTCGGGCCGACGCGATGGACCGGCTGCTGCCCCGGCTGCAGTCGGAGGAGATCAACCCCGAGACGGGGGAGTCCCTCGGCAATGTGCCGCTGGTGTGGTCGCACATGGAGAACGCCCGGGCGCTCTACATCCTCGACGCGGCCACCAAGCGCGAGCGCTTCGGCCCGGCCGGGCTGATGGCCTGGCGGCTGGCCCGCTACGCCCGCCTCCGCTTCCGCGCTTAGACGCGCCGCCGCCGTACCGCCGCCCGCTCCCGGCCGCCGTACCCGCTGGCCGCCCCGCCGCCGTACACAACCCCGCGACTTCACCCACTGAAACCACCCGTTTTTAGCCGCTGGGAGCCGAAATCGGTGGTTTTAGTGGGTGAAGTCGGTCGGCTTACTGGGCTAGAGGCGGTTCTGGGTGGCGTTGGCGATCGGGGTGGCGTATCGCTCACACCAGATGAACACCGTGAAGTCCTGCGTCACGTCGAACGACTGCGGTACGGCGTGGTGAAAGCTGCCGTGCGTCGCCTTCAGGGGTGCGACCTCCAGGCCACCGTCCCGGCTGCGCTGATCCCGGCCGGGCACGAGCCACAGCACCGGGTCCGGCGCGCCCTCGAGGGCAACGTCTTCGAAGCGCACGATGTGCGAGCCGTCCTCCAACCGGTAGACGGCGACGGTGCCACTGGCGGTGTGGTTGATGCCTTGCACTCGCCCGCTGCTCACCTTCGCCGGACCGCGCGGCGCCGGGGCGCTAGCCGGCGCGGGACGCCTGCTCGGCAGCGCTGCCTGGGGTGTGCCGGACGCACGGTTGGTGACTGCAGGGCGCCGCGACTCGACGGCTGGGCGAGGTGCCGCGGCGGCCGGAGAGCTGGACCGCTTGGATCGCGGCGCTGCATCGACTGCGGCAGGCGTTACGGGTGTAACAGAGGGAGCGGGCACCTCGGTCGATCCAGCGGAGCTCGGCGCCTCGTCGGTGGCCAGCGCTGCAATGCCCGCAGGCAGCGGCTCGACTAGTGTGACGTCGCGGACAGCCGGTGCGATGACAAGCCAGCCGACGAGCGCGAGCGGGATGACCGCACCGACGGCGCCACCGACGCTGCCGGCGTAACGCCGGCCGATCCGGCCGAGCACCATCGCGGCCAGGACGGTGAGGCCGACGATGGCCAGCGCGCGCGGGCTGCGCGCTGTATCGGTGAGGAGCGACGGCTCCAGTGCGTAGAGCAGCGCGACCAGACCAGCGTTGAAGGCGCCGATCAGCGACAGGCGCCGGATTCGCGCGGGGGTGACGTAGGGGGTCATGAGCCGTGGGCCTCCAACAGCCATAGCCAGCCATCGCCGGGCGTGCGGTGAGGTCCGGCGGCGGCGCATCTCATTCTGGTTTTGACGGTAACGGCGAGCGCTGTCTGTGCGATCCCCCGGAACGCTTACAAAGCCCGTAACTCTCCCGCTGCGAGCGTTGCACCGCGGTCGCGCGGCTTACCCTTGGTGACGTGCCCAGTGCTGTCGCGGTGTCGCCGCGGTGACCGACTCCCGACCCCGGGTGCTTGTCGTCGACGACGATCTGACGGTGAGCGAGGTGGTCTCGCGCTACCTCGAGCGCGAGGGGTACGACGTCTCGTGCTGTGACGACGGCGCGGTCGGGCTGGCCCGGGCGCTGGCTGAGTCACCGGACCTGGTGATCCTCGACCTGATGCTGCCGAGCATCGACGGGCTGGAGGTCTTCCGCCGGCTGCGCGCCGCGTCGCCGGTGTCGGTGATCATGCTCACGGCCAAGGGCGATGAGGGCGACCGGATCGCGGGTCTTGAGCTCGGTGCCGACGACTACGTCGCCAAGCCGTTCTCCGCGCGCGAGCTGGTGCTGCGGGTGAAGTCAGTGCTGCGTCGCGGTGCCGGCGCCACAGCGCTGCTCAGCAGTGGCGACGCCGTGATGTCGGCCGGGGCCCTGCACCTCGATCCCAAGGCTCGCGAGGCCACCCTCGACGGCGAGCCGGTCGCGCTCACCGTCCGCGAGTTCGACCTCCTGTCCCACTTCATGCGCCACCCGAGAAAGGCGTTCACCCGCGAGCAGCTCCTGGAGACCGTGTGGGGTTACACCTTCGGCGACACGTCCACCGTGACGGTCCACGTCCGTCGGCTGCGCACCAAGATCGAGCCCGACCCGGCCGCGCCGACGTACATCAGCACGGTGTGGGGCGTCGGCTATCGTTTCGAGGGAGCGGTCGACGAGCCGGCCGTCGACGAGTCGGCGTCCTATGAGCACTGACACCGTCCTAGTCCTGGGGCTTGCGGTTGGCGCGTCGCTGGGCGTGCTGGCCGCGGGTGCGACAGTGCTCCACGCCGTACGGCGACGCTCCCTGTCTATGCAGATCGCCGTGGTGGCGCTGACCGCGCTCGGTGCAGTGATGGCCGGCGCGGTGGCAACCGCGCAGGCGATGTTCTTGTCCTCGCACGACCTCGGTGTGCTCATGGTGGTGCTGGCAGTAGCCGGCACCGTGGGCGTCGCGGGGGCGCTCCTCCTCGGACGACGCGTCGCGGCGTCCGGTCGTGCGCTGAGTGAGGTGACCCGCCAGATCGCCGCGGGTCGACCACCGGCGCAGACCGCGCGGATGGCCACGGCAGAGCTCGACCGGCTGGCCGGCGACCTGGCCACGATGGAGCGCCAGCTGATCGAGGCGCAGCGCCGCGAGCGGGCGCTGGAGTCCGCGCGTCGCGAGCTCGTGGCATGGGTCTCGCACGACCTGCGCACACCGCTGGCTGGCATCCGCGCGATGGCCGAGGCGCTGGAGGACGGCGTCGTCGCTGACGCGGCCGGGACCACCCGCTACCACCGGATGATGCGCGAGGAGGCCGACCGGCTGGCCGGTTTGGTGGACGACCTCTTCGAGCTCTCGCGGATTCACGCCGGTGCGCTCCAGCTGCACCTGGAGCGGATCTCCCTCGCTGACCTTGTGTCCGACGCGCTCTCCGGCGCCGACCCAGTCGCCGCGGCCAAGGGGGTGCGCTTGCACGGACATGTACACGAGCCGGCGCCTGCGCTGTCGGCGTCCCCATCTGAGGTGCTGCGGGTGCTCCGCAACCTGCTGCACAACGCTATCCGGCACACGCCCGCTGACGGGACGATCACGGTTGAGGCCGGCGTCGGAGCCGGGGTTGGAGCCCGAGCCGGCGTCTACGTCTCGGTGGCCGACAGCTGCGGCGGCATCCCGGAGTCCGATCTCGATCGCGTCTTCGAGGTCGCCTTCCGCGGCGAGGCCGCGCGCACTCCCGGCAGCGATGGCGGCGGTGGGCTCGGCCTGGCCATCGCGCGCGGCATCGTCGAGGCACACGCTGGCCGGATCAGCGTCAGCAACGAAGGCGCCGGCTGCCGCTTCCTCATCGAGCTCCCCGCGTAGCGCCCGCCGTACCGTCGTACCGCCGGACCGCCGTCCCCCCGCGGCTGCCCACCGCGCGGATCGTGGACGCATGGCTCGCGAGGCGTGCGGGGAAT
>DATLOQ010000155.1:0-5058 GCA_035536235.1 Mycobacteriales bacterium
TGCCGGGCCAGCCGCTGGTCGGAGCGAAGGCCGACGTCAGCGAGGCCGAGGTCTGCGTCGGCTTCAGTTACCAGATCCCGTTCTGTCTCTCCGACCACGTCGACCCGGGCGAGCTCATCTCTCTCGGCTAACCACCCTGCAGCCCAAGAAGCCGGCGCCCGCGGGTCCCTCGCGAGGCGCCGCCTTCGGCGTACCCGGGGCTACTTCGCGTAGAGCGGCTTGCCGTCGAAGAGGGTGACGTACTGCCGCTTGGAGCAGTCGCTCTTCAGGGAGAACGCTGCCAGCCCGCCGAAGTGGTCGGTCTTGGTGATCTTCACGAACGGCAGCCCGTTGCTGGAGTACGTCGACCCCTCGAGCCCAGCCATGAACGCCTCGCGGGTGAGCACACCCTTGGTCGAGAGCAGCTGCTGGTGCAGGATCTCGGCCGAGAGCCACAGGCTCAGCTGGATGTCATCGATGCCGCCGGCCTTGAGAAACTCCGGCGGGGCCTTGTCGAAGCCCTGGTAGGGGTGCAGGAAACGACCGTCGTAGCGGTTGCCCGAGCTGGGGCAGGCGACGTTGGCCACGGCGTTGAGAGCCATCGACGGCCCGACGCCCGTCCACACCGGCGTGTAGAGGGAGTTCGACGTGTTGGCCACGACGTTGATGAAGAACGTCGGCTGCCCGAGGAAGTAGACGACGGGCGCGTTGTAGGCGCGCAGCTCATTCGCCAGCGAGGTCGCGTCGGCGTTGGACGGCGACTTCGAGGTCAGGAACGTCTTGTAGGGCAGCTCCGCCGCGGTCAGTGCCGCCTCCATCGACGACTGGGCGTCCTTGAAGTTGGGCGTGTCGGAGATGACCACGGCCCACTTGGACTCGCCGCTGGCGTTCTTCTTCAGCAGGAAGTCCTGCCGGCGGGCGTTCTCGATGACGAGCGGGGCCTGCTGCGGGTAGGTCAGGCTCAGGGCAAAGTAGGTCGGGATCGCGGCCAGCCCGTTCTCCGTGACCCCGGCCGAGAGGTACGGCGTCTTCGTGCGCTGCAGTGACCGGTCACGGGCGCAGGCCTGGATCTGGTCGGTGCCGGCCCCACCCAGGACGATGAAGTCGCGCCGCGCCATCTCCTGGCAGACGCGGACCGCGCCGGAGGGCTTGTAGGTGTCGTCGAGCACCTCGGTGACGATCTTGCGCCCGAAGACCGTCTTGCCCTTCCAGTAGAGCTCCTTGCCGGTCTCGAAGGACTCCTGCGGCAAGGGAGAGGCGCCGGAGAGGGGGGCGTGAATGCCGATGCGGATCTCGGAGTCGGTGATCCCGACGGTGCTGCCCTTGGAGGTCGGCTGTGCTGGGCCGCTGGCACCCGACGAGCCCGGCGCTCGCCCAGGAGCACCACCCGGAGCCGTGCCAGGAGCCCCGCCGCCGCCGCTGGCGCTCCGGGGACCGGCCCCGGGACCGCCGCCACCGCCGAGGAACGTCGTGACATCGCCTGGCGCTGCTTCCACTGCGCCAGGCACGTCCGGCGCTGCGGCGTCACCTGTGGCGGCCGCATCGCCCCCCGCGAGGCTGCTTGCCTCGTCACCTACAACCTCGCCGCCGACCGCAGCATCGAGGGTCTGCCGGGCGTCGGGCTGCAAGCCGCAGCCGGTGATGACCAACGCGGTGAGGGCCAGCGCTGCTGCGCGGCGGCGGTGGAGACGAGGGGGCCGCAGTGCGGACATGGGGGACCGCCATCTCTGGGGAATGACCTGTATACGACGGTTTCGTGACGACGCTCCCGCATTCCTGCCGCGCTGCGGGCAGGAAGGGCGCGGCGCGGGGGAGAAGTCTGTCCACAACCAAGGTCCAATGATCGCCAAGCGCCCGACTACCCCGAGGGTCTCAACCGCCATGACGCGTCGCCGACGAGCACTTCCCGTGGTAGCCCTGAGCCTGGTGGCCGGTCTGCTGCACGCAGGTGCGCAGGCCGATGAGCCGACGTACGGGCTGTCGGCGCCGGTCGACTACATCGTGGCGACCCGCCATGGCGACCTCTTCGTCGAGGTGGTGCACCCGACCCTTGACGGCAAGGTCGTCCAGGCGCCGGCCATCCTCACCTACTCGCCGTACAACGCCACCGGCCGCAACAGTGACGCCGGCCGCTGGGTGCCGCGTGGTTATGCCCGGATCACCGCCGACGTGGTGGGCACCGCCAACTCCGGCGGCTGCTACGACTACGGCGGCAAGCGCGAGAAGGAGTCCGGCTTCGACCTGGTCGAGTGGATCGCCAGGCAGCCGTGGGCGACCGGGAAGACCGGCATGATCGGCGCGTCGTACGACGGCACGACCGCCACCGCTACCGCGACCGAGCGGCCGCCGCACCTGACGACCATCGTGCCCGAGGCGGCGATCAGCCGGTGGTACAGCTACGCCTACTCCGGCGGCATGCGCTACGTCGTGAACAACGAGAAGCTCGGCCGCCAGGGCCCCGCCAACGGCGCCGTCATCGATGAGCAGGGCTTCGACACTCCGCTCGGCTTCGACGCCGGATTCGGCGGCACGCCGCCGAACGACCCGCAGAACCCCCGCTGGGCCGAGCGCACCGCGTCGGCGATGACTCCCTGCGACGAGGTCAAGCACATCCAGGGCGGGTATGACGCCGAGAGCCCGGACTACGACGAGTTCTGGCTCGAGCGCGACTACGTCAAGGATGCCGCGAAGATCACCATCCCGGTCTTGATCTCCCACAACTGGGGCGACTGGAACGTCAAGCAGGAGGAGGCGACAAACCTCTGGCGCGCGCTCACCGGCACGAGGCACCGCTTCCTCTACATGGGTCACCGCTGGGACAACCATGGCCGCCCCGGCGGGGAGTACCGCGAGACCGTCGACCGGTGGATGGACCGCTGGCTCAAGGGCACCCGCAACGGCATCGAGCGCACGCTCAAGCCCGTGGTGAGCCACACCAGCGACAACGCCGGGCCGCTCGACTTCATCGGCTCAGCAGCGCCCCGCACGACCGCGGTGACGCTCTTTGCGCAGCCGGGTGGTCTGCTGTCGGCGGCGCGTCCGGCGAAGGCCGGGCAGAGCGCTGCCGTGCCGATCACCGGTCTGGGCACGGAGTCCGCCGCGGCCCGGGACACCTCGCCGGGCGCCGGCGCCAACTACCTCTACTTCGAGACGGCCCCGCTGACCCAGGACGTCCGGCTCTTCGGCGAGCCGCGGATACGCCTTGCCACCACCACCGGGCGCGAGTGGTTGACGCTGACGCCGAGCGTCATGGACATCGACCCGGAGCTGCGCAACGCCGACGGCACGACCTCGGACACCAAGGGCCTCGTCGCGGTCACCCGGGGCTTCCTGGACACCCGCTACGCCGCGTCGCTCGCGTCGCAGAAGCGCGCGCCCGGTGGCAAGCCGTTCGCCTCGACCGTGGTGGCCAAGCCGACCGACTACATCTTCCGTGCCGGTCACCGGATCGGGCTGATCGTCTCCACGGAGTCCAACGAGTGGGTGCTGCCCAAGGCGTACGACGCGCCGTGCGCAGCCGCGACGTGCGCGTCGTACACCCTCGATGTGGGCGGGGCGTCCTCGCTGACCCTGCCGCTGGTCGGCCGCCTGCGCCCGGGCCGGCTCTTCGCTCAGAAGTAAGCCGGTCCGCGGGGTATCCCGTGCCGCTCCGCCGCGAACCTGCCGTGAGGGCTCAGACGGAGCGGTTGACGGCGATGACCCGCTGAAGGCGGCCTTCGGCGCGGAGCACCCACACGCACTGGACGGCCGCGCAGGCCACCGCGAGACCGGTCAAGGTCGGCGTCGACGCCCCACGCAGGAGGGTGAGCGCCGCGACGACGTACGCCGTCCACACGGCCGCGACTAGTGCCTGTGCCGCGAGCCTGAAGTGCGCGAGCCGGCGGGCAGCGTAGGCGGCGACCAGCGCGTTGCCGGCGTCGCTGCCGGCCGTCTCACCAAGAGCAGCGACGACGCGCACGAAGCGACGCTCCTCGCGGCCCAGCTCGCGCCAGCGGGCGCCGAACTCCTCGGGAGACATACCTTCATCGTTCGGCATCGCACCGGTGGACCCTTTACGGACAATCGGCGCGAACCGGCCACCATCGCCCAAACCGCAGAAGAATATTGCAGCTAGAAGGGGCAGTTACCCGGTCGAGGGGCGTCCGTGCGGAAGGCTGCGCCGACCGGCACATCGATGTAGGTGACCTGGACCTCGAGCGGCACAGAGCCCTCGTTGCGGGCGATGTGCACATGCCCGTGGCCGTCGTCCACGTACACCTCGCCGGCGTCGTAGACATGACGTGAGCACGTCTTGTCACTGGCGTCGTACGTCGTGAAGGTCCCTGACTTGATCACGACGATCGCCTGGCCGGGGTGCGAGTGCCAGCCGCTGTGTCCGCCGGGCTGGATCGTGATCGACTGCACGACGACGTCGAACGGCTGGTTGCCGCGAGACTTGATCTTGTCCTCCGACGTACCGCGAGCCGTGACGGCGCTCGTCACCCTGTCTCCCGGCGTGCCTTGCGCTAGACCACCGACGAGAAGCGGTGCTGCGGCAGCGATAGCTGCGATCAGTCCGACCCGGTGCAGCGTTCTCCGGTTCATGGTGCACTCCCTCCGGCGCGATTCGCGCCCCCCGTGGGCGGCCGAAAGCGGGCCCCCCACACGATCGTTCCTTCTGCCGCCCCTCACCTCCGGCACGGAACGTGAACGCGAGCAGCGCACCACCGCGTGAGGTGGTTGTCAACGGCGGTGGAGTGCGGGAAATCCGAGCTAGATCGAGGTGGGGGCGACCGGGCAGAGGTTGGCCCACTGGGGCGCCATCCGGAAGGCCAGCGGGGCGGGCCCCCGGCGGGGCGGGGCGACCACGGTGGGCAGCGCGGACCGGCCTCCGGTCTTGGTCTTCGAGGCGAAGGTCACGATGTCGATGCCCCGGGTGAAGTCGGCGATGACGACGTAGCCCTTGTGCCAGTACGACGCGAACGCGTTGGCGTCATCCGGTCGGTAGTAGCCGACCTGGCGGATGTCGCGCGGGTTGCGGGCGTCGAGGAAGCGGGTGCCCTGCCCGTAGAAGGAGTAAGCGAGCAGCGAGTCGCCGCG
>DATLOQ010000156.1:0-7986 GCA_035536235.1 Mycobacteriales bacterium
GCCTCGGCCTTGAGGCCGTCGGTGGCGCCGATGTAGATGGTGCCGTCGTCCTCGATCGTCAGGTCGGCGCCGGTGTCGGCCTGGATCTGGTTGATGACCTTGCCCTTCGGCCCGATCACCTCGCCGATCTTGTCGACCGGGATCTTCTCGGTGAGGATCCGCGGCGCGTACGGCGACATCTCCGCCGGGCCGTCGATCTCCTCGAGCATGACGTCGAGGATGAGCTGACGGGCGTCGTACGCCTGCTGCAGGGCCGCACCCAGCACCGAGGCGGGAATGCCCTCGAGCTTGGTGTCGAGCTGCAGCGCGGTGACGAAGTCACGGGTGCCGGCCACCTTGAAGTCCATGTCACCGAACGCGTCCTCCGCGCCCAGGATGTCCGTGAGGACGGCGTACTCGCCACCCTCGTAGACCAGGCCCATCGCGATGCCGGCGACCGCTGCCTTCAGCGGCACACCAGCAGCGAGCAGAGAGAGAGTGCTCGCGCAGACCGAGCCCATGGAGGTGGAGCCGTTGGAGCTGACTGCCTCGGAGACCACGCGGATCGCGTAGGGGAACTCCTCCTTCGGCGGGATCACCGGCAGCAGGGCGCGCTCGGCGAGTGCGCCGTGGCCGATCTCACGACGCTTCGGACCGCGCATGAAGCCGGTCTCGCCGGTCGAGTACGGCGGGAAGTTGTAGTGGTGCATGTAGCGCTTGCGGGTCTCCGGGTTGAGCGTGTCGACCATCTGCTCCATGCGAGCCATCGCGAGGGTCGCGACGTTGAGGATCTGGGTCTCACCGCGCTCGAAGATGCTGGAGCCGTGGACGCGCGGGATCACGTCGACCTCGGCCCGCAGCTCGCGGATGTCCGTCAGCCCACGGCCGTCGATCCGCATCTTCTCGCTCGTGATCCGCTTGCGCACCAGCTTCTTGGTGAGTGAGCGGAACGCGGCGCTGACTTCCTTCTCGCGGCCCTCGAAGTCGTTGGCGAGCTTCTCCTTGGCCAGGTCCTTGATGCGGTCAAGCTCTGTCTCGCGCTCGGCCTTGCCGGCGATCGTGAGAGCGGAGGTGAGCTCGCTCTCGATCGCGCCGCGTACGCCGTCGAGCACGTCGTCGCCGTAGTCGACGGAGAGCGGGAAGTCAGCGGTCTCGCGAGCGGCCTTCTTGGCCAGCTCGAGCTGGGCCTCGCAGCACGCCTTGATGGCGGCCTTGGACGCCTCGAGGCCCTCGGCTACGACGGCCTCGGTCGGCTTGACTCCGCCGCCCGCGACGAGCTGCACGGTGGCCGGAGTGGCCTCCGCCTCGACCATCATGATCGCGACGTCGCCGTCGTCGAGCAGCCGGCCGGCGACGATCATGTCGAAGGTCGCGCGGTCGCTCTCGGCCCAGGTCGGGAAGGCGATCCACTGGCCGTCGACGTGTGACACGCGGGTCGCGCCGACCGGTCCCGTGAAGGGCAGGCCGGCGAGGGTCGTGGACGCCGACGCGGCGTTCATCGCGACGACGTCGTACGGGTGGTCCTCGTCGATCGAGAGGATCGTGCCGACGACGTGCACCTCGTTGCGGAAGCCGTTGGGGAAGCACGGGCGCAGCGGGCGGTCGATGAGCCGACAGGTCAGCGTGGCGTCCTCCGAAGCCCGGCCCTCACGGCGGAAGAATCCGCCGGGGATCTTGCCGGCGGCGTACATCCGCTCCTCGATGTCGACGGTGAGCGGGAAGAAGTCGACCTGGTCCCGCGGCTTGGCCGCTGCGGTGGTGGCGGACAGCACGTAGGTGTCGCCGAGGCGAACGGTGACGGCTCCGCCGGCCTGCCGGGCGAACCGGCCGGTCTCGAAGGTCAGGGTGCGGTCGCCGACCGTGGCGGTCGCGGTGAAAATCGCTGGACCTTGGGACGGTGTTGAAGCCCCCATGGGCTCCTCCTCTTTGACGCGCGGAGCGCGGCCGGTGAGGTCTTTCGGTTCGGTCTTCGATCGAAGGGCACGGCCGACTCGCAGAGTGCAAGGCGGGTTCCGTTCCCCACTACCGAGGACCGAGCCGGTTTCGCGCCGGCGTACGGCTCCTGGTGGCGTGCCCCGCCGGATGGCGGGCGCACGGGGGTGGAACGACGCCGACCGACCGCGAAGGCCGGCCAGCGGGGTCACTATCGGCGCAGGCCGAGCCGCTCGATCAGGGAGCGGTAGCGCGCGATGTCGGTCTTGGCGAGGTACTGGAGCAGCCGGCGGCGGCGGCCGACGAGCAGCAGCAGGCCGCGGCGGCTGTGGTGGTCGTGCTTGTGCAGCTTCAGGTGCTCGGTGAGGTCGCTGATGCGCTTGCTCAGCATCGCGACCTGGACCTCTGGCGAGCCGGTGTCGCGCTCGACCGTGCCGTACTCACCCATGATGGACGTCTTGACCTCTGTGGTCAGTGGCACTGCTGACTTACCCCTCGTCGAGCCCGACCGCGTGCGCGGGCATACGTCTTCGCCCCGGATACACGACCGGGCCGTGTCCTCAGGGTAACACCGGGGGTGTCGCGGGCGGAAACAGTCAGGTCAGCAGCGTGCGCGTACGGCGGACGTCGTCGTCCATCTGGGCGACCAGGTCGGCCACGTCGGCGAAGCGCAGCGTGGGCCGCAGGCGCTCGGCCAGCTCGAGCCCCACGTGCTCGCCGTACAGGTCGGCGTCGAAGTCGAGCACGAAAGCCTCGAGGCGTCGCTCCCGGCCTTCGAAGGTCGGGTTGGTGCCGACCGATATCGCCGCGGGCAGCTGGTCCTTGCCCCTGAGGAGCCAGCCGGCGTAGACGCCATCGGCCGGCACTGCCGTGTAGGGAACCGTCTGCAGGTTGGCGGTCGGGTAGCCGATCGTGCGCCCGCGCTGGTCGCCGCGGACGACGGTGCCCTCGACCCGGTGCGGCCGGCCCAGCGCGCGCGCCGCGGCGGCGACATCACCCGCGTCGACGCAGGCGCGGACGTAGGTGGAGGAGATGGTGGTGGCGCCGTCGGAGAGCAGCGGCACACCCTCGGTGGCGAAGCCGAACCGCGTGCCCAGCTCGGTCAGCCCGGCCACGTCGCCGGCCGCCTTGTGCCCGAACCGGAAGTTCTCGCCCACCACGACCACCTGCGCGTGCAGGTGCTCGACCAGCACGGCATGCGCGAACTCCGCCGGCGTCAGTCGCGAGAACTCGAGGGTGAAGGGCAGGACGCAGAGCACGTCAGCGCCGAGCTCAGCGACGAGCTCAGCCTTGTGCCGCGGCGTGGTGAGGATGCTCGGGTGGCTGCCGGGGCGGACGACTTCGGACGGGTGCGGGTCGAAGGTGAGGACGACCGACGGGACACCGAGCTTTGCCGCCTGCTCGACCGCGCAGCCGATGATCCGCTGGTGCCCGCGGTGCACGCCGTCGAAGACGCCGATGGTCGCCACGCAGCGACCCCACCCGGCCGGCACGTCGTCCAGACCCCGCCACCGTTGCACGCCCGAAGTCTAGGGTGCTCGTTCGATCCGGCCCCTCGAGATGACCCGGCAACAGTCGGCGGGCGGGTCAGCCGACGAAGACGGCGAGCGGTACGGCGGCGCCGTCGCGTTCCTCGACCAGCGCTAGGAACGCGCCATCCGGTCCGAAGACGGCGACCGGGCCAGCCGCTTCGCCGAGAGCGGGCAGGCGGACGCCGTGCGCCACCCGGGCCGCGTCGGCGGCGTCGACGTCGCGCCGGGGGAAGGTCGCCGCGGCGACCCGGTCCAGCGGCACCAGCGCCGCGGTGAGTGCGCCCTCGACCGCCAACGCGTCGAGGGCCACTGCCGCCTCCAGGCCCCACTGGCCGACCTGGGTACGCCGCAGAGCGGACAGGTGCCCTCCGACGCCGAGCGAGGCACCGAGGTCGCGGGCCAGCGAGCGGATGTATGTCCCGCTCGTGCATCGCACGTCGAGGTCGACCTCGACCCGACCCCCGCGTCGACGTACGCCGACGACGTCGAGAGAGTGCACGGTCACCCGTCGGGGCTTCATCTCCACGGACTCGCCGGCCCGCACCCGGGCGTAGGACCGGACGCCGTCGACCTTGATGGCGCTCACGGCGGGCGGCACCTGGTCGAGCTCGCCGACCAGGCGGGCAGCTGCGGCCCGGACGGCTTCCTCGGTGATGCCCGACGGATCAGACTGCGCCAGCACGTCGCCCTCGGCGTCGTCAGTGCTCGTGGTCGCGCCGAGCGTCGCCGTACCTGCGTAGCGCTTCTCGGTGAGAGCGAGGTGGCCGAGCAGCCGAGTCGTCCGCTCCACCCCGACGAGGAGGACACCGGTGGCCATCGGGTCCAGCGTGCCGGCGTGCCCGACCCGACGGGTTCCGGCGAGTCGGCGGATGCGGCCCACGACGTCGTGGCTCGTGCAGCCGGGCGGCTTGTCCACGATCACTAGTCCGCCGGCCGGCGGTCCCGTCATCGGGGCAGGCGGGGAGCGGCGCGCAAGGCTGCCCGGAGCTCAGCCAGAATGGCGGTCGGAGCCTCCGCAGTGGTGTAGCCCGCTGCGAACCGGTGTCCCCCACCACCGAGGCCGACGGCTACGTCACTCAGGTCTACCGCGCCCTTGGACCGCATGGACACGAGCCAGCGCCCGTCGGGGACCTGCTTGCAGATCACCGCGATCTCCGCCTCGACGCTGGTCCGGATGACGTCGATGACGCCTTCGATCTCTTCGATCAGGACGTCGGAGGCGGCCAGGTCCTCGCGGGACACCCAGGTCCAGACCAGCTCGTCTTCGGTGAGGAGCTCCGCCCTGTCGAGAAGAATGCCGAGCAGCTTGAGGTAGGCGAACCGGTTGGTCTCCCAGATCGCCCGGGAGATCTCGTCGTGCCGGATACCCGTGGCGAGCAGTCGGCCGGCCATGGCGTGGACGTCCGGCGTCGTGGCCGCGAACCGGAACGACCCCGTGTCGGTCGACAGCCCGGTGTAGAGGCACGCGGCGATGTCGGCGTCCACCTCGACGCCGAGTCGACGTACGAGCTCTTCGACGAGCACCGCGCTGGCGGCCGCTGCCCCGTCCACGAGATGGATGTGGCCGTAGCGGGTGTTGCTCGCGTGGTGGTCCACGACCAGGACGGTCTGTGCCGTGCGCGCACACCCCTCCAGGGTGCCGAGCCGCTCGATCGATCCGGTGTCGAAGGTGACGAGGAGCGGCGGAGCGACCGGGAACGATGCCGGCTCGGTCAGCAGGTCCAGGGCCGGCAGGAACGAGTAGAGGCTGGGCACGGCGAAGGGCTCGCTGCCCCATGAGGACACGGTCTTCTTGCCTAGGGTCCGAAGCGCGAGCGTCAGCGCCAGCATCGAGCCGAGAGCGTCGCCGTCCGGTCCGAGGTGGCAGGCAAGGGCGATGTCGTCGGCGGCCTCGATGGCCGCGACGGCGGCAGCCCAGTCGGCCTCGGTGACGCTCACTCGGGACCGTCGTTCGTCTCGTCCGCCGTCGCGGCAGTCCCCACCGCATCGTCGTCTGTAACGGGAAGCCGATAGGGGTCGGGATCGCCGGCAGGCACAGCGTCAGCAGCAGCAGCCGCTCGGGCGGCGTCCTCGGCGCGGACCTTGACCAGGAGGTCCTCCATCTGGCGCCCGCTCTCGGGCACGGCGTCAGCGATGAAGACCAGGCTCGGCGTGTAGCGCAACCGGCACTGCTTGGCGATCTCCGCGCGCACGACGCCGGTGGCTGACGCCAGAGCCGTCGCCGTATCGCTCTGCGCTGCCTCGTCCCCGAGCACGGTGAAGAAGACCTTGGCCTCGCGCAGGTCCGGGGTCACGCGCGCACCGGTGATCGTCACGAAGCCCAGCCGTGGGTCTTTGATCCCCATCTCGAGCGTCTCGGCCACGACGACCTGGATGCGCTCGGCCAGCCGTCGTGCCCGAGCCGCATCCGTCATGAGTCGTCCTCCAACGCATAGAGACGGGTCGTCGCCGACAGCACTTCGATCTCGGGCCGAGCGGCGACGTGCCGCTCGGCGGCGTCCAGCACCGCTGCGCAGTGACCCGACTCCGCCGCCACGACCGAGACGCCGATCAAGGCCCGGCGGTGCAGCTCGACATGCCCGGCCTCAGCGGCCGCAACCTCGAACCGCCTCCGCAGATCCGCGACGATCGGCCGTACGACGCTGCGCTTCTCCTTCAGGGAGTGCACATCACCGAGCAGCAGATCCAGCGCCAAAGTCCCGGTGAACATCAGGAGCGGGGCTTCTCGCGCATCTCGTAGGTCTCGATGACGTCCTCGGGCTTGATGTCGTTGAAGGAGCCAAGGCCGATACCGCACTCGTAGCCGTCCAGCACCTCGCGGACGTCGTCTTTGAACCGACGCAGCGACTCGACGGAGAGCGTCTCGTGGATGACGACGCCGTCGCGGACCAGCCGGGCCTTGCTGTTGCGGGTGATCGTGCCCGACCGGACGATGCTGCCGGCGATGTTGCCGAGCTTCGGCACCTTGAAGACCTCGCGCACCTCGGCGGAGCCGAGCGCGACCTCCTCGTACTCCGGCTTGAGCATGCCCTTGAGGGCCTGCTCGATGTCGTCCAGCGCCTGGTAGATGACGCTGTACTGCCGGATGTCGACGTGCTCGCGATCGGCGAGCTCGCGGGCCTTGCCCTCGGGTCGGACGTTGAAGCCGAGGATGATCGCGTCCGAGGCGGCCGCCAGGGTCACGTCGTTCTCGGTCACGGCACCGACCCCGCGGTGCAGGATGCGCAGGCTGACCTCCTCGCCGACGTCGAGCTTGAGCAGCGCGTCCTCGACCGCCTCGACCGAGCCGGACACGTCGCCCTTGAGGATGAGGTTGAGCTGGTCGACCTTGCCGGCCTCGATCCGCTCGAAGAGGTCCTCGAGAGACGGCCGGCCGCGCTGGGCGACAAGCTGCGCGTTGCGCTCGCGGGCCTGACGCTTCTCGGCGATCTGCCGTGCGGTGCGGTCCTCGGTGACGACCATGAAGTTGTCGCCGGCCCCGGGCACGGACTCGAAGCCGAGCACCTGCACGGGGTACGCCGGACCGGCGTCGGTCACCGGAGTGCCGTTGTCATCGAACATGGCTCGCACCCGGCCGAAAGCATCGCCGGCCACGATGGAGTCGCCGACGCGCAGGGTGCCGCGCTGCACGAGCACGGTGGCGACCGGACCGCGACCCTTGTCCAGGTGCGCCTCGATCGCAACGCCCTGCGCATGCACGTCGGCCTGGGCGCGCAGATCGAGCGCGGCGTCAGCGGTCAGCAGCACCGCGTCGAGCAGGTCGTCGATGTTGGCCCCGGTCTTGGCGGAGACATCGACGAAGAGCGTCGTGCCGCCGTACTCCTCGGCGACAAGGCCGTACTCGGTGAGCTGCTGGCGCACCTTGTCGGGGTTGGCCCCCTCCTTGTCGACCTTGTTGACCGCCACGACGATCGGAACGTCCGCCGCCTGCGCGTGGTTGAGCGCCTCGATCGTCTGCGGCTTGACGCCGTCATCAGCGGCGACCACCAGGACGGCGATGTCGGTCACCTTCGCGCCGCGGGCGCGCATGGCGGTGAACGCCTCGTGTCCCGGGGTGTCGATGAAGGTGATGAGCCGACCGGTGTGGGCCGAGTGCACCTGGTAGGCGCCGATGTGCTGGGTGATGCCACCGGCCTCGTCGGCCACGACGTCGGTCTTGCGGATCGCGTCGAGCAGCTTGGTCTTGCCGTGGTCGACGTGACCCATGACGGTCACGATGGGCGGTCGGCTGACGAGGTTGGCGTCGTCTTCCCACTCACCGCCGAACTCCAGGTCGAAGCTCTCCAGGAGCTCGCGGTCCTCGTCCTCGGGGCTGACGATCTCGACCTGGTAGTCGAGCTGCACGCCGATGAGCTCGAGCGTCTCGTCGCTGCAGGACTGTGTCGCGGTGACCATCTCGCCGAGCCCGAAGAGCAGCTGGACGAGCGAGCCGGGGTTGATGTTGATCTTGTCGGCGAAGTCGGCGAGCGACGACCCACGGGTCATCCGGATCGTCTCGCCCTTGCCGCGCGGGATGATCCCGCCCATCGTCGGCGCCTCGAGG